>JBLMZV010000050.1:0-40812 GCA_050259015.1 Candidatus Saccharimonadota bacterium
GTGCCGTCGGCCGGCGATGTCCTAAAGTCGTATTCCTCGCTTGAAGAGGCGAAAAACCTGGCTTTGGCCGCGGTGAAGGCCGAACGGGCCAAGAAAATCCAGAGGCTTGGACAGGTTAATGTTTCTTCGAAAGATTTAAACATCATCCTCAAGGTCGACGTCTTGGGCAGTCTCGAGGCCATCAATGAGGCGCTGACCAAACTGAAGAACACCGAGGTCAATCTGAATGTCCTGGAACAAGGGGCCGGGGAAATCAACGAGAACGATATCCTGCGCGCCGCCTCTGCCGGAGCGGTCATCATCGGATTCCATACCCGGATCAGCCCGCAGGCCACCAAGCTGGCGGCTGCCAAGCGCGTTCCGGTCCAGATTTACGACGTTATTTATGAATTGCTGGAGGACCTTACCCGGCAAGTGGTGGAGATGCTCACGCCTGAGGTTCTACGAGCCGATCTCGGACGCGCCAAGATCCTCGCGATTTTCCGGACCGAGAAGGAGAAGATGATCGTCGGCGGCACCGTTGCGGAAGGCAAGGTCAAGGAGGGAAGCCTCTTTGAGATCAAGCGTTCGGATCAGATCGTCGGCCGTGGCGCTATCCTGGAGCTGCAGCAGAACAAGGTCAAATCCAAAGAGGTCCTGCGCGGTTCCGACTTCGGAATGAGCGTAAAGTCGGATGTCAAAGTGGAAGAAGGGGATGTGCTGATAATCTATGAAGAATCAGTCAGGAAACGGACCCTGTAAGATGAATTAATTTTGGAATCAGTTTTATGTCCCGTCGGACCGAAAAAGTTGAATCCCTGCTGCAACAGACTTTGGGCGACATGCTCGAGCGGATCGATCTGCCGTCCATGACCACCATCAGCAAGGTGGAGGTTTCTCCTGACCTTAAGCACGCCAAAGTCTGGATCACCGTCCTGGAGGGGGAAAGCAAAGAGCAGCAGGTGCTGGATTTTCTGGCCAACGAGCTCTACGGCCTGCAGGGCGAGCTGAACAGGAAATTTACGATGAGAAATGTGCCGCGCATTTCTTTTTTTGTCGATCACTCGGAAGAGTACGCGTCCCATATCAACGAACTGCTGCGCAAGACCAAGCGCGAAGATGAATAATATGGTTTCCGCCGAACTTAAATTCCAATTCAGGAAAGCCTGGGACCTGATCGGGGCCGCGGACAATATTTTGCTGACCACCCACGAAGGCACGGACGGGGATGACCTGGGCAGTCTGCTTGCGGTCTATCAGGTGCTTGCCAAGGCGAACAAGCGCCTGACCATCTGCGTCAAGGAAGGCGTGCCTCATAATCTGCTGTTTTTGCCCGAGAACGAACTGGTGAACGACCTATATCGGCCGGGGGATTACGATCTCCTGATTACGTTCGGCTGCGGCAAGCTGTCCCGTCCGGGTTTTCCGGAAGTGGCGGAATATTCCGGCAAGATCCTGAATTTCGATCATCATCCCGACAACTCGCTCTTCGGGACAGTCAATCTGGTGGAACCCAAGACCGCGGCGGTGGCCGAGCTCGTCTATTATTTTTTGAAGTCGAGCGATCAGGTCGCGATCGACAAGAACATCGCCACCTGCCTGTTGACGGGCATCTTCACGGACACGGGCGGGTTCAAACATTCCAACACCACCTCGGAAGTGCTGGAGGCGGCAGCGGAGCTGATGAAGAAAGGAGCCCGCATCGACCGCATCTCCTCTTTTACCATCGGGCAGAAGCGGCCGCAGACCATCCGGGCATGGTCCAAGGCTTTGGAAAACACCCGGTTCGATAAAGACAAGCGGATGGTATTCTCGGTATTGACCGAGGAAGACCTGAAGGATATCGGAGCCACGGACGAGGACCTGTCCGGATTCGTGGAGCTCATCAACAACATCCCTTACGCCAAGTTCGCCCTGCTGTTAAGGCAGGACGGGGAATTGGTCAGGGGCAGTCTCCGCTCCGAGCCGCATAAGCGTACGGACGTTTCGCGGATCGCCCACTCGTTCGGTGGCGGCGGGCATAAATACGCCTCCGGCTTCCGGTTGAAGGGCAGATTGGTGAAGGATAAGGATTCGTGGAAGATCGAGGAAGCATAAGCGGCTAAACCGGCGGAAAGGCGGCGTAAACGGCTTTTTGAAAACGGCAAAATATGGTAAAATAAACGGGTAAAAGTCACCCGTTTTTTGTTACCGCGCAAGCGAACCGCCGCGGCTGGTCCTGACAGGTGCGGACTGGCGACGGCGGCGTGAATTTGAAAAACACCTCTTATTTAACTGACACAAACTCAATGGGACGAAAAAAAACGAAAGACCAAAGGTCAGACATGGCATTCAAGCGGCCTCAGCTCAATCTCAAGCATGAAACCCGGAAGGCCATCATCTCCGTTTTCTTCATCGTGATCGCGGTGCTGTTCGCCTTATCCCTCAGCGGTTCGGCGGGCAGTTTCGGCCAGGTCGCAAGTAGGGTTCTAAGGCTGGCCTTCGGATGGATGGCTTACGGCGTCCCGGTCATATTCCTGATCGTGGCTTTGGCGCTTTTAAGGAAAGACGAGGGCGAGGACGCCAACACGGTGTCCACGCACGCTTACGTGGGAGCGGTGCTTTTGACCGTGACCTTAACCGGTTTCCTGCATGCCCTGGTTCTGAAGGCTGATGTCAATCAGGCTTTCCAGCTGGTTAAGGACGGCCGCGGCGGCGGATATCTCGGGGTCCTTTCCAGTTATCCTCTGATGCAACTGATGGGCTTCGTCGCGACCCTGGTCGTGATCGTCGCTGGAGTGATCGTTTCGGTTATGGTCACTTTCAACATTTCGCTCCGCGACCTGCTGTTTAGGAAAGTGAAGCAAGAAGGACCGCTACCGCTGAAACCCAAAGTGGCGCCGCTTAAGATCAACAACTCCGCCACCGGGTTCACCAAAGACACCGTGGGCGAAGCCAACAAGGCGGTGAAGGAGATCGAGCGCGAGAAGCTGGAGCCGGTGGTGAATACGCATGCCGATGCCCCCTTGGATCACAAAGTCACGAAAGCGATGCTTAAGGAAGCGACCGACAAGAGCTGGAAGTTCCCGTCTCTGGATTTTCTGGAGGAAACCAAGACCAAGGTCGATTCCGGTAACATCGAGGCCAACGTCGCCATCATCCAGAAGACTCTGGCCGACTTCGGGATCGAGGTGGAAATGGGCGAAGTGAACGTCGGCCCTACCGTGACTCAATATACCCTGCGGCCGGCGGTCGGCGTAAAGCTGTCGCAGATCGCGGCATTGCAGAACGATCTGGCTTTGGCCTTGGCCGCCAGTTCCATCCGTATGGAACTTCCGATCCCCGGCAAGGCTTTGGTTGGCGTGGAGATTCCGAACAAGTCTACGGCCCTGGTGCGGATCAAGGAAATCATCGGCAGCAGCCTGTTCGTCAACAGCCCCTCCCGGCTCACTTTCTCTTTGGGGCGGGACGTGGCCGGGCATCCGATGATTACCGATCTGGCCAAGATGCCGCATCTTCTGATCGCGGGGGCCACGGGCAGCGGCAAATCCGTCTGCGTAAACAGCCTTTTGGTCAGCCTGCTGTACCGGGCGACGCCTTCCGAAGTTAAGCTTATCGTGATCGACCCCAAGCGGGTGGAACTCTCCCTTTATAACGGCATACCGCACCTGATGACGCCGGTCGTGACCGATCATCAGCAGGCGGTTAACGCGCTGAAGTGGGCCGTGTCGGAAATGGATCGCCGGTACAAGCTGTTGGCTGAGGTGCACAAGCGCAATATTTCGGAGTTTAATTCCTCTTCCCTGATGCAGCTGCCGTATCTGGTGATCGTGGTGGACGAGTTGGCGGACCTTATGGCCGTCGCGCAGAATGATGTGGAAGCGGCGATCGTGCGCCTGGCGCAGATGGCGCGCGCAGTCGGCATCCATTTGGTGGTGGCCACGCAGCGTCCTTCGGTGGATGTCATCACCGGGCTGATCAAGGCCAACATCACGGCGCGCATAGCCTTCGCGGTGGCCAGCCAGGTCGACTCCCGAACGATCCTGGACATGTCGGGCGCGGAAAAGCTGCTCGGTTCGGGCGACATGCTTTACATCACTTCCGATCTGCCCAAGCCCAAGCGCATTCAGGGCACCTTCGTGACCGAGAAGGAAATCCGAAAAATCACCGACTTCATCCGGGAACAGTCCGGGGCGGTCATCTATGACGAAAAGATTCTTGAGAAGCCCAGGCACGATTCGGCTGGAGGCGGATTCGACGGTGAAGGCGATGATGATGAACTCGTGGAACAGGCAATCGAGGTGGTGCAGTCCGCCGGCAAGGCCTCCGCGTCGCTCTTGCAGCGCAGGCTTCGGATCGGGTACGCGCGCGCTGCCCGCATGCTCGATATTTTGGAAGACAAGGGCATCGTGGGGCCGGGCGAGGGGGCGAAGCCCAGGGAAGTGTATGGCGTGAGCGCGTCAGAGGGAGAGGAGCAGGAAGAGGAAGTCGAGAACTACTAAGATAAGGACCAGGGAATGGCCAAGGCATTGTTTAAGACGAAACCGATCAAGATCGACACGCTGGGCGAATTTTTGGCGGACAGCCGGAAACGCCTGAATTACGATATCAAAACCGCAAGTCTTCTGACTCAGATCAAGCCGGTTTATCTGGAAAGCCTGGAAAGAGGCAAATGGAACGAGCTCCCCGCAGACGTTTACGTGCGGGGATTTCTGAAGAACCTGTCGGGGCTGTACCAGGTGGAAGAGCGGCTGCTGCTTGACCAGTACGAAAAAGAACACGGGTTCGAGCCGAAAGCCGAAAAGCGCAAACAGCCGGAAGTGCGTGCGGTGCTCACTCCCAAGACGATCATCATAACGGTTACGGTCCTGCTTTCGTTCCTTGCGATCGGGTATGTGGTGTCTCAGATCAGTTCCGTGCTGTCGCCTCCCAAACTGTCGCTCGCCGAACCGGTTTCTGACCTGACCGTCAAAGGCAACAGCCTGATGGTTTCGGGCAACGCCGAAATAGGGGCGGATGTGATGATCAACGGCCAGGCAGTGCTTTCCGATAAGAACGGCGATTTTTCGGAAAATCTGGCCCTGAGCCCAGGCTTGAACGTGGTGGAAGTGTCCGTAAAGAATAAGTTCAACAAGGTCAGTACGGTCGTACGCCGGATCAACGCCGACATACCCGAAGCTCAGCCGCCGGCGGAAGCGCTGCCGGTAAACGTCACGGTGGAGGTAGGACCGGGCAGCGCCTGGATCTATATGGAAGCGGACGGGGTGGTGGTGGCGCGCGGTACGATGCTGCCGGGCTCGAGCAAGTCGGTTTCGGCCAAGGATGAAATCCTCCTGACCTCCTCGGATGCGGGGTCGACGAAGGTGCAATACAACGGCAAGGACATGGGGACCCTCGGCCGATCGGGCGAAGTCATCCGCAACGTGGAGTTTACCTCCCAAAAATAAATCTCCAAACTTTAAACCGCGACATGAACGTCGCGGTTTTTTGTCGGCCCTTGCCTTAGAATATATTTCATTTATACTTAAAATGTAGATTAATTTTGGCGGTTAAGGGGAAACAACAATGGCAAAAAACAGCAACAAACCGGAGAACAAAGACGGCCTCGAGCAGGCCCTGGCTTCCATCCGAGACAAGTTCGGGGAAGGCTCGATCATGACTTTGCAGAAGGCGACGACCATGAATGTCGAAGCGATCCCGACCGGCTCGATCTCTCTCGACATCGCGCTCGGCGTCGGCGGAATCCCGAAGGGCAGGATCATTGAAGTGTACGGACCGGAAGCTTCCGGCAAGACCACGCTCGCGATGCACATGATGGCGGAGGTCCAGCGCGAGGGCGGTGTCGCCGCGTTCGTGGATGCGGAACACGCGCTCGATCCGGAGCGGGCGAAAGCCGTCGGCGTGAAAGTCGATAAACTTTTGATTTCGCAACCGGACAACGGCGAACAGGCGCTCGACATCGTGGAGGCCTTGGTGAGATCCAACGCGGTCGACATCATCGTTATCGATTCGGTGGCCGCCTTGACGCCACGCGCGGAGATCGACGGCGAGATGGGCGACTCGCACATGGGGCTGCATGCCCGACTGATGAGCCAGGCGCTCCGGAAACTCACCGGCATCATTTCCAAATCCAAATCGACTGTGGTGTTCATCAATCAGATCCGCATGAAGATCGGCGTGATGTTCGGCAACCCTGAAACCACCACCGGCGGCCAGGCCCTGAAATTTTATTCGTCGGTGCGGATCGAAGTCAGGAAGATGGCGCAGATCAAGCAGGGCGAGGCTATCGTCGGCAACCGGGTGAAAGCCAAGATCGTCAAGAACAAAGTCTCGGCGCCGTTTAAGACTGCCGAATTCGACATCATGTTTTCCGAAGGCGGCATATCCTACACCGGCGACCTCCTGGACACCGGTTTGCGGTCGGGGATCGTCGAGAAGACCGGCAACACTTATGCGTTCGGAGAAGTTAAGCTGGGAGTCGGCCGGGAAAACGCCAAGACCTTCCTGAAGGATAACCCGAAGGTCGCCAAGGACATCGACAAGCAGATTCGTCTGAAGGCGAAGAGCGGGGATTTGACCCTCGCGCCGCTGGAATAAGGCTTAAAAAAATTCGAAAGCTCCGGAATCCGTTCCGGAGCTTTTTACGTCACGAAATTTTAAGTAAAAATGAAAAAATTGAAAATGTATTGGGTTTTCATCGGTCGCTTAACGCTCTGAACGGTCAGTGGAACGGTTTGACGCGCTGCCGAAAACCTCAGGCAATCCGGAGTTTTCATAAATTAGCGCAAAAACATCCGTGAAGATTGACATCGCTTCGCATTTTTGCTATACTTAGTGCAGAACATTGACAAATAAATATTGCGGTAGCGGAGAAAGCCGGAAGTTCAAACGAAATTTGAATCTCCCGCGTTCTCCACTATTCGTCATAGCTGTTCTAGTCCAGCTGTCTGTAAAACAAAAATAAAAAGTGCGACTAAAAGCAAACAAAAATAAAAAAAACAAAAATAGTTTTGTTAGGTCTGAATAAGACCCCAAGAACGGTGTAGAACTTCTGCTTATAAATTGACTAGATATATAAGCTCTCGCGGCTTCCACAGATGTATGTTTACTTCTGCTCAGGCTTGGCGGCTTAAAACAAAATTTTTTAAGCCCCCGAACCTGAGCGGAGATAAGCTACGTGGATGTCGTCCAAAACAGGGCGGAACTCGCTAATTATTTTTTAATAAATTGAGCGGCACGTTCCGCTCTGTATCCCATAAAGATCCAGAGCGTAAAACAGGAAGCCTTAAGGGCTGATTTTTTTTGTCCGTTTTCGGTCGAAGGCACGATTGTCTTCCGGGTTGCCATTTGGTATACTTAAGCAAAGAGTTAAGCAAAAATATGAACGACCAACTGATTGAAGAGAATAAGAAAAAGTTGCTGGCCGAACAGACCAAGCTGCGGGGCATCTTAGGCGGCATGGGGAAGTTCGAAGGCAAGGGCCAGTTTCCCGGCGACTACAAACCGGACTTTCCGCAGTTCGGCGACGAAGAAGGCGAAGATGCAAACGAGGTCGAAGTCTACGACCAGAACATCGGCGTCACCCGCGATCTCGAAAAGAGACTTTCGAACGTCGAGGCCGCGCTTAAGAGAATCGAAGACGGAACTTACGGCAAGTGCGTGGAAGGGGATGAGATCGAAGAGGATCGCTTGCGCGCGGTGCCGGAGGCGGACCGTTGCATCAAGCACTCCGCATAGGATCGAGATGTCACGCGCTGTCCCCAAAATCATAGTTCTCATTTTGATCGATCAAATCACGAAGCTGCTGCTGGCGCCTCGTGATTTTTCTTTCCTGTTTTTCCGTATCCGGCAGATTGCCAACGCCGGGCTGTCGTTCGGCCTGACTTTCGCCAATCCGGTCAGTCTGGTCATCGTCGCCGGCTGCCTGCTGCTCCTCGCAATTCAGTTCCTAAAAAATCCGCCCCGTACCGCGGTGCAAAATTGGGGTACGATCCTGGTGCTTGCGGGCGGCATTTCGAATATCCTGGACCGCCTGTTCCGGGGATTCGTTTTGGACTTCGTGGATGTGGGATTGGGATTCACGTTCAATCTTGCCGACTGCATGATTTTTGCCGGCCTGGTCGCGCTGCTGCTGCCGATCACCAGGGAGGCGTGGAAAAAGTAGTTTCCGTATCGAAATGGTACAAAAAATATATTGCCACTTCGGCAATTTTGGCCATTTGTCACGATGACACCTTTCGGGAGCCTGGGATAAGATGGTGAGGAATAAGCTTAAGGCTTAGGAAGGAGGTGTTAGTCATGGCACGAAAGACAGAAGGACGCCGGGGCTGGTTCGGAGATTCGGAACGGCACGCGGAAGTGGGCAGAAAGGGCGGTAAGGCCCGCGGCAGAAAAAGTCGCAAATAAGCGTAAATAAAGGCAAACGTAAGATCGCTTCCGCGATTCTACGTTTGCGTTGCAAGTTGATAAAACCGCAAAGGATGGGTATAATAATACAGCCGCAGAGCTGTATTTTTGATTCCGCCCGCGGCGATGATTTTCCGGGGTGCATAGCTCAGCGGTTAGAGCACGACTCTTATAAAGTCGGGGTCGATGGTTCAAATCCATCTGCACCCACCAGGAAAAGTTGAGCATCCTTCATTGACGGGGTGTTTTTTTGTTGCTTTTTTGCCCCCGTTTGTGGGGTTGGCAAGGAGCCCGTAATGTGCTATTTTATTACGACGGCCTTTTCAAAAACCCCGAGGAGGAATATGTTACCCAGCGACCGTTTCGTGGTGTACGGCACTACCTGCAACCACAGCTTCGATCAGCGGGTTTTGGAGCTGACAAATGGCGTCCTTTCGGCGAATCTGACGTTCAGCCACATCAACCACACTACGTTCCCGGATGGCGAACCCGGATTCAAGATCCGCAAACCGGAAAAGATCCGCGGCCGCCACGCTGTGCTGTTCGCCTGCCCGGTGACCTATAAGGTCAGGGCGCAGATGAAGGACATCATCGCGGCTTGCAGCTGCCAGTACGGCGCCAGGTCCCTGCTCCTGGTCCTGAGTTTCCTCTGTTTCCGCAGGCAGGACAGGCTGAACGAACACGAGATTACCCGGCTGCGTTGGTTCATGCGGGACTTGAAGCACTGGGGCGTCGACCGGGTGGTGGTCTGCGAGCCGCATTCCGAGGAGCATGCTCGAGCTTATGCCGACGAATTCGGGGTGGAGCTTCTGTCCGCGGATCCCACGCGCGACTTCGCCGACGCCGTCGGGGGAGTGATCGCGACGTTGGGCCGGCAGAACGTGGTGTTCTATTCCCCGGATTTCGGATCGATCAAGCGGGCCGCCCGCCTGGCCAAGCACTTCGGCTGCCCGATCGTGGCCACCCCTAAAGTCAGGGCGCATGGCAGCGAGATTGAGATCGACCGTCTGGACGCCGACGCGTTCATGGCGAAGGTCAGGGAGGCCTACAGCGGCGAGATCGAAGTCATCCCCGACGTCGAACAGGTGGCGGGCAAGCACGTGTTCATGCGGGAAGATGAGGTGTCCACGGCCAGAACGTCGGCCAGCACCGCCGTGCGGCTCAAGAACAAGAAGGCCGCCTCGGTCCGTCTGGTCGCCACGCATCCGGTCTGCTCCCCCGGCTGGCGGGAGTATCTGTTTCCGGAAGGCAAGCCGTATCCGTTCGACCAGGTTTGGCTCGGCGATACGAGGCCCCGCGGCCGGGACGACGAGTCGGAGTATGAAGGATCCACCGGCGGGGAGGTGAAGGTGGTTTCCATGGCCCCGGTTATGGCCCGGGCGCTCAAGGAAGCCCTGGAGCGGATCGTCGATTGAAAGAGCAAGTCCCGTCTCAAACGTTTGAGACGGGACTTTATATTTGTCCGAATGTGGATAAGGGCCGCGGTTTAGCGGGAATGCCGCGGTATTGCGGGGGGTTGACATAAGGTGAACGTTCGTATACCATAACTTCTGGAAGGACAAAACCGAAGGCAGCGGGCCGTAAACGCCGCCTCTACGACCCGCTCCTTCGGATCTTCCCACCCTTAAGAAAGATTTATGGACGAACTGACTCCCAAACAGAAAAAACTCCTGGAATTTCTGACTGAACAGATAACCGGCAACGGCTTGCCGCCCTCTATTTCGGAAGCGGCCGCCGCCCTGAAGGTGAAATCCAAGAACGCGGTTGCCAAACTCCTGTCGGCCCTGGAGAATAAGGGCTACATCCGCCGGACGGGGAAGGCGAGGGGGATCGAGGTCTTGAACCCGGAAGGCGAACCGCTAAGCAGAGGAGTGTTGAGCGTCCCTCTGGTGGGACGCATTACCGCGGGGTTGCCGATGCTTGCCGAAGAACAGGTTGAGGATTGGCTGAATTTGCCCGCCAGCCTGGTGCGGGGAAGAAAAGATGTTTTCCTGCTCCGCGTCCAGGGCCTGAGCATGAAGGATGCCGGAATTCTCGATAAGGACCTGGTGTTGGTGAAGCAGCAGAAGATCGCGGAGGTCAACGATATCGTAGTCGCCCTGCTTGATGACGAGGCTACGGTCAAACGTCTGGTAAAGAAAGGTTCGCAGTATTTTTTGAAAGCAGAAAATAAAGAGTACCCCAATATTTATCCTGAGCATGAATGGTCGATTCAGGGTAAGGTCATAGGAGTAATCAGGAAACTGGAGTAATATGAGCGAATTTGAAAAGCAAAAAATTAGTATTGCGATGCAGATCAAAAATCTTTGCGCCCATTGCGCAAACGACCTGCCGCACCACTGCCGGCTGCAGAACCTGGCCGACCAAATTCGCGAGCTTAACGGAGTGCCGCTAATCGTGAACGACAGGTTCAATGGGTTGCTTTTTACAAATTAAGATCCCTCGTGTCCTGGCCCCGAAGGGCCGGGCACGTAAAATATATGCAGGAGTTTTCCGCTCCGCTGTTCTCGACTAAGGTCAGCAGCGGCCGTCGCACCTTCTTCTTTGACGTCAAGGCAACCAAGGAAGACAAGCCGTTCCTTAAGATCACCGAATCCTCGGTGAAGGACGGCGAAAAAAAGCGCATCAACCTGATGGTCTTCGATTCCGAAATACCGGAATTCGTGGCAGCGCTTTCGCAGGCGGCGGATTTTGCCAGCCAGCACAACAAAGCCAATAGTTAATACAAAGCCCCGCTTTTCACAGCGGGGTTTTTGTGGTTTCGAAAATCTATGCTGAGTAAAGTTTACTCCGGGGCTCTGATCGGATTGTCCGCGGCCGTAATCGAAGTGGAGGTCGATATCTCATCCGGCCTGCCGGCCGTGATTGTGGTGGGGCTTCCGGATACCGCGGTGCAGGAAGCGAGAGAGCGGGTAAAATCAGCCATCAAGAATTCCAGCGCCATCTTTCCGCGCAACCGGGTGGCGATCAATCTGGCTCCTGCCGATATGCCGAAGGCCGGCAGTCATTACGACCTGCCGATCGCGATTTCGATCCTTTTGAATTCCGGACAAATCATTTTCGATCCGGCCAAGGTGCTGTTCGTGGGGGAGCTTGCGTTAGACGGCTCGATCCGTTCCGTCCCAGGGGTGCTGCCCATCCTCCTGATGGCCAAAGAGTACGGCTTCGAAAGGGTGTATATCCCTAAGGGGAACAGCCGGGAGGCCAGTCTGGTTTCCGGTCTTAAGGTGCTTCCTGTCGACAGCCTGATGGAAGTGATCGGTTCGGTTCAGGGGCTGCTGACGGTGGAGCCGGTACAGGGTATGGATTGGTCCGAGGTTTTGAAAGTCCCTGAGGCATCTTTTGACATGAAACTGATCAAGGGGCAGGAAACCGCGAAGAGGGCTTTGGAGATCGCGGCGGCCGGCGGACACAACCTGCTGCTTTCGGGGCCGCCGGGCACCGGCAAGACTTTGCTGGCCCGGACTTTGCCGTCGATATTGCCGCGGCTGACCGTGGAGGAAGTATTGGAGATAACCAAGATCTACAGCGTGGCGGGACTTTTGAATTTTAAGGAAAAGCTGGTGATAGAGCGGCCGTTCCGCAGCCCGCACCATACCACCTCGGGCGTGGCCTTGGTCGGCGGCGGCACTACGCCCCGTCCGGGCGAAATCTCCCTGGCTCATCGCGGCGTACTGTTTTTGGACGAGTTCCCGGAGTTTCCCCGGTCGGTATTGGAGAACCTGCGCCAGCCGCTGGAGGACGGTTTGGTCACGGTATCAAGGGCGGCGGGTACCGTGACTTTTCCGGCGCAGTTCAGCCTGGTCGCAGCGCAGAACCCCTGTCCCTGCGGGTACTTCACCGATTCGACCCGTTCGTGCGTGTGCTCGCCTTCCCAGATCATGAAATACCAAAAAAAGATTTCGGGGCCGCTCCTGGACCGGATCGATCTGCACGTCGAGGTCGGGAGGGTGGAATACGAGAAGCTGTCGGGGGAAGGTTCCGGGGAGGATTCGACCACGATCCAGAAGCGGGTGCAGAAAGCCCGCGATATCCAGACCGAACGGTTTCAAGGCAACCTCAAGGTGAAGACGAATGCCGAGATGTCCATCCGGGAAATCCGGGAGTTCTGCCGCCTCGGCCCGGAGGAGCAGGCCTTCATGAAGGCGGCGGTGATCAAGATGTACTTATCGGCCCGGTCGTATCACCGGGTCTTGAAGCTTGCGCGGACCATCGCCGATCTCTCCGGTTCGGCGGACCTTAAGATTGCGCATCTTGCCGAATCGCTGCAGTACCGGCCGAGGGTGGATTAGGACAAAAAAAGCATTGCGCTTTCCTTTGTCAGCGTTTCTAATAAGGCATATAATATTGAAGCAAGTAATCAAGAATATATGCCAAAAGTGAGAAAAGCGGTCATCCCGGCGGCAGGCTACGGCACCAGATTTTTGCCCGCCACCAAAGCCCAACCGAAAGAGATGCTTCCGATCGTGGATAAGCCGATCATCCAGTACGTGGTGGAAGACGCGGTCAGCGCCGGCATCACCGACATAGTGATCGTCACCGGCTGGCAAAAAAGGAGCATCGAGGATCACTTCGATTATCCCTTCGAACTCGAAAAGAGGCTGGAAGAATCCGGCAAGTACGAGGAGCTCGAGGAGATCAGGCGCATCGCCAACCTCGCCAATTTTTATTACATCCGGCAAAAAGGGCCGCTCGGCAATGCGACTCCGATTTGGAACGCCCGGGACATCGTGGGCAACGAGCCTTTCTTGGTGCTGTGGGGAGACGAGTTCGTGGAAGCGGCTCCGACCCGTTCGCAGCAGCTCGTTGAGGCGTTCGAAAAACTCGGCGGCTACGCAACCCTGGCAAGCATGAAGATGAACAAGCCGGAAGACTATAAGCGTTACGGTTATGCCGCAGGCAAGGAGATCGAGCGGGGGGTGCTCAAGATCGAGGAAATCGTCGAGAAGCCCGGCGTGGGCATGATCGACTCCGACTATGCGATAATCGGGGGCGCGGTTTACGGACCGGAGATGTTCAATGCCATCGAGGAGGCGATGCACCGGCAGGCTGCGGCCGACAACACTCCCAAGGAGCTGGTGTACGTGGATGCGGTAAAGATCCTGATGGAACAGGGGAAAGCCTGTTATGCGAAGGAGATTGAAGACGGAAAGTTCCACGATTGCGGCAACAAGCTCGACTATTTAAAGACCGTGGTGGAGTTCGGTCTCAAGCACGAAGATTTAAGCCGCGACTTCGCCGAGTTTCTCCGCAAGACCACTTCCGATTTGAAATAAAAATAGGTTTATCGTATAATAAACGCAAAAGAAAACTAACTTGCGAAACAAACAATGAAAAAGTACCTCATCATTGGCGGCATTTTGGCTCTCCTTGTGATAGTCGTTTTGGCCGCTTTTTTGACGAAGAACCCGGACAACGGCCCGACGGGTAACGTGGAGCTGGTCTGGTGGAAGACGTTCGAGGATACCACGAACGTGGAAGAGATGATCAACGCTTACCAGACGGCGCATAAAGGCGTGACGATCAAGTACGTCAAAAAGGACGTGAACACCTACGAACAGGACCTGGTGAACGCCATCGCCTCCGGCAACGGCCCGGACATCTTTACCATCCACAACGATTGGCTGCCCAAGCATATGGACAAACTGAGTCCGGCCCCGGCGACATTGCTTACCGAGCGCCAATACCGGGACGCGTTTATAGACGTGGTGGGGGATGACTTCGTGAAAGACGGCAAGATCTACGCGATGCCGATGAGCCTGGACGTGCTGGCCCTCTATTACAACCGGGACATCCTAAATTCTGCGGGTATTTCGGAACCGCCGAAAACCTGGCCGGAACTGGTTTCGGACGTGCAAAAAATCACCCGGCAGGATACGAGCGGCGCCTTCAGCCGGTCGGGAGTCGCGCTGGGGACTTCCAGCAACGTCAACCGCGCGGTGGACATCCTGCTTTTGCTGATGCTGCAGAACGGCACACAATTCTATTCGCAAAACCTCCAGGCGGCCACCTTCGGCCAGACCCAGAACAGCCCGGACAATCCCAACTTCAACCCGGGTGGGGCAGCACTGCAGTTCTACACCCAGTTCGCCAATCCGGGCAAGAAGACCTATACCTGGAACGCCCGGACGGATAACAGCGTGGACGCGTTCAGCCAGGGCAAACTGGCGATGATGATCTCCTATTCATATATGGAACCCACGATCAAGGATAAGGCTCCGACCCTGAATTGGGGGGTGGCGCCCGTCCCGCAGGTGGACTCAACCGGTCTTAAAGTGAACTTCGCGAACTACTGGGGCGAGGGGGTTTCCAAGGCTTCCAGCAAGACCAAGCAGGCGGCGGCCTGGGATTTCCTCAAATATATGGTCCAGAAGGATACCTTGGCCAAGTACTATGCCAAGCATAAGCTGGTGGCGGTGCGTAAAGATATGCTCCCTGATCAGTATTCGGATCTGGATATCGGAGTGTTTGCGGAGAACGCCTTAACTGCCAGGAGCGTCTACAAGCCTGACTCCGGGGTGTTCGAAGGCGTGATGGGTAAGGCCATCGACGACGTAGTGCTCCGGAACATCGATCCGGAAGAGGCGATAAGAAATGCCGCGCAGCAGATCACCATGACATTGCGCAAATAATTTGTCAGGGATAGGCGATTTGTGTTATAATGTGGACAACTTAAATTTGTGACGAAACAAAAAACAACGGCAATTATAGGGGCAACTGCAAGCGGATTGCTTATGGCTTATCCGGTTTTTGCTGCGCTTGTTACTTGCGGCGGACGGAATCAGACCGCGTGCACGTTAAGCGATATTTTCACCACTGTCGCCTTGGTCATCAGTTTCCTGCTGGGCGCGTCTTCCCTGGTGGCTATTCTGTTTATCGTAATAGGCGGGGTGCAGATGATTTTTTCCGGCGGCAATCCCAAGGCCATCGAAACCGGCAAACAGACCCTGTTTAACGCTATTTTGGGTCTGCTGATAGTGCTCGGTGCTTTCTTTATTATCAACCTCGTTTTGTCGCGGCTCTCTGGCGGCACGATTAGCTTAACTAATATCGAGGGGTTTTTCGGAAACTAATGAAGTTGGATCCTCGTAAGTTCATACCGGTCATCATCCTTATCGCGCTGTTCGCGGTTCCGTTTTTGGCCGCAGCCCAAGCGCCCTGCTCTCAAGGCTATTCCGGAACCACCCTCTGCACCGCCCTCGGTGGTACCACTGATTATAAAGGGCTATTACAAAAGATTTTTACTTTCATAGCGGAAACGATCGGACTCGCTGCGATTGCGATGATGGTCTATAGCGGGGCGCGCATGATTACGGCCAACGGTAATCCTGATACGATTAAGACTGCGAAGTCGGGATTTACCTGGGCGATAACCGGGTTCGTGATAGCGGTTTTGGCTTACGTGATTGTGGTCGCGATTGAGAATTTTATCGGCGTTACTAATATTGATGAAACGAGGAGGGCCCTCCAAAATCCTCTTGGCAACGAGAATTTAATGAGCTTTGCAGGAACTATTTTGAACGGCTTCGGCGCCATCGTAGGAATCCTTGCTGTGCTCATGATCATCATAAACGGGTTCCGGTACGTCACTTCAGGGGGGAATGAGGACGCGGCTACCCAAGCCAAGTCCGGAATCCTCTGGTCTGTGGTCGGCTTGGTGGGAGTCGCTCTGGCATATGTCATCATTAAGGCAATCGGGAGTTTGCTCGGCTCATGAAAATCAACAAAAAACTTCTAGCGGTCGTGGTGCTTAACGGGTTATTCCTCGTCGGTTCAGCGGCTTTGGCTGTGAGCATACCGGACTTGGGTGGCGGCCTATTTACACAAGCGCCGGGCACGACCTTCCCGCAGATCCTAAGGTGGGCGATCAACCTGGTATTGAGCATTGTCGGCCTGGTCTCCGTGGCGTTCCTGATTTACGGGGGATTCACCTATATTACGTCGGGCGGCAACGAGGATAACGCGGAACGTGGCAAGAAAGCGGTAACAAATGCTATAATAGGATTGGTGGTAGTTATCCTCTCCGGCGTTATCGTCAACGTGGTGATCAATGCCTTAAACGGCCGCGCCTAATGAAACCAAGCTTATAATTATTAAAAACCAAAAGGTCGATTAAAATATTAAGAAAGGAAAGTTATGAAAATTACAAAACTGACACAAATTCTCTCGGTCGTGATGGGCTTCGTGATGCTGGCTGTTCCGTTCTTTGCCGGCGCGCAGGGCCTGCGCATCCCTTCGGGCGGCAGCTTCGGCTTGCCGGACCAGGCGACTGCTTCTGACTTCATCATCTTCATCATCAACATCGCCTTGGCCATCGCCGGTTTGATTGCCGTGTTCTTCCTGATCATCGGCGGCTTCCGCTACATCACCGCGGCCGGGAACGAAGACTCCTCCGAACAGGCCAAGAAGATCATCTTGAATGCCATTATCGGTATCGTGGTGATCATCCTGTCGTTCGTGATCGTGAGAGTCATCTCCAACGCTCTGACTCGGGGCAGCGGCGGCGTGTAAGACTATCATCAATATGAAGAAAGCTTTATTCTTGTCTATGGTCACGGTTTTTGCGCTTAGCCCGGTTGTCGCGCTTGCGCAGCTGACTAATCCTAATTTAGCAGGAACGGGCTTGCCCAGTTCCAATGACCCGAATGCAACGGCGAGCGATTGGATCTTCACTTTCATCAACGTGGCCTTGGGCGTGGTAGGGATAATCTCTGTGGCTTTCATTATCTACGGCGGTTTCCGTTACGTAACAGCCGGGGGCAATGACGATTCCTCAGAGAGCGCAAAGAAGATTATCACAAACGCTGTAATCGGGTTGGTGGTAGTAATCTTGTCCGCTGTCGTGGTCAACGTTATTATCAACGGGCTGGTTTGGCGTAGAGTGTAAAAGCTTTTGAAAAAAACCGTTCTCCCCAAAGGGAGAACGGTTTTTGTTTACTGAATTCCTCCTTGTCTCTTCCACTCGTCGGCCGTTATGGTCCGGTCCTTGCCGCGGACGATCTCCGTGGCAAGCGGTTCGTTCTGGAACCGCTTGGGATCAACGTGGCGCGCCTCGGCATGGTCGTCGGTGACGTAGCTGGGCTGCACCTCGATCGTGTCCTCGTAGCCGTGCACGTTCTTGTCCTTGTGCACGAACTCTACCTTGTACCAGCCTACCCGGACATCATAGGCGCGGTTAAACCAGCTGTTATGCTTTGAAACCGGCCCCTTGTTGACGCGGGGACCGATGGGACGGCCGTCCTTGTCGATCCAGGTCAGGTACATGTCCACGTCGGGAAGTTCCGGGCCGTCGATCTTAATCTTGCCGTGCGTGCACTTCCGGTTGGCCGGGAAATTGGCGCACCACTCGGCGGTCAGGTACGGGTTGTAGTAGCCGTAGCCGCTCGTATAAAGGTTACCGTAGAGTCGCTGGCTGTAAACTGAATAGCCGACATCAGCCCCGCCTGTATAGGTGGTGGCTGTGTAGTAGTGCGGGGCTCGCATCGCGGGTGCAGGCTCAACGTAAACAGCAGGTCCGAGCGACGCCGCGTATGCCGCAGAAGACGCTGGCAGGGGAACTATTACTGGTCTGCGCGCAGGTACGGGAGACGGAGTTGCGACTCTCGCCGAAACTGTTCCCAGCTGGTCCTCTTCAATCTGCTCTGTTTGCGTTTGAGTGAACTCCCGGTTGACCGCGACCCGCTTCGGTGAAGTGGCTGGCGCCGATGGGACGACTGGTGTTGCGACTGTTACCGTTTCCGCGGGTGCCGCAGATTTCTTCTGTGGGACAGCTTCGACATCTGCGGTTTTCGCTGCCAGGGCTTCCCCCGAACCGTACAGGACGAGGGAGTCGCCGGCAAACCTATAACCTACGCCGCGGACGCCGCTCTCGCGGAAGATCTTCTCGATGGCCAACCTGAGGGTCGGCATTCCCTTGATGTCACCGTTGAAGGTATAACCGACCAGCGCCTTCTGAACCTCTGTCGAGGCCTGAAGTTCGAACTGATTGGCCTCCGCCAGCGTGATCAGCACGTAGAGCACGGTGCTGCCTTTCTGCAAGGGGCGGACCAACTCCACGGTTGCCGAGAAGATCGTGGGTTCCTGAGCGATCGCCGGACCCGAACCGAAGGCGAAAGCAGCGGCAATCAAACCGACGAGTTTTTGAAACTTCATAACCCCTCCTGCATTTTGTCAAAATCGAGTGCGAATCCGGCCTGTGAAACCGGATTGATTCACAGCTTCGGTCGAATCATTTTCGACGGGTCAGTATAGCAAAAATTGGGGGTTTTGTCAAGGCTTGGCCAGGGTGCACATGCCTACGGGTAAAATAAAAAGGACCCTCGGATATAATCCGAAGGTCCCGACCCCGCTACTCAAGCGGGGTCACCTTCAATTCAAACCCTCCTTTCCTTTGGCGGGCCAGGTCCGAGAGGTGAATCCCGGGCCGGCCTGTTTCCCAATCGTACAACCGGGTGAAGCCGTTCACCGAAGTGTAGAGCTTCTCGCAACCATCCGGCCGCACTGTCTTTTGGAAGTGCTTGTCCGGCCCCTCCTCATCGAAGATGAAGGGGGTGCCGCGGGTGCCCAGACGGCCGAGCGCAGCCATGAACGGCTGGTCAGGGACCAGCATCCGGTAAACCCTGGCGTTGCGCTGGAAGTTGGCCTGTTCCTCCGGAGTGGCATCCTGCCAGCCAAGAGGTCCGACCCACTTGTGAAGCGCGTACCCGGCCGGATCGTGCGTCGCCGTACCCCAGACTTCGATCCGGGTCGTTTGGCACACTTCCTTGCCGGTGTCGTACCAGGACAGCGGCTCATCCTCGTCCACGTCGGTCGTGACCGGCATCGAGACGTCGCCGAACGTCCGGCCGTAGAGGTGGTTGAGCGCTTCCTTCTCGTTATTGACCTGCTGCCGTCCGTTGTCGCCGTACTTGAGGAGCGCGCTGCGCTGGTCTTCCAGGTTGAGCGCGCCCTTCTTGGCCGAGGCAATCACCGGCTCATTCTCGGTTTGGATCTTCCCGACCGCAGCCTCAGCGTACCGTCGACTCTCGCCCTTGATCGCGCTTTCGTGGAGCTGCAACGGAGTGTCGTAACTTTTGACGAAAGGATAAACCGCGAATCGAGCGAACAGGCAAACAAACAGTACCACGACGATGCTCGTGGCTGATTTAAATATCAACCAGGCGAGCCCAGCTGCGGCAGCGATCAGAAGTAGGAGCGTAAGTATCGCATTCATGATCGCCTCCGTTCCACGCGCCGCTCCTCGGTGGCGGAAGTCGCGACCGGAGCAATTGAAGTCGTGGTGGTCGTCTTCTCCGTTGTCTTGGTCTCTTTCTTGTCCGTTTTTTCTTCCTTCTTCTTCGGTAGAAGCGCGATTACGACGATACCTACGATAGTGAAGCTCACAATAGCCGCTCGGCTCAATCTAACGTCATCCGGGTCAAAGGACCGGATCCTGTCCCAGAGCGTTACGTTCTCCTCCGGCGGGTCAGGCTTTGCTTCGGGCTGCTTGAAGCGCACCCGGAGTTCCTGATCCATGTACTTAAGGTTCTGTTCCTTGGTCCGCAGGATTTTGGCAAGCTCCTGCTGCAGCTTCGGGAGGTCGTCCTTGTCGGGCTGCGGAACGAGGAGGTTCCCTTGTCCGTCTTTCTTTTTCCCTTTGTAGGCGTCGTAGGCTTTCTGGTAATCGTGTTCCGCGCCTTTGGTGATCAGTCGTTCCTGCTCTGCGCGCCAGTTAGCGGCTGCGATTTGCAGGTCGGTGCCCACCGGATTGGTGGCGTCGTGGGAGTCGATGTCGGCCTGCGCGTGGCGGTTAGCCGCCGCGGTGGTCGAGAACGGCCAGTTGGATGCGAAGTGCTGGTGGATCAGCGGCCAGTAGCCGATCGTGACCGTGCCTGCCAGAAGCAGGACGAAGATCGCGCCGGCGACCAGGGATACCAACCTGCCGATCGAATGGTTGTACTCCCGGAACAGGTATTCCCCGGCGATGATGACTGCGCCCGTGGTAAAGAGCATCAGCCAAAACCTGAGGAAGTTGTCCAGGAGGCCTGACAGCGAAAAGGCGATGGACAGCAGGCTGACGACGAAGAACAGAACGACGGTTGCGCCGAGTACTTTTTTCATGCCCGCCCCCTTCGCCAATGCTTGAATATGGCAATGGCGGTTTCGATCAGCAAGTCGATCTTGATGATGTTCAGGAATGACCGCCAGCCGGACAACGCGGGAGCGCCGGGAACCGTAGCCCCGGGTTCGCGGCGGGCGACCAGGCGCTGCAGGAGCAGCCTAAAGGGATTGTCCGAGGTGACTTCCTGCCTTTCCGTCCATCGGCTCCGCAGTTCCTGGAACGCCTCCGCGATTTCATCGCGGAAAGCGAACGGCACGTACAGAATCGTCAGAATCAGAAGGATCCAAGAGGCGAGCCAGCGCGTGGACCAGTCTGACCAATCGTTGGCCGTTTCCGGTTTTGGCGCGGTCTGTCCGAGCTCCTGGTCGGTCTGGTACTTGCCTTCCCGAAACAGGTGTAGCCGGCGCTGCCGGTTTTCCTCGATGTCCTTGAGGACCTGATTCTTGCTGTAAGCTTCCTGGTAACTTTGGGTCACCGGGGGAGGGCCTGGCTTGGCCGTCTTGAAGTTCCAGATGAACGCCGTAAGCGTTATCAAAAACATCCAGAACAGCCAGCGGTTGTTGGTCCGCATGAAGAGGCCTAAAAACCTCCCCACGCGGGCAGCGGCCAGTTCGCCGCCGATGAATACGATGGCGGAAACCGAGCCGAACACGACGAACATCACTATCAGGGTCAGCCAGAATTGTCCGGTCAGCGCCAACACGAAGAGCGTGACGCCGATCCAGGCAAACAGAATTCGCAGGAACATTTTATCCCCCTACTTCCATCCGTCGAACAGGTGTTTTAGCAGGCCGTCGCCGGGCTGAGCAGGCTGCTGGGGTTTGTGACCCCAGAATTCCAGCTGGACCTTGGCGCTGATGCCGGCCACGAACACGTCCATCTCCAGATGCGGCACGTCGAACGTGAGCTCGACGTTGACGCCGCTCGCGGGAACGCTCAGGCTCCTCTTGTTGCGGGCGGCCGCTTTGCCGTCGATCTTGAAGTCGGCGCTTGAGACCAGGGTCAGCTTGGAATCGACGCCTTTCTCCTTGGGATCGACGACGATCAGGTTCAGCCGGTAGTGGCCCGGCTCGATCTTGGTCCGTTCCGTGATCAGACGGAGCTGCGGCTGTTCCTTCTTGACCGGCGCGCTCTTCTGGACGGGCACCGTGACGGTTTTGGCGAAGCCCTCCGCCTCCGCCTGGATCTGGACGCTGTTGGCGTCCGGCGGCGTGGCCAGGGTTTCCATCACGAGTCCGCTGACGTCTGTCCGCTTGGGCGGGCCGACGTGCTGGATGCCGTCGATTGAAAACGCCACTTCGACGTTCGGTTGGGGGGTGCCGTTCTTGTAAACGGTGGCCCGCACCTGTATCTGCCTTTCGTCGGCGGATACGGCATTTAAGCCGATGACAACACGGGGACCTCTTTGCTGCTGATTCTGCGGCATTATGTTTCCTCCGATTGGTAGCTTTAGGTGCGGGTTTTACGACTGGTTGCTGGTGTTACTGAACGCCAAAATATAGCAGAAATCGGCGTTTTTGTCAATGAGAGAGGGCTTTGTTATAATGGATTGGCTCTTTAGATTTCAGGCCGGGGTGGTGAAATTGGCAGACACGCAAGGTTTAGGACCTTGTGCCCGAAAGGGCGTGCAGGTTCAATTCCTGTCCCCGGCACCAAATTGCCCTTAAAGTTGGTAGGAATGAGAGTTGACAAACAGAGGGCGTTTAAGTAAAATTCGTAGGTCCAATTAACTATTCGATCCAATTTAAGATGAGTAAATTTATAAGAAATCTCCTGATTATCTTCGCCATCTTCCTGGTAATCGCGGCGGCGTTCAGTTTCTTCGGCGGCGACAAGAAAAATATCCAGCAGATTTCGATCTCCCAGGTCGCGGACGAGGTCAACGCCGGACAGGTTGACCGGATCGAAGTTTCTCAGGATAACCTGAATGTTTTTTTGAAAGACGGAACTGAACAGCAATCGGTTAAGGAAAGGGAAGTGGCCCTGTCGGAAACTTTGAAGAATTACGGCGTGGATACCGGCAAGATCAAGGACGTGAAGATAGATGTGAAGGAAGGCTCCTCGACTTCTTTCTTGACCTCGACCGTGCTGCCGTTCGGAATCCCGTTTTTGCTGATTGCCGCCTTCATCTGGTTTTTGATGAGGCAGGTCCAGGGTTCTAACAACCGGGCGATGTCGTTCGGCCAGTCCGGCGCCAAGCTTCTGGAACAATCCGACCGCCGGAAAAGGATCACCTTCGCCGACGTCGCCGGCGTGAAGGAAGCGAAAGAAGAGTTGAAGGAAATCGTGGAATTCCTCCGCTACCCGCAGAAATTCTTTTCTCTGGGCGCCCGGATTCCCAAAGGCGTGCTGCTGCTCGGCCCTCCCGGAGTGGGCAAGACCATCATGGCCCGGGCCGTGGCCGGGGAAGCGAATGTTCCGTTTTTTCATATTTCCGGGTCGGAATTCGTGGAAATGTTCGTGGGGGTCGGCGCGTCGCGCGTCCGCGACCTGTTTAAGCGGGCCAAGCGGAACGCCCCCTGCATAATATTTATCGATGAAATCGACGCGGTCGGCCGCCAGCGCGGAACGGGTTTGGGCGGATCGCATGACGAACGCGAACAGACCCTCAATCAGATCCTGGTGGAGATGGACGGCTTCGACAATGAGACCAACGTGATCGTGATCGCGGCGACCAACCGTCCCGATGTGCTGGACCCGGCGCTTTTGCGTCCCGGCCGGTTCGACCGGCAGGTGATTCTGGACCAGCCTGACATTGCGGACAGGGAAGCGATCCTCAAGGTGCATGCCAAGGGCAAGCCGTTGAGCAAACAGGTGGATATACGACAGATAGCCGAACGCACTCCGGGTTTTTCCGGAGCCGACCTTGCCAACCTCATGAACGAGGGGGCGATTCTGGCCGCCCGCCGAAACCAGAAGGAAGTCGCCCAGCTCGATCTTGTCCAGGCGATAGAAAAAGTGATGCTCGGGCCGGAACGGAAAAGCCATGTGTTAAGCAAGCGGGAGAAGGAAATCGCCGCCTGGCACGAAGCCGGGCACGCCTTGGTCGCGACGGTATTGCCTCACGCCGATCCGGTGCACAAAGTGTCCATCGTGTCCCGCGGCCGGGCTGCGGGGTATACCATGAAGATCCCGTCTGAAGACAAGAACCTGCACACCAAATCGGAATTTTTGGCTGACATGGCGGTATCCATGGGCGGCTATGCCACCGAGAAGCTGGTCTTCAACGAACTGACCACCGGGGCGTCCAATGACCTGAAGGTCGCGACCAATCTGGCCCGAAAACTTGTGACCACTTACGGCATGTCGGAAACCCTCGGACCGATGACTTTCGGAGAGCATCAGGAAATGATTTTCCTGGGGCGCGAGATATCGGAGCAGAAGAACTACTCCGAGAAGGTCGCCGCCAAGATCGACGAGGAGATCGCAGGGTTCATCGACCGGGCTTTCAAGACCGCCACTGAAATCCTGAACACGTACAAGAACCAACTGACCCTGATCGCTGAGAGGCTGATCAAGGTCGAGACCCTCGAGCGCGAGGAGTTTGAAGCGCTCGTCCGGGATATCATTCCCAAGGAGAAGCTGTACAAAAAATCACAGGAACCGCTGCCCTCCGTGGCATAAATTATGGGCGATTTTCCTTACGCAAAAATCATAAGACAGGCTTACCAGCTGACGAAGACCAGAAAGGTTTTATGGCTGTTCGGCCTGTTTTTATTTCTGTCCGACACTCCCTTCTTGGTTTCGCTTTACCGGGTCCGGGGTTCGGCTTTCGAGGGCGGATTGGAATCGTGGTGGACGGAACTGTCCGCTCCCGGCCGTTACGGTTCGCTTCTGGCCGGGCTGGCCGTGCTTATCGCGGTCGTCGTGATGTATTTTTTATGCAAGGCCGCATTGATCATCGCCGTCAACAAATTCAAGGACCGCAAGGATATCCGCTTCGGGGAGGCGGTCAAATCCGGCCGGGAGTATTTCTGGCGGCTGCTCGGAGTTTCCGCTTCGGTTGGGGCCGGGCTGCTGATCGTGACCGCGGTGCTGTTCGTTCCGGTTGCCTACCTGGCCATGTCCCAATCCGCGGCGCGGGCCTGGTATCTCGGCGGTCTTGCGGCGGTGATTTTCCTGCCGCTGCTGGTCATTGCGATGCTTTTGGGAATCCTGACGCCGATGTTCGTCACGCTGTTCGGGCTGAAAGTGGGGAACAGCTTCAAGGCGTCGTTCGACATGCTGGCGGCCAACTGGTCGAGCATCCTCCTGTTGGGAATTTTCCTGCGGCTTTTGGGGCTAATCGTCTTCTTTGTCAGCCTGTTTCTGATGATTTTGATCGCCACTCCTGTTGCTATTTTAGCCAGAGTATCGTATAATACGGTAGGTTCAGCGGGTATGTACGCGATTTTCGCCCTGCTGAGCGTGATCCTGACCGCGATTTTCCTCGCGGTGCAGGCGGCGGTCGCGGCATTCAACCACACCGCCTGGGTTCTTGCGTTCCTTGAAATCGTGAAGCCCAAGAAAAGTTCGCCTGAAGAGGAAGCGGCGGTTGTGCCAGAGATGATTTCCGGCGGATAATGATGCATGGACGATTAGCTCAGTTGGTTAGAGCGTCTCTTTGACGTAGAGAAGGTCAGTGGTTCGAATCCACTATCGTCCACCAGAAGAAATTCATTCGGAGCTTAGAAGCACGGAATTCTAAACAAAGCCATTTGTTTCGAATTTTGGATTTTGAAGTTCCGCTTAAGGAGCGGGCGATGGATCTATCGAACTTAGAAAAAGAAATCAAATTAAAATTCAACGACAGGGACCTGCTGCAGAGCTCCCTCACTCACCGGTCTTATTTAAACGAGAACCGGAAATGGCCGCTGCCGCACAACGAGCGTCTGGAATTTTTGGGAGACGCGGTCTTGGAGCTGATCACAACCGAACATCTTTACCGCACTTACCCCAATCCGGAGGGCGAGCTGACGAACCTCAGGTCGGCGCTGGTCAACTACAAGATGCTGGCCGAGATCGCCAGCGACATCAAACTCGAACAATATATCCTGCTGTCCAAAGGCGAAGCCAAGGACACGGGCCGGGCCCGCCAGGTGATACTGGCCAACGCCTTGGAGGCTCTGATTGGCGCCATCTACCTCGATGCGGGATTCGAAGAGGCCCGGAAATTCGTGGACGGCTACGTCATCAATAAATTGGCCAATATCCTTTCGGAGGGGAAAGTGATAGACCCCAAGAGCAAGTTTCAGGAGCTTACCCAGGAGAAGCTGGGCATCACGCCGCATTATAAGGTCCTGGCCGAATGGGGTCCCGACCACAACAAGAGCTTCGAGGTCGGCGTGTTCGTCAATGACCGCCAGATCGCCAAGGGAATCGGATCGTCCAAGCAGGAAGCGGAAATCGCGGCGGCCGAGAACGGCCTGAAGGTGAGTGATTTTTAAAACCAAGTACGAATATAAATGTATCTAAAGAGACTGGAAATCCACGGCTTCAAATCCTTCGCCCATAAGACGGTGCTCGATTTCGAACCCGGGATGACGGCCGTGGTGGGACCGAACGGTTCGGGCAAGTCGAACGTGGCGGATTCGCTGCGCTGGGTCATGGGCGAACAGTCCATGAAGCTTTTGCGCGGCAAAAAATCCGAGGACGTTATTTTCGCCGGCAGCGACAAGAAGTCCAAGCTGTCCATGGCCGAGGTCGCCCTGACCTTCGACAACAAGGACCGGAAGCTGCCGTTCGATTACGCGGAAGTGGAAATCCGACGGCGCGTATACCGGAACGGCGAATCCGAGTATCTGATCAACAACCAACGGGCCAGGCTGCTGGACGTCGTGGACGCCCTGATGCGTTCCGGATTCGGCGCCACCAATTACGCGGTCATCGGGCAGGGCACCATCGACCAGATGATCCTGGCCGGTCCGGCGGAAATCAAGAATCTGATCGAGGAGGCCTCCGGGGTCAAACCGTACTACCTGAAAAGAGAGAAGACGATCCGCCGCCTGCAGCAGACCGAAGAGAACCTGGTCCAGGTGTCCCAGCTCATAAACGAGATCGAACCCCGGCTCAGATCTTTGAAGAGGCAGGCAAAACGCATGGAGGAACGGGAGGCGATCAGCCTGGAACTTAAACAGCTGCAGAACCGGTATTACTCCGAACAATACCGGCTCTTGAACCTGGAACTTTCGGCCGTCAATGACGGCGCTTCGCTGAAACAGAAGACAATCGGGGAGGTGGAAGCGGAGATCAGCCAGTTCCAGAAGGTTTTGGAGAAGGAAGAGCAGGAGAACCGGAAGGCGGCCAATTTTTCATATGAGCTCAACAAGACCGTGGGGCTGCTGGAACAGAAGCGGTTCAAGCTGCAGGAGGACCTCGCCGAGATACGGGGGAAACTTAAGGCTGACATGATTCCGGGGAGCATCGACCGGGACAGCCTTAACGTCCAGAAGCTTGATTTGGAACGCGAACTGGAATCCTCGGAGAACCGGCAAAAGGGCCTGGTGACCAGGCTTACCAACGACGAGAAGCAGCTGGCGCGCCTGCAGGAACAGTTGGAGAAGCTCGGGGCGCAGATCGAACGGGCCAAAAACAACAAGATCGACCTAACTGTCTGGCAGCAGGAACTGAAGCGGTTCGAACTGAATTTCCTGGAGACGCTGGACCGGCTTAGGGCGGACAACCTGGAGGAAGGCAAGAACCGGCTGAAGGCGATAGTCACTGCCCTGTCGACGTCCAACGCCGTGTCCGCATCCTCCGAGGAAGATCTGGGTAAGCTTATGGCCGGGAAGGAACAGCTGGTCGCGGAAGTGCATCAGCTGGAACTGAGGGTCGTGGAGCAGAAGACCCTGAAGGGCGCATACCAGGAAGAGATCGAGAGCCTGACCATGAAATTGAACCAGGTGAAGAGCCTTCTGAAGGATAATCCGCAGAATTTCAAGAGCGAATTGTTCCGACAGGAAGAGATCCTGAACGCGGACCTAAACCGGATCCTTTCGCAGATCGAGGAGTCGAAAGCGGCGCTTTCCAAAGTGGAAGGCGAGGAACGGAGCAAGAAAAGCTTCCTGGTCGAAGAGGAGAAGAAATATCGCCGGCAAAGCGCCCAGGTAGGCAGCCTGAAGGACGAGCTCAACAAACTGCTGGTGGAAAAGGCCAGACTTGAGACCCGGCTGGAGGGCCTGCTTAAGGAAGTGGCGGATAACGGCCTGGATGCCGGAGCCGTGAAGAACCAGCCCGGCGCGGAACTGGAACCGGACATAGTGAACCGCATCGAAAAACTGAAACACCAGCTGGAGCTTGCGGGCGGCATCGACGAAGGCACGCTGGCCGAGTACCGCGAAACCGAAGAACGCTTCGCTTATCTGACTTCGCAATCCGGCGATCTGACCAAGGCGGTTTCTGACCTAAAGCAGGTAATCGAGGAACTGGATGTGATCATCAAGAAACAGTTCGACGAAGCGTTCGAACGGATATCCTCCCGTTTCTCCGAATATTTCAGGATCCTGTTCAACGGCGGCCGCGCACACATGGCCCTCCTAAAGGAAGTCGTGGCCGAGGCGGAAGAGGAAGATGATGACGGGGAAGACGGGGAGCGCCTGCCCGAGGAGACTGAAGGACGCAAAGGCGAAAAACAGATTACCGGCATCGAAATCAAGGCGACTCCGCCTGGCAAGAAACTGTCCACGATCGCATCCCTGTCCGGAGGGGAACGGGCCCTGACCGCAATTGCGCTGCTTTGCAGCATGCTCGCGTCTTACCCTTCGCCGTTCGTGGTTTTGGATGAAGTGGACGCGGCGCTCGATGAGGCCAACTCCATCCGCTTCGCCAAAATTCTAAGCACCCTCGCGCACCAGACCCAATTCGTGACGATCACCCACAACCGGGAAACGATGCGCCAGGCGCATACCCTTTACGGGGTGACCATGAGCGACGAAGGCGTGTCGAAGATGCTGTCCTTAAAACTCGATCAGGCGATAAAGGCGCAGCCGCCGAAAGTCGTTTAAACAAAACCATGGCCACCGATATTCTGCTCGCGGTCACCAAGTTCATTACCAACGTAATATCCAGCCTCGGTTACGCCGGGGTGGCGCTCCTGATGGCGATCGAATCGGCGGCAATCCCGCTGCCGTCAGAGGTGATCATGCCGTTTTCCGGATTCCTCGTGGAAAGCGGACGTTTTACGCTTTGGGGTCTGGCCCTGGCCGGCGCCGTCGGCTCGGTAGTCGGTTCTGCCTTAACTTACGCCCTGGGCTATTTCGGCGGGCGCAAACTGATTCTCAAGTACGGCCACTACGTGCTGATTAGCGCCCACGACCTGGAGCTGACCGAAAGGTTTTTCCGCCGTTTCGGGAGCCTGTCCTCCCTGATCGGCCGCGTGCTGCCGATAGTACGGACATTCATCTCCATCCCGGCGGGCATAGGCAAGGTCCCTCTGAAGCCCTTTTTGTTTTATACATTCATCGGTTCCTTCATCTGGTCGTACCTGCTGGCCTGGCTCGGCGTCCGGCTGGGCGAAAATTGGCATATGCTCGAAACGTACTTCCGGAAGTTCGACCTGCTCCTGGGGGCGCTCATCGTAGCCGCGCTGGGGTACTGGATCTGGCGTCATTTCCGGCAGGAATAGGGGTTTGACGCGGGGAGGGAAAATTGCTATACTGTGCAGGCACTATCAATTAAGACTAACCCAAGTTAAGAGCATGTTAACCATTCGTCTTCAAAGGACAGGGACCAAGAACAAGCCGGCTTTCCGTCTGGTACTCGCCCAATCCTACCGTTCCGCCAGTAAGAAGTTCCTGGAAGTCTTGGGAAGCTACAACCCCCGGACGAAGAGTTTCGGCATCAAGAGCGAAGAACGGCTCAAGCACTGGCTGTCACAGAACGTGAATGTCTCGCCGACCGTCAGGAATCTTCTGATCGAAAAGAAGCTTATGACCGGCAAAAAGACCAAGGCCTGGCGCCCCAAGAAAAAGGCTGCCGCTGAGGCCGCTCCGGCCCCGGCCGCTCCTGCCGCTTAATAAACCTGAGAATTCCCGCAAATACTGCGGGAATTTTTTTGCTCAGGCTTATCCCCAGAGTTGACACTGAGGGGCGGTTTGTTATACTATGGGTGACTAAAGATGCCTTAACATTAAACCTTAGGTCGAAAAAGTAAGGGCACTTTTAGTTCTTTGAGAACATTAAATAAGAGACGTAAGATATGGCAGAAGAAAAAGACCAGGAATTTGTTGAGTATCTCGTAAAAGCTTTAGTTGACCATCCTGAGGATGTCAAAACTGAGCGCACAGTCGACGAGATGGGTGTCCTCATTACGCTCCATCTGAACCCGGAAGACATGGGACAGGTGATCGGCCGACAGGGACAAACCGCTAAGTCCATCCGCACCCTGTTGAGGGTGGTAGGCGCCAAGCGCAAGTCTCGAGTGAACCTGAAGATTCACGAGCCGGAAGGCTCCCGGCGGGCGGTCAGGGAAGAAGCAGCCCCTGCGGATCAGGAATTATCCACCGACATCGACGACTTCAAACTCTAACCAAAACCAAACCCCCCGCTTGCCGGGGGGTTTTAATTGCTATTTAACCGATGAGGAAAACCCCCACCCAATTTAATATCATAAGCTTGTTCCCGGAAGCCTTCACATCCTACTTCGACATCAGCCTGATGAAGCGGGCGGTGGCCAAAGGCTTCATTAAAGTCGTTCTGGTCGGCTTGCGGCGGTTCGGGCTCGGAGCCAGGCAGACGGTGGACGACCGGCCGTACGGCGGCGGGGCGGGAATGCTCCTCCGGGTGGATGTCATCCACAAAGCTCTCAAGAAGCTGAGGCTGAAGCGCGGACAAAAGGGCAAGACAATCGCGCTACTGACGCCCCAGGGCAAACCTTTCGACCAGGCGATGGCCCTGAAGCTTTCGAAAAGCAAAACCATAACTTTGATTTGCGGCCGCTACGAGGGGTTCGACGAACGGGTGCGGGACCTGGTGGACATCGAAATCTCGCTCGGCGATTTCGTTATGACCGGCGGCGAGATTCCCGCTTTGGCCGTGGTCGATTGCGTCTCGCGTCTGGTGCCCGGAGTGGTCGGCAAGGAGGAGTCGGTGGAGAAGGAAAGCTTCGCCGAGCCGCTCCTGGAGTATCCGCAGTACACCCGTCCGGAGAAATACCTCGGCCAGAGGGTGCCGAAGGTGCTTTTGTCGGGCGATCACCGAAAAGTCGACGAGTGGAGGCATTCACAGGCGGTCAGGCGGACCAAGAAACGCCGGCCCGATCTTCTGAAACATGCAAAAATTTGAAGCGGAGAGCGCGGAGCGCCTTGATAAGTTCCTGGCCGAACGTCTGCCGGTCTCCCGCGGCCGGATCCAAAGGTCCATCAAGGACGGGGTTGTAGCCGTCAACGGCGGTCCAGTACTGGAAGCGGATTACCGGTTATGCGCGGGGGATATCGTGGAATTGCCGGAATTCGAGGACCGGGCGCTGGCGACCCGGCCGGATATCAAGCTTAACGTGGTTTTTGAAAACGATTACTGCCTCGTGATCGACAAGCCCGCCGGTCTGGTGGTCCATCCGGGGGCCGGCCATGTCGATGACACCCTGAGCAACGCCCTGTTGTCGCACTTCCCGGCCATCCGGGGAGTGGGCGACCCCCATCGGCCGGGCATCGTGCATCGGTTGGACGAGGACACGTCCGGCCTGCTGCTGATAGCCAAGACCCAGGCGGCTTATGATTATTTTAAAGGTCAATTTTTGGACCGCCGGGTCGAGAAGGACTACCTGGCTTTGGTGCATGGCCTGCCTAAACTGCATGGCGTAATCGACCTGCCGATCGGCAAAAGCAACAGTCACCGTAAGATGAAGGCAGGCGAGGGGAAGGAGGCTGTAACCGAGTATTCCGTGCTGGCTCAGTCCCCGGAGACGGCCCTTGACCAACTGTCCCTGCTTAGGGTAAAATTACACACAGGCCGAACCCATCAGATCAGGGTTCACTTGTCCCACGAGGGATTCCCGATTTTCGGGGACCAGGTTTACGGGGGCAATTATAAGGAAAGCGACAAGAAAACACTGCCTCGGCAGTTCCTTCACGCTTACAGATTGAAGTTTCAATTAATGGATGGCGCCTGGATTGAACTGGTATCGAATTTGCCAGAAGAATTAAAACAGACGCTAACCAAAGCAGGTATCGAATATGTCCATCCAAACGATTAAGCCAGAACAGCTCAAGACCGAGGCTCCGAAACTGAAGGCCGGATACGTGGTCCGGGTCCACCAGAAGATCAAGGACGTTTCCCCGGACGGCAAGGAGAAGGAGCGTATCCAGATTTTTGAAGGCACCGTGATCGGCACCAAGAACGGCAAGGGTATCACCGGCACTGTAACCGTCAGGAAGATCTCCTCGGGAGTAGGCGTAGAGCGCATCTTTCCGATCCACTCTCCGAACATCGAGAAAATCGATGTGATCAAGCAGAATCCGATCCGCAAAGCCAAACTGTACTATGTCCGTTCGGGAAAGGAAGCCCGGGTCAAGGATCGGAAAAAAACCAAGTAATTCCAAATCGCCCCGACCAGGGCGATTTTTTGTAAGGCAAGCGGCGTTGACAATCGCCGCCAATTGGAGTAGAATAAGCTAAATCCGATAAGGGTGGGGGCTGTGATCCGCTGTCTATCATTTGGACGCCTTATGACAGCGGGGAGCCAGTGGCGTAACCGATCACCGAAGAGCAACCTTTATCAGGACAGGGTTGTTTTTTTATTTATCATTTTTTATGAACAGGATAGTCCTGATTTTTGTTATGGTAACGGCGGCCACGGCAGCCTGCCCGCTGAAAGCCCGGGCGTCAGCGATCTTTTTCGAGCAGACGCCGTTACCGACCGGCAAGCTTTTGATCACGGTAATGCTGGATACAGAAGGCGAGATGCTCAACGCTTATGAAGGCGCGGTCGTTTACGATCCCGGCAAGTTGGAGCTGGATGCGATCGAAACCGAAGAGTCGATCGTGAGCCTCTGGCCGGAAGAGCCGCATGAGCAGCCGGCGGGCCGGCTGGCATTCGCCGGCGGCACGATCGGCGGGTTTAACGGTTCGGGGAAACTCTACGCGGCCGTGTTCCGGGCAAAAGAGCCGGGTATTGTCCGCATCGAGAATCCGGCTGTTTTGAGGCACGACGGAAAGGGTACGCCGGTCCCGGTGCGGACCTCCGCCTTAAGCGTAGGGGAGTTTAGAGTCGCTTCCGGCTTTTCTGCCGGACCGGTTCCAGAGACGGAACCAACCGCTTATCCGACAAGGAATCCAGACGGAGAGACGCAGGCTCCCCATGGCATTTCGGAAAACGGCATTGACCCTGAGGGTCCAATCGGATCGCCGGTGTTTCGGCTGCAGGCGGAAACCCCGGAGCGGCTGCCGACGGTATTCTCTGAGCCAATCCTCCCGGTATATGCCAATCCAAAAAATGCGCTTGCGGAGATGCTGGCCGCCTGGAGAGTGCTTCGGCTTGGATTGACTTTCAGGTCCTTTATGGTATAGTAAAGCCAGCCCCGAATGCGGGGAGAACGTTAAAAAGACTATAGAATTCTCTATATAAAGATTCTATTTAAACTTTGATTGCACCTCATCTTTAGCTCAATGATCGCAAGTTTTTCGTCTCAATACATCGATCCGTGTTCATCCCCGTCCAACACCGGGGATAATCGTGATTATTTGAAACAAAACATCCTTCCGCGGGAGTAATTTCGCGGAGTCTTTGAGGAAAGATTCAGGCCAATCAGGATTGGAAGGTTTTCATTATGGAAATTTGGCAAATCCTCATCGGTATCGCGGTGGGGCTGATCGCCGGTTATTTTATCCGGAAGGTTCAGATAGCGAGCAAGGTCAATTCCGTGGAGGCCAAGGTCTCCCGGCTGCTCGAGGAGGCTCACAGTAAGGAAAAGGAAATCCTGCTCGAGGCCAAGAGCAAGGGCATCGAAATCGTGGAGCAGGCCAAGAAAAGCGAACAAGAATTCCGCAACCAGATCATCAAGGTGGAAGACCGCCTGTCCAAGCGGGACGCCGATCTGGAACGGAAGTTCACGGAGGTGGAGCGATTGCGCGGCGAAATCAGCAAGAAGCGGGAAGAGATCGTGAAGACCCAGGAAGAGCTGAAGGAAATCCGCCAGAAGCAGGTCGACCAGCTGCAGAAAATCAGCGGTCTGTCTCTCGATGACGCGAAGCGGGTGCTGTTGGAGGCCACCGAACGCAACATGCGCGAGGAGCTGGCGGGATTGACCCGCAAGCTGGTAATCCAGGCGCACGACGAGGCGGACAAGAAGGCCCGCGAAATCGTGGCCATGGCCATTCAGCGCTGCGCTTCGGAAGTGACCAGCGAAACCACGACCACAGCAGTGACGTTGCCTAACGAGGAAATGAAGGGACGCATCATCGGCAAAGAAGGCCGGAACATCCGGACCTTTGAACAGATGCTCGGGGTGGAAGTGATCGTGGACGATACGCCGGATGCCGTGATTATCTCCGGTTTCAATTCGGTCCGCCGGCACATCGCCAAGATCGCTCTTGAGAAACTTATCCAGGACGGCCGGATTCATCCGGCCAAGATCGAAGAGGCGACCGAGAAGGCCAAGAAAGAGGTGGCGGAAATGATTAAGGAAGCCGGGGAAGCTGCGGTTTACGAACTCGGCATCGCCAACTTCCCGCCGAAACTCGTGCAATTGATCGGCCGGTTGAAGTTTCGGACCAGCTACGGCCAGAACGTGCTCAAACACTCGGTGGAAATGGCTAAATTGGCCGCCATAATCGCCGAGGACCTGGGCGCCGACGTGCAGGTGGTGAAACAGGGCGCCCTGCTTCATGACATCGGCAAGGCCTTGGATCAGGATATGGAAGGCACACACGTGGAGATCGGCAAACAGATCGCCAAGAAATTCAACCTGCCGGAAAAGATCATCAACGCCATTGAGGCGCACCACGGCGACGTGGAATACACTTCCATCGAAGCGGCTATCGTGGATGCGGCGGACAATATCTCAGGCTCCCGTCCGGGCGCCCGGCGCGATACGTACGAACAGTACGTGCAGCGCCTGGAGGAACTGGAAACTTTGGCAATGGGCTTCGAGGGCGTGGAAAAGGTTTACGCCATCCAGGCGGGGCGCGAGATCCGGGTGTTCGTACGGCCGGAAAAAGTGGACGATTGGGGAGCCGCCAAGATGGCCCGGGAGATTTCGAACAAGATCGAACAGGACTTGAAGTATCCGGGCGAGATCAAAGTCATGGTCATCCGGGAAACCCGGGTGATCGAGTACGCAAGATAATCATATGCTTAAGATCGTATTTTTCGGCGACGTCTGCGGAGAGCCGGGCCGAAAAGTCATAAAAAAATATCTGCCCGAAATCGCTGCGGCCGAAAAGCCGGACCTGGTTTTGGGCAACATCGAAAACCTGGCGCACGGCAAAGGCGTGACGGTCAAGACCGTGGAAGAGATGATGCGCGCCGGGATCCAGGCTTTCACCTCGGGCAATCACGTATTCTCCAAGAAGGACCTGTCCAATGCGGTCTTCGACAAGTATCCGGACCGGATTGTTCGGCCGGCGAATTTCCCGGCGGGCTACCAGGGCAAGTCGGCCATAGTAGTGCCTACCGGCAAGGGAGACGTCTTGGTCGGTAACTTCATGGGCGCGGTCTTCATGGAAAAACAATTCCATGATCCCTTCCAGTCGCCGTTTGCGGAAATTGACGACTGGCTCAAGAAGTATGAACCGAAAAAATACAGCGCATCCTTAATCGACCTTCACGCGGAAGCCACGAGCGAAAAAGTCGCATTCGGCTACTATCTCGATGGTAAGATTTCGGCGCTTCTCGGTACGCATACCCATATCCCGACCGCAGATGCGAAGGTCCTGCCAGGCGGCACCGGCTATATTACGGACGTGGGGATGTGCGGCGCGGCCGGCTCGGTGCTCGGAGTCAAGAAAGAACTGTCGCTGGAACGGTTCACCAGCGGCGGCTGGGTGCCGTTCGATATCCCTGAGGAGGTGTCGAAAGGCGAGTTGTCTTATGTTATCATAAACGTGGACGAAACAACCGGCCAAACCGCGGATATCCGCGGGGTCCACCGGATCGTAGAGATTTAAAATAAAAATATGGCAAACTCAGGCTATGGGGGGAATAAGTTTCTGGATCCCGAAAAGATTTTGTTCCAGGCTGGTTTAGGCAAAGGACAGGTTATGGCCGACCTTGGGGCGGGCAGCGGTTATTACGTGCTGGCTGCCGGAAAGATGGTCGGCGGGAAGGGCACTGTCTACGCCGTGGACCTGTTGGAAAGCGCCTTGGAACACATCGGGGCGGAAGCCCGGCTCCGGCTTATCCGGAACGTCCGGACTATCCGGGCGGATTTGGATAATCCCGTTGCCTGCGGCTCCATTCCGGCAGGCACCTGCGATATGGTGCTCATGGGCAACGTGGTCCATGAGGCCAAGAACCGGAAGAATTTGTTTATCGAGGCATACCGGCTCCTGAAGACCGGCGGCCATCTGTTGATCCTCGAATGGAACGACCAGAGAAGTCCGATCGGACCGGCGCCGGAAGTCCGGGTTAGCCCCCAGGAGGTCACGGCACTGGCCGAGGGCAACAGCCTTAAATTCTTAAAGAGGCTCGATGCCGACCAGTACCATTATTGTCTGCTGTTCAGCAAGTAATTAATTTTTAAAGACGATGTTCAAAGATTCCTCGTTCTGGCTGTCACAGCCGCCAATGTTTCTGACCAGATTCGATAACTGGGCCGCTTATGGTTTGATCGCGGCGCTTGCCGTCGGTCTCGTCCTCTGGTTCATCCAGCGTTTCGTCAAGCATGAAGTGGTTAATCGTCTGGTTTCCCGGATTCGCAACCTGGCGATAAGCATGAGCATTATCGGCCTTCTTTGGGTCGGGTTCCGGTACGAGAACACCCCGATTTTCTCCCGCCGGGCATGGTTTCTTGCGATCTTCATCATCGGGTTGATTTGGCTCGGATTCATCGTGAAATATTTCTTTACCGGTTTCCGGTCGGAAAAAAGGGATTACGAATTCAATCTCCAGAACAGCAGATATCTCAACAACCGCCGGAAAAATTAACCAGATACCATGCCAGCCAATCAGCTGGGTCAATTGGCGGAGGATTTGGCGGCCGAATATTACCGCCGGGACGGGTTTCGGATCCTTCACCGGAACTTCCGGCCGCCGAAGGGCAAACAGATAGGCGAGATCGATATCGTAGCCCGGAAAGGGAACGATCTGGTGTTCGTGGAAGTCAAAGCCAGGACCACGCGGGGTTTCGGCGACCCCTACGAGGCCGTTGACCGGAGCAAGCAGCTGAAGTTGGTGAGGATGGCGAAGCTTTACCGGCAGCTGTACCCGGAGCTTATAGACTGCGATTACCGGATCGATGTGGCTGCGGTGGACATTGACAATTCCCATGAGCCTGTTATAATACTGTCGAACGCTATTGAAGACTCTGACTAAACGAGCATTAAGCTCGTATTTTTTTATAATAAAATTAATTCTTCAGTGGCAACAATAAAATGAACGAACAATTTGAGCAAGCCTTGAACCAGATAGCGGAAGAAAAAGACATTGATCGCAACGAAATCCTCAAGATGATCGAGGCGTCTTTGGCCGCGGCTTTCCGCAAGGATTACGGGAAAAAGGACCAGAATATCGTGGTGGAGTTTTTTCCGGAGAATCTGTCCACCAAGGTCTTCGACGTCAAGAAAGTGGTGGAAGAAGTAACGGACCCGGTTAAGGAAGTGACGCTCGAAGAAGGCAAGAAACTGAAGAAGTCGGCCAAGGTCGGCGATGAGATCAAGACGGATATCACTCCGAAGGCCGGCGCCAAGTTCGGCCGGATAGCGGCCCAGACCGCCAAACAGGTGATTGTCCAGAAGATCCGGGAAGCGGAACGCGGCGCGATGTTCTCCGATTACAAGGCCAAGGAAAGACAATTGGTTTCAGGCATCATCCAGCGGGTGGAAGGCGATACGGTCCTGGTCGACCTCGGCAAGGCGACCGGCGTACTGTTCCCTTCCGAACAGATCAAGAACGAGAAGTATTCCATCGGCAGCCGCCTGAAGGTCCTGATCCTGCACGTGGAGCCTACGGCAAAAGGACCGAAAATCACCCTGTCGCGTTCGCATCCGGACGTCGTCCGGCGCCTGTTCGAGATCGAAGTCCCGGAAATCTTCAACGGAATCGTCGAAGTGAAGTCTATCGCCCGGGAAGCCGGATCCCGCACCAAGATCGCGGTCTGGTCGTCCCAGGAAGGCGTGGACCCCATCGGCGCCTGCGTCGGCCAACGTGGCACCCGGGTGCAGGTGGTCATGTCGGAATTGAACGGCGAAAAGATCGATATAATTTCCTGGTCGGAAGATTCGGTGAAGTTTATAGCCAACGCCCTGTCGCCGGCCAAGATCTTAAACGTCAGCCTGAACGAAGAAGCTAAGGAAGCGAAAGTCGGCGTGCTCGAAGACCAGCTGTCGCTCGCAATCGGCAAGGCGGGTCAGAACGTCCGCTTGGCCGCGCGTTTGACCAACTGGAAGATCGACATCCTTGAAGAAAAAATCGGAGGCGGCGAGACGACATCCGAATCGGTGACTCCGGAGGAGCAGGTCGAGATGGATGATAAGGCTGAAGTCGCCGAGCCGGGGGAGATGGAACAGGAAGAGACTGCAGCCTCATAATCGTCAGTTTGCCAATTCACGACAAAAGCATACTGGTTTATGATGAGATATCTTTAACCGGAAATATTATGCTCAATATCAGTTCAACCAATAAGCCCAACGAAGTGATGATGCCTCTTGTCCCGATGGTCGTGGAGAAGTCGCAGTTCGGCGAACGCGCCTTCGACATCTATTCCAGACTCCTTAAGGAACGGATAATCTTCCTGGGAGAAGCCATCGATGATCACGTCGCGAATCTTACGATAGCGCAATTGCTTTTTCTGTCCGCCGAAGATCCCAAGAAGGAAATCAAGATCTATATCAATTCCCCCGGAGGGTCGGTGACCTCCGCGCTTGCGATCTACGATACGATGCAGTACGTGCAGCCGGAAGTCTCGACCGTCTGCATCGGACAGGCCGCGTCGGCGGCGGCGGTGTTGCTCGCTGCAGGCGCAAAGGGCAAGCGGGTTTCGTTGCCCAACGCGCGCATCATGATCCATCAGGTGATGATGGAAGGCATGGGCGGACAGGCCAGGGATGTGGAGATACAGACTAAGGAGATGCTGCGGATAAAAAATCAGATCAATGACATCCTGGTTAAGCACACCGGGCAGAGCCTCAAGAAGATCGAAACCGACACTGATCGGGACTTCTTCATGGCCCCGGAAGAGGCTAAGGCCTACGGTCTGATCGACCAGATTATCGTCCAGTAGGAAGTCGCTTAATAACGACAAAACGAACCGTCAAAACCGCCAATAAAATGGCGGTTTTTTTGTTTTTCGGGAAATAACCGTGGTCTTTGCCGCGGCTTGACTTTATGCAAAATTTTTGTTATTATAGTTATAGCAATGGTAGGTTTTGTTAGGTTCCAAGAAACAAAAATACATTAAAAATCGAGAGAAGACGAAGGAAGCTCCAAAATTGAGCTTCTTTCTGTGTTTCTTAGGCCTAAATCCAGCTTAAGAAACGCTCGTGAAACAAAAACAAAAACAAAGGTCATGTCATTCGAGGAAATGCCGGAGCTCCTCACGATCCGTGAGGTGACCAAACTACTCAACGTCCATCCAAACACCCTTCGCAACTGGGAGAAAGAAGGGCTTATTCAAGTTGTCCGGATTGGCCCCCGTAAAGACAGGCGCTATAAGAAAGAGGTCATTAAGAAGATCATGTACATCTGAAGAATATGACACGGCCAAAGGCACAACTGCATACGGCGCCAATCAGGAAGTTTTCCTGGCTTTTGACCGTGGCTGCCCTGGCGCTCGTCTTCTCGGCTTTGGCCTGGACGAAAGTCGTGGCCGCTCCCGGCGTGCCAAAGACCATCAGCTACCAGGGCAGGCTCACCGACGCCTCCGGGAATCTTTTGGGCGGCGCGGGAACCAACTACTTCTTCAAGTTTTCCATCTGGGATAACCCGACCGTGGGAATGGGCAATCGTCTATGGCCGCTCGGCGCCCCGGGCGTCACTACCCTGAACGTCGCTTCCGGAGTATTCAACGTGAACATCGGCGATACCGTCAATGGCTACCCCGACGCGCTGACGTACAATTTCAATGATAACGACACGGTCTATCTGCAGGTTGAGGCTTCGTCCAACAACGTGACCTTCGAGACGCTGTCGCCGCGACAGGCAATCACCTCGAGCGGGTTCGCGATTAACGCGGGCAGCGTACTCGGCAGGACGCCGGGCACGAACGCTAACAATCTGCTTACTCTGGATGCAAGCGGCAACATCGACATCGGCGGCCAGATCATAACCGGATCTTCGATCCAAGCCGGCACGGGTCTCATGAACGGCACGGCGGTCACGGTCAACACAGCCGGCGGGTTCACCGGCAACCTGATAGACCTGCAAGTTTCGGGCTCTTCCAGGCTGCGAGTAGATCAGGCGGGGAATACGGTCGTCGCAGGCAACTTAGACGCAAGCGGCGCGATCCAGTCCGGCTCCTCCAACGTAAACGTCACCTTGCCCACCGGCTACATCGACGCCAACGCCATCACGCTGACCGCTTCCGGCACAGTCGGAAGCACGGCAACCAGCTCCGGCTTGGAGGTGGTGGGCAACGGACTCACCTTGCTTAAAGGTTGTCTGGACAACCAGCTGTTGAAATGGAATGACGCTTTGGAACAGTGGCAGTGCGCCAATGACACAGGCGGTATAGGCGGCGCCTCCACGCTGCAGGGTTCTTACGACAACGGCAATTCTATCGTGACCACGAACGGCCGGAACATTTCGATTACGCTGGCCGATACGGCTGTTGACAGCAATTTCACGATTTCCATCGCCGACAACTCGATCTCGACCGTTTCCATCACCCGCGCCAACGGCACTGGAGTCAATGACCCGGCGCAGCTATTGGTCTTAAGCAACCTCGATCTTGACCGAAGCATTGCCGATGGACTGAAGATCACGTCGGCTACCGGCGGGATAGTGGACGGCATAGACGTGTCGGGAAGCAATATCACGAACGCCCTCAACATCGGACAGAACGCCATCCTCTCTAATGGGGTGACGATTTCCTGGTCCGAGCTGAACCGGCTGGACGGATTGGACGGGCCTATCCTCGACACCAATGACGCGGTGAATACCTCCATCACCGGGGTTGGCACTTTGACTTCCGGGACCTGGAATGCCGATATGATCGGCGTGGCTTACGGAGGCACCAACAATAACGCATTCAACGACGGAAAGTTTTTGACATATAACG
>JBLMZV010000051.1:0-2812 GCA_050259015.1 Candidatus Saccharimonadota bacterium
GGATCAGGAATTGTATGAGAAGGGTGATAAGCACGGCTGCGATCAGTTTTTTGTTGAAGGCGTTATGGAAGCCGTGGACCAGGAAAACGATGATCATCTGCAGGGCGATCATGATGGTAAAGGTCCAGGTGCGGGCCAGCACGACGTTGTTGGTATGGGTCAAGACTCCGATATAAGTGCCGTCGCAGACAAGGCCGATAAAGACGCCGATGGCGATAAGCTGCAGGAAGCCGCGCCGGCCAATGAGAGGGTGGTTCTTGGCCAGGGGCTTGCGTCTCATGGCGTTGGGGTCCTTAGGGTCGAGCGCAAGAGCTATGGCCGGGAGGCTGTCGGTGACGAGATTAAGCCAGAGGATCTGCACGGGCAAAAACGGGGTGGGGAAACCGGCGAACAGGGCAAGCAGAATGGTTATCGCCTCGCCGATGTTCGTCGAAAGCAGATAGCGAATGGATTTGAGGACGTTGTCGTAGATGGTCCGACCCTCTTCCACGGCCTTGACGATGCTCTTGTAATTGTCGTCCGTGATCACGATGTCCGCAGCTTCTTTGGCCACGTCCGTGCCCTTGCGCCCCATGGCTACGCCGATTTCCGCCTGCTTTAGGGCCAAAGCGTCGTTGATGCCGTCGCCTGTGACCGCCACGTTGTAGCCGGCGCTCTGGAAAGCCCGCACAATCCGCAACTTATCCTGGGGCGTGGTCCGGGCGAACACCTTGATTCTGCCGATCTGCTCGGTCAGCTGCTCGTCGGTAAGCTTGGCCAGATCCTGGCCGAGAATGGTTTCGTCGTCAGCCTGGGAAAGGCCCAGCTCCTGAGCCACGGCCATGGCCGTCAGCTCGTTGTCTCCGGTGATCATGACGGTGCGGATCCCGGCGATGGACGCCATCTGGATGGCGCCCTTGACCTCCGGACGGATGGGATCCCGGAGCGCCGCGAAGCCCAGGAAGACAAGGTCTTTTTCGATTTCATTGCGTTCGTATTTGCGTCGTTCCGTGATGTCTTTGTAGCCGAATCCGATTATCCGAAGGCCTTTTTTGGCGAAATTGCCGTAGGCTTGGGTAAGCATTCCGCGGTCCTCTTCGGTCATGGCACGGACTTCGCCGCGGCTGTAGATCCTGGAGCTGTTGAGGACGATGAATTCCGGGGAAGACTTGACCAGTGCCACCGTTTCCTTGCCGCTTTCCCAGACCGCGCTCATGCTCTTGAGTTCCTGGTCGAACGAAAATTCATCCACGATCTGGCCGTTGCGTTTATGGATCTCGTAGTCAATGCCTAAGTCCCGCGCGAATATGAGTAAGGCGCCTTCGGTCGGGTCTCCCAGCACCTCAAAGTCCTTGCCGAACTTCAATGCCAGGCTGCTGGTGTTGACCACTACCATGCCGTCGATCAGCCGCTGGAATTTGGGATCCTTGAGGAGCGGCCGGAACTCGCCGTCGTTTCTGGCCTGGCCGTCGAACCAGACGTGTGAAACCCGCATCTCGCCCATGGTCAGCGTCCCGGTCTTGTCCGTGGCGATGATATTGATTGAACCTAAGGCCTCGATGGCGATCATCTTGCGGACCACGGCCCGGCGCTGCGCCATGCGCTTCACCCCCACGGCCAGGGTAACCAGGATGATCGAGGGCAGGCCCTCCGGCACCCAGGCCACGGCGCTGGTCATCGCCACCAGAAAAATTTCGAATTTGTCGAAGTGCAGGAGCATCCCCAGCCCGAAGATCACGGCGCTTAACGCTATGGAGCAGAACGCGATGTAGATGCCAAGCTTGCGGATCTGCTTCTGCAACGGCGTGTCCGTGTCGGTCATGCCGCTTAAGGTTTCCGCAATCTTGCCGAAGCGGGTGGTTCTGCCCGTGGCTGTGATTTTGACCCGGGCGCGGCCGGACGAAACGAGGGTTCCGGCGAAGACCTGGTTATGCTCGGCTTCCTGCGGTTTTTTGTAGACCGGCACCGACTCTCCGGTTAAGGGCGCTTCGTTGACGACCAGATTGAGGGATTCGATCACGAGACCGTCGGCAGGCACGCGGTCGCCGGTTTCCAGAAGCACCAGGTCTCCGGGGACCAGCTGCTCGGTGTAGAGTGAGACTTGGCGGCCGTCGCGGATGGCGCGGCAGGACGCGGGGGAAATCTTCTTCAATTCCTCCAGGGTCTTTTCCGCCTTGTATTCCTGGTAGAAGGAAATGCCCGTGTTGATCGTGATGACCGCGAAAATCATGATCGCATCCACCATGTCCGAGATGAACAATGAGAGGCCTCCTGCCGCAAGAAGCAGGAGATTCATGATGCTGAACAGCTCGGACAGGAGATGGGCAAAAAGTCGGAAAGAATGATTTTCCGCGATTTGGTTGGGGCCGTGAAGCAGATGGAGTTTTTTCGCTTCGGCTGTGGTCAGTCCTTTGTTTTCCATTTTTTGTTTTATAGGTTGGTTTAGTTTAAACGAATATTTTGGTTTCGAGGTTCTTGATGCCGTTTAAGAAATCGCGGCCGTCCATCGGCTTCTTGCCTTCCGGCTGCACGCTTTGGAGTATGAGAAGGTTGGTCCCGCATTTCACGGCCGCGCCCTCGGCGTGACGGAAAATCTTGCCGGGCAGCTCGATCCTGTTTTCGGTGGCGGGTTTGGCCGCGAGGATCTTTACGGTCTTCTGGTCGAGCGTGGTCCAGGCACCGGGTTCAGGATCATAAGCTTTGATGGTGCGGGCGATTTTGGCCGCGTCTTCCGTCCAGTTGATGCGCGCGTCCTGGCGCCTGATCATCCTGGTGAAGGTGGCCTGTTCGTGGTTCTGAGCTATAAGCTTAAGGCTCTTGTCTTCGATTTGCG
>JBLMZV010000052.1:0-9960 GCA_050259015.1 Candidatus Saccharimonadota bacterium
GCCGCCAATCCTGGAGCCGCGAAGTGGACTTTTCGGAACGGATAACCTTCGTTCCCGACCCGGACATTACCGCCGGCCGCCTGGCCGAAAGCCTCAGGAAACTCGCGCAAGAACTGAAAGAGATCGTGAAGCTGCCCCAGAAAGTCATGGCGGAGGTTGTCTCGATCACCGAAAAGATCGAGCATATCCAAAAAATCATTTCCACGCAGGTTGAAACTTCCCTCTCGTCACTGCTGAAGACCGCCAAGAGCAAAACCGAAGTGATCGTGACTTTTCTGGCCCTGCTGGAACTTACCAAACAGAAAATCCTTTCCGTGGAACAAAGCGAAATGTTTTCCGATATTATGATTAAAAAGGTAACCGTCTAAGCTTATGGATATCAAGCGCCTCAAATCGCAGATCGTCTCAATCCTTTTCGTCGCCCCCAAACCGGTAACCCTGAAAGAGCTCGTCGACACATTGGAAGCGGGCGAAGACGAAATCAAGCAGGCCATATCCGAGCTGGTCCAGGAGAACAGCAATTCCGGCGTGATCGTATTGGCCCATAACGATCGCCTGCAGCTCTCGACCAATCCGGACAACAGTCCCGCAGTCCGTAAGTACCTGTCTTTGGAGCTCCGCGAAAAACTGACGGACGCCGCCCTCGAGACCCTTGCGATCATCGTCTACCGGCAGCCGGTATCCAAAGCCGAGATCGAAAATATCCGGGGCGTGAATTCGCAGTACATCCTCAGACAACTGCTGATCCGGGGCCTGATCGAAAAAACAGCATCGACCCAGGACCGCAGGCAACAGCTTTATAAGACAACTTTGGAATTCATGCAGCACTTAGGGATAACCGACATGAAGCAACTTCCGGATTTCGAGGAGCTTACCCAGAATATCCGCCTCCCCTCCTCCGAGGATCCGCAACCCCAACCGGAACCCGCCACACCGCCTCCTACCGAGGCCAATCCTCCCTCAGAGGAAAACGTCCAATCGAACGGATAAAAAAAGCAGCCGGCGAATCGCTCGCCGGCTGTTTCTTACGTTATACCCAGTTTAAGGAATTCTCTTCCGGTCAGCGGACCGTCCGCTATGACGAGCTCTCTGCTTACGAAATTCCACATGACCGCCACGGCTTCCGGGTCGAGTTCCAGTCCTGCCCGCGACACGAGATCCATCAGCGCTTCGCTTTCCGTGAAGTGCTTTTCCTGATAGGAACGCTTGCCGCTTCCGGAGCCGGTCAGGGCGTCGTAAACATCCGCCACCGCAATTACCCTGGCGGCAAGCGGAATATCCCTGCCGGCCAGGCGCAAGGGACCGGTCGAGCGCGGATACAGGCAGCCTCGGGCCGTTTCGCTGATCGTTTGGCCGACGAACGGATGGTGATGCAGAAACGCGCCGGCGCTGATGTGCCAAACGGTCTCAGGGTCGTACCACTCCTGGAGCCGGGAAAAAATCAGTTTCCCGCCCTCGTCACTATGGATCCGCCTGACCCTTTCCCGTTCGGCTTCGGTCAGTTTCCTGCTGCTCCTCACTATCGCTTCCACGTCCCGGTGGGCTTTCCCGACATCGTGATAGAAACCGGCGATTCCGATACGGATCGCCTCAGTTTGCGGCCGCCCGATCTCCTTTGCGATCCCCGCAGCCATCACGGCTACGCGGACAGTATGATCGTCCGTATGGCAGCCGATTTCCGTCGGTTCCGATTGTGCCGCCCGGCCGATCAGTTCCAAAAGACCCAGTTCGAGCTGTTTGTTAAAACCAGTCGAGAGATCGGTCACAAAACTTCCTTCCTGGGGGTCCTCCTGCAGTTTTACAAGCAAAACAAAGAGGCTTAAAGCCTCTTTGTCGTCTACATGCTGAATTGGTCCTTTAGCCTGAACAGGTGGATGTTCGCCACCCGCTCAATCGCCGCATCGTGGTAAGTAGTGATAAGCGCCTTGACCCAGCGTTCGAACTCGCGCATAGCTTTGCGGGTCGTCACCTTGGACGCCTTATCGGATATTTCATATATGGTCAGTAAATTTGACATGTTTATATTCCGCTTTCGTTGATCTTGAGTCTCTTGAAGGGCCGGGTCAGGTTTCCCCTGACATCCACCCAACTTCGTTTGATGTGACTCGCGATCGAATTGAATTTCGATTCTGTCTTATAATAATCTATGTCGCCAGCCGGTCCCTGCTCGTCCCAAAGGTCCTGCTGCTTTTCCTTCGCCCACAACCGCTTGAATTTCTTTTTGAGGTTCTTGCTCATGAGGCATTGGTTAATGCTCTTATGGGCGTATCATAAACTGCCAGTCCTGGCGGGTCTATTGGTCGGAATTGACGAGAATCCGCCCCCGCAGGGCTTTCGCCATTGGACAACTTGCTAAACGGGCCTTGCTACCGTTTTTTCGAGATAGAGAACCTTGTTTAGGATCAATGCCACCTTCAATTCCATGGCATCGTTGAATTTCCGGGGGTCCAAGCCGGTCACTTTTTTTATCTTATCGAGCCTGTAAAGCAACGTGTTCCGGTGGATTTTCAGATCCTTCGAGGTCTGGGTCAGGCTCATGTTCTTGTCGAAGAAAACTTCGACAGTCTCAAGCAGGTAATCATCCGCCAGGAGCTTCACCAGAAGCCTTTTGACGAAATTATCCTGCCATTTTTTGTTGCCGCCGGCCAAAGTCGCGATCATCCCCAAATCGTCGATATGGTACAGCAGGCGTTCTTCGCCGATGCTTAAGCCTAAGTTCAGCGCGCGTCTGGCTTCCTCGTAAGCCAATATCGCACCCTCTTTGCCGCGGTAGAAACTACCGACTCCGATCTGGAGCCTGGTCAAACCATCCTTATCGAACAAACTGCGGATAAGCTGGTTGAATTCAGGGGTTTTTTGGCGGATCATCTCCACCATCTCGCGGCCATCCATGCTGTAGAGTTCATCGATCAACACCACGAAGGTGTCAGAACCGAAGTATGAAACCGAGCAGCCGGATAACCTGCCGAAAAACTGGCTGAACGCCTGGAAAATCTTCTTCTTGTAGGCGCTCAATACCGTCTGTTTCTCGTCTTCGGAAGCGGAAAGATTGTCGCCGAACAGGTGCTGCCAGAAACCCTCGGCGGTGATTATCACCACCACTTTGTCGCGGTTAGGATTGATCTCGAACAGCTCCGCTTCCTCCCGGGTTTTACTGTACTCAAGCGACATCCGGCGGTGCAGCAGGCCGTAAACGAAGTAATCCTTGATCTTGTCCTTGTACGGAAAACTGTCCGTCACGAGGTTCTGTTGCATCAGAAGTTCGATGGTTGTCGAAAGGATATTGCGATAGTGCTGGTATTCCTCCGGCTTATCTTCGATGAAAACCGCTCCGGCAACTTCTCCGCCGTAATGGATCGGCACGATCAGCCCGTCCCCGAGCAAAGTTTTGGTGGGGACGCCCGTTATCTCCAATTCCTGGCCATTATCTGCAGCCTGGCGGAGCTGCTCGTAATTCTTACCCGTTTCGGCCAGGTCGGTACTGGCCATCACGTCCCCCCTGGCGTTGCCCACGGTGATCTTTTTTTTGAGAAGCGCCGACAGCTTATTGACGATGTTTTCAGCGATTAACTCATTTATTTCCATATATTTACCTTTCTATTTTCGTTAAAGAACCCTTCTTAGTGTTTATAACGAGAATGATTCACAAATGATACATGTATAAACTATACAAAGAATTACATTAAATCAAGCCCCTTCAATGCCAAAATCGCTATTTTTTTGTGCAATATGTACAAAAAACTGCTATTCAGCAGTTTTTTTTTGTAATTCTTTGATTCAGCTTGCGCGTTATCTACATATTCTCACCGGAAAAATCAAAGTTTAACCGTTTCGTAACAGGGTTTTCGCCTCGTTCCACATGCCCCAATCGTTCTGCTTCTTGGCCAGCCAATACCACCACTCCACCCCCCACAGGTAGTTCTCGGAGAATCCGGCTTTCCTGGCATACTCGACGTTATCCCTGAAGATTTTCGGGTTCATCAGGCTGTATTGCTCCGTAAGATCGGTGCGGAACATGTCATCGGCAAACCAGGGCTCAGCCTGAAGTTCCGCCCCCAAGAACCGGTCCACGCCAGTGAACTGCTCCACGATCCCGGCCTTGATCCGGAAAAAAGCCGGCGGCAAAGGATACTGGAAGTATCCAAACTTGGGGTTGTGGACAACCCGGTACATAGTCGGCCCGAGAATATCCGGCTTCATCTTAGCCGTCGGCACCCATCTCCCAAGCTCGCCGCTGTCGGTCAAAAGGATCGGCCGGTTATCCAGGGCTCTCACGGCGGCGATTTCCTGGCGGAACAGCTCCTTGTCGATGACCGGACATTCGGCGCCGAAATCAAAAAGGGCCTCATTCTCCACCTGCCAGACCTTGATGGCCGGGTACTTCTTAAGGCGGAGCACCGTCTCCCTGACTGCCTCCAACTGCGCCTGGGCGCGTTCAGGCCCGGAAAGGGCGTTGTACCAGGCCGGATGGTGGCATTCGGGCCACCGCGGCTGCTTTTGGCCTACCACCATGATCACGTCTATGTCGCGCTTCCCGGCCTCGATCAGCATCTCTTCTTGGGTCTGAAAATCGTACCTGCCCCGTTCCGGCTCCGTCTCGTCCCAATAAGACACCAGCCGCAGCTTCTTCGGCTGCAGGTCATTGAGCATGTCGAGGTACATCGTCTTCCAGTCGAAACCCAGATACTGGGCATGCCCCGGCGAGAACGATATCCCCCACTCGAAAGACGTCGCGGGCTTGAACTTGAGATAGAAATACGAACAGACTCCCAGAAACAGGACAAGCAACACAGCCAAGCAAACGATGATGATTCTGACTGATTTTCTCATATGCTCAAATAATAGAGTCCGATAGATATAAGCACGATCGCCGTTATTTTCTGGACCAGGATAGAAGCGGTGATGTTTTCTTTGAGGACTTTAGGAAAATAAATGGACAGAAAACTGGAAAGCCCGAGCACGAAGACGTATTGTGTCCCCTGCAGGGCATTGACGATAGTCACGCTGCCGATGGATACCGCGTAGTTCTGGCAAATGCCGCCGATGGCCCCGAGGCCGTGGGTGGCATAGTATAAAAGCTTCCCCTTATTATTGGTCTGGGCCGGAGCGGCCAGGATGTGCCGGCGGTTGGCCTTGGAAAGCAAGAAGGACAGCGAGGCGAAAAACACGCCGAAACGCGTCCAGATCAGGCCCGAGACGAAATTCGATTCCTCGTAAATGATTTTGGATAGCGTGAAGGACAGGGAAAACAGCACCGAAGCGATTATGGCGTTAAGGAACATCTTCCGCTGCCACCCCACGGATTCCGGCTTGTAAGTGATCAGGATGGCGCCCGCGACCAGCAGGATAAAGGCGAACATCTGGGTGGATGACAGCCGTTCGGCCAGCAGGAAGTAGGCCAGGCCCAGAGTGAAAAGCGGCACCATTCCGCCCACCAGGGGCATGATCCGGGAAATACTTGTCTGCTTGATCGCCTTATAGTAGAAGTAGGTCGCCCAGGTGAAGCAAAAACCGGCGATCAGGGCGATGGCGATGAATTTGCCCGTAAGCATCTGGAACCCGAACGGCGCGAGCACCAGCGCCACCGGAGCCAGTATGCCGACGTAGAAACCGAACGCGGCCGGCTGCTTCACGGTCTTATCCAGCAAAAACTTGTCGAATACGCCGTTTAAGCCGAGAAAAAAATAGCCGATTACCGCAGCCAGCCAGTAACTCATGATTTGATTTCCTTGAAGACCGCGGCGCTTCCCCGGACCTTCCGCGCCTGCGACTGATAATCGATTTCGACCAATCCGAATCTCGGACCGAATCCGTCCGCCCACTCGTAATTATCCGTAAGGGACCAATAGTAGTAGCCCCGCACGTCCGCGCCGTTCTTGATCGCTTCGGAGATCCAATAAAGATGCTCGCTGACGAAATCTTTGCGCATATCATCCCGGGCGTTGGCGATGCCGTTTTCCGTGACGTAAATCGGCTTTCCGTATTTTTTGAGGTCCGTCAGCAGATGATAAATCCCTTCGGGGAAGGTGCGCCAACCCATGTCGGAGCGGGGCACCTGGTCGTGCTCCGGGCGGTTCTGGGCGAAATTGAAGTTCATCTCCCGGACTTTGTTCAATTCCAATTTGATCCGGTCATAAAAATAATAATTGAGGCCGATAAAATCCGTCTGGTTTTTGACCTTCCTCAAAAAGTAATGATTGCCGAAATAGTCGGCCAAAAAAACCGCCGCACGGTCTAAGGGATTACCCTTCCGGTAAGGTTCATAATAGACGTTGTTCTTGACGATGCCGACCTGGGCCCCGGGCAGCGCTTCCTTGATCGCGCGGTAAGCCGCCTTATGCGCCTCCACGAGGTTCTTTTCGACCCTGAACGCCAGGGACAGGCTGCGCTTGAAAGGCGGCCATTTGCCTTGGTGATAACCGCCGCCGACATAGACCTCCGGTTCGTTTATGGTTGCCCAAAGGTCGATCTCCTCCCCAAGGTTGTGGGCGACAAACCAGGCAAACCTGGCGAATGCTTCCACACCTTCCTTATTCTCGAACCCTCCCCTCTCCGCCAGCCACTGGGGCAGCGTAAAATGATGCAGGGTCACCATCCGATTCAAGCCAAGTTCCTTCATTCTCTTCAGTACTTTTCGGTAGTGTTCCACCGCTACGGAGTTCCATTGGTTTTCCAGGGGTTCGATCCGGCTCCATTCGATCGAAATACGGAACGCGTTCATGCCGAGATCCCTCGCGATCCCGAAGTCTTCCTCATATCGGTTATAGTGGTCGCAGGCATCCCCTGATTTCGGCAGCCTGCCCTCCTGCTCGAATTTCCACCAGTCGGCATTCAGGTTGTTGCCCTCGACCTGATAGGCCGAAGATGCGGCGCCCAAAAGAAACCCTTCCGGGAGCTTGATTTTTGTTTCGGTACTCAAATTGTCGTTTCCATCCATGGCTTAATTATAGCCTGAATATTAAAACCCTTCCAACCGGAAGCCCGGGGCGCCTGCAGACTTTATGATTTCTGCCAATTCATTTTGCGGGATTCGGGAAGTATCATATCCTTATGCCGACACCCTGGTACGACTATAAAAAAGGACACCAGTACCCTGCCCTCCAAGGCAAAGCCCGGGCCGAAATCGCGATCATCGGCGGCGGCCTATGCGGAATCTGGACGGCTTATCTGCTGGCCCAAAATCACGAAGTGATCCTTTTGGAGGCGGACGAACTCGGAGCGGGTGCGACCATAGACACCACCGCCTTCATCACCGAGATTATCGATACCGATGCCCCGAAGCTGGCCAAATTATTCGGCGCGGAAACGGCGCGTCAGGTTTACAAGTCCGGCCGCCGCGCCATCGGCATGATCGCCGAGGCCATCCGCGACGGGGACATCGACTGCGACTTTTCCTGGTCCACGGCCTATGTGTTCGCGGCGGAGATGGACCAGTACGGCATGATCGAACAGGAATACGAACGGCTCGCGGAATTGGGCGTGGACGCCGCAATGCACACGACGCACGATCTGGAATTCGTGAATTTCGGACACTACGAAGTGGCCAACCAGGCCAAATATCATCCTCTCAAGTTCCTGAGGGGTCTGGCGGGAGCGGCCGTGGAGCGGGGCGCGCAGATTTACGAAGGCAGCGAAGTTGAGCTTATCGAAGGCGAGCGCAAGCCGTTTACGGTCCGGACGGATGGGGCCGAGATCGACGCCGAGCGGGTGATCATCGCCACCTACAACCCTTTCAACAAGCCGCATGAGATCTTCGCCAAAAAGGGCATGTACAAGAGCTACTGCCTGGAAGCCGAGCTGCCGGCAGGCAGACTGATGCCCGGGCTTTATTGGGACAAGCACAGCCCTTACAACTATTTTCGCATCGACTCCGAGCACGGCTTTGACCGGTTGATACTCGGAGGGCAGGATCAACGCTATGAGCTGCCCGTGGACCGCCAGGAACGCTTCAGACTGCTGGAAGATTACCTGAAAAAACTGTTGCCCGAAACCGGATACAAGATACTTAAGCAGTGGGCCGGTCCGATCCTCGAACCGAGCGACGGATTGCCCCTAATCGGGCAATACCGGGATAATCTGATGCTGGCGGCGGGTTTTTCCGGAAACGGCATGACTTACTCGCCCATCGCGGCCACGGTGTTCCGGGACATCATAGAAAGCCGCCCGAACGATTGGGTCAGGATATTCAACCCCGATCGGCTCCTCAAACCCGGCAGACTCTACGAAAAAGGACAGGACTACGCCGAGGAGTTGTGGAACGGGGTCATCAGAAACTTTTTCCGGCCTTAAGCGCCGCCGATCAGCGATGTTTCAAAAAAACGGCCCCCAAGGGAGTCGTTGTTTCTATTCTTTATTTTGTCCGATGTAACGGTCGCGGCGTTTCATCATCCGTCTGTTGATTTTTCGGTATGCGACCACCAAAAACAGCAGGATGACGAGCGCCAGCACCCAGGTGGCCTCATCGAACAGTTTATAGGCAAGCTTCCAGCTTTCGGCGAACGAATAGCCGAGCGCGACATAGACCAAGGTCTGCGTTATCTCCCCTGCTATGTCATACAACAGGAACCGGATGTAGTTCATCCGCGACAAACCGGCGAGCACGTTCACGGAAATATTCGTGGCCAGATTGAACCGGCTAAAAAACACCAATGGGAAACGGAAATTTTCCACCTCGCTTTCCAGCCAGCCGAAAGTACGCGACGCAAGCACCTTGCCGAACCCGATCTTGTTCAGGATCGGCTTGCCGAATCTGCGCGACAGCCAATAGCCGGTATTGTCCCCGGCAACGTTTCCGATCACGGCCACTAAGGTGATCATCGTAAGGCTGAAGTACCCCTCGGCCGAAAGGGCTGCCGCGGCCATCAAAGTGGCGCCGGAAGGCAAGGGCACAATCAGCGCGGCCAGGTAAGTGATTACAAAAAGGGCTGCGTATTTATAGAGCAGCAGGTATGCGAGAGCGGATTCGAGGAATACTTCCATATCCCACTCATTCTATCGGAAATCCGGGGAAAACGAAAATCCGGTTCACACGGTCAACAAAAAAAGCCCTTCTTACGAGTCCTTTTTTCTGGCAGTCCCGCGCCGAGGCAAATAAAAAAACCCTTTCGGGCTAACTCTTTGGCAGTCCCGCGCCGCTTCGCTTTGCGGGACCCAGCTCCTATGAGACAAATAAAAAAAACCCTTTCGGGCTAACTTTTTGGCAGTCCCGCGCCGCTTCGCTTTGCGGGGCCCGGCTCCTTCGAGGCAAATTAAAAAACCCTTTCGGGCTAACTTTCTGGCAGTCCCACGCCGCTTCGCTTTGCGGGACTTGCACCTATTTATTTCGCAGTATGGCTTACGCCAACTGCAACCAAATTTATTGTGGCAGCCCCACGGGGAATCGGACCCCGATTTAGCGGATGAGAACCGCTTGTCCTAACCGTTAGACGATAGGGCCTTGAGTCAAAGCATCCTCCGGCCTTCGCGTCTTCTCCCCTGCATAAATACCGGGGCTTCGGCTTCCGGATGGATGCCTCTCTGCAACCAAATGCAGAAAGCTTTGATATTATACGATAAAGCCTGTACTTTTTCAAGACAATTAGAGTTGCCGGGGCTATTGCTTGCGTATATAATAATTTGGTTCGGAAAAACGGAGGAGTGTATGAAGTCGAAGCTGGTCGTTTTCCTGCTGGTGGCCCTTGCCATGGCCGCAGTCGTCTCTGGTCAGGACCACATGATGAGCGTCAACTGGCTGTAGACTACACCAAGGGCGGAAGTTCCGCCGGCGGTGGCCAAGCAATTCCGCGGCGCTGTATCCACGGTCCTCTCGACTCCCTGGGCGATACTTCCCGAAGCGTTATGCAACGAACGTTGCGTCGAGGGGAAACTCGGTCTGAGGGACGGCAACCTGTACGTCGAAGTCAAGATCGAAAGCAACGACAAGGGCTTCAAGAAAACCCGACTCGGCGCGAAGATCCCCGA
>JBLMZV010000053.1:0-3268 GCA_050259015.1 Candidatus Saccharimonadota bacterium
CAACCTGTACGCCTACGCCTGTTTTTTTATCGTGATGACGATCTACCTGTCGTTCACGGTCAGGGCGGAGATGTATATCGATCTGTTCCTCCTGGCGGCATTGTATGTGTTCGTCACGCGCCCTGCCGGACCTAAGGATACGCTTTCCAGACAGGTACGTAATTAATTACGTAATTAAATACTTACATGAGCCAGATTGAGGTGACGAACCGAAAAGGACATTGCCTTGCGGCCAGCTATGAAAGCCAAGGAAACCCGGACCGATTGATTATTTTGGTCCCGGGACTTGGGGGAAATTTTGACGAGCCGCATTTGAAAGCCGCTCGAGAGGTTTTTTTGAAGGCAGGGTTCGCCGTCTTAAGCTTCGATCCATACAACACGGGTAAGAGCGGCGGCCGATACGAGGATATTACGGTAAGCGGCTATCTTTCGGATTTGGAGGATGTCCTGGCCTGGGCGAGGGGACAGCTTTGGTTTAAGGAGCCTTTTTATCTTACCGGACACAGCCTCGGAGGGATTACGGTCGGCGTTTATGCAGAAAGCAATCCAGACCGGGTGGCTGGGCTGATTTTGCTGTCTTCTGTGATCTCCGGAAAACTGAGCTGTGAAAGCGAGTTCTACCGTAACAATATGGAGGCTTGGCAAAAGACGGGATGGCTGATCGACGACATCGGTGAGAGGTTGCCCTGGAGCCATATGCGGGATCGGCTAAAGTACGATTTGGCGTCAGTCGCGGGCAGGCTCGTTATGCCGGTATTGCAAATAGTGGGAAGCGACGACGAGCACTGTCCCTTTAAGGATCAATCCGTATTGTTCCAGGCGATTCCGGGAACCAAGAAGAGGCTGATGGTCGTGCCCCAAGCGGAACATTGCTTTGAAGGAAAACTGTCCCAGTACGAAAAAATCCTGTCGGAAGGTATTTCGGTATTATTCCCGTAACATTCATGCCTAAAGTAAGCGTCATCACCATCCCGTACCATAAGGTTCATCTCATCGAACCCGTGTTCGACGCGATATTCGGCCAGACACATAAGGATATCGAGGTCTTGGCCGTGATCAATGACTCCCGGGACGGGTCTATGGAGCTTATCCGCGAGAAGTATCCCGCCGTGAAGATCATCGAAAGCGGCTACAACGCCGGTTTTTCGGAGGGTAACAACATCGGCATCCGGTCGGCGAACGGGGAATTCATCCAGCTGGTGAACGACGATTTGCTGCTTGAGCCGGACTATATCGAGAAAATGCTCCAGGCGTTCGCGGACCCGAAAGTAGGAGCGGCAACCGGCAAGCTTTTGCGCTACGATTTCATGACCAAAAGCAAGACGAAAATCATCGACTCGACCGGCATCGTCATGGGCAGCTCCGGACGGGCCAAGGACCGGGGCCAGCTGGAGGAAGACCGCGGCCAATACGACCGGGAGACGTCCGTGTTCGGCGTATCGGGGGCGGGCCCTATGTACAGGAAAAGCGCCTTGGAGCGGATCAGGTACTGCGATTCCGGACGATGCGAATATTTCGACAGCGACTTTTTCATGTACTGGGAAGACGTGGACCTGTCCTGGCGCCTCAATCGCCTGGGCTACAGGAACGTCTACGTCCCGGAGGCTTTGGCTTTTCACGGCCGGACGGCCGGGCAGTCCAAAGGCGGCTACCTGCACCTCTGGCATTTCGTCAGGCACCATAAAACCATTCCGGCTTTCATCCGCCGCCTGAATTACCGCAATCACATCCTGATGTATCTGAAGAACCGGCGTTTTCCGCATCCCGTTTTCCTGTTGCGCGAGAAGCTGATGTTTCTTTACCTGCTGCTGTTCGAACCCTCGACGCTGAAGGTGATTCCGGAACTTTTCCGGCTGATCCCCGGGGCGCGGGCAAAATTTTGGGATCTGGAAAAAAGAAAACCCGCCTAAACCGTTAGGCGGGAACTGGGGGCAGGGGACTGTTTGTTAATCCTTCTCGTGCTCCCGGCGCAGGAGCGCTTCCGGCGAGAAGAGCCGGTGCCGCTGGTGGGCGAGCATGGCCGCCGTGACGATCGCGCGGTACTCCGGGCTGAGGTCCGAGGGGTTCCTGAACTGCAGTGCGTTGAGCTCCTCGTCGGTGAGGCTGTTCACCGCTCCCGCGAGTCCGGGCTCCTCCAAGAGGATTTCCTTCCGGTCCATCGGGAACTCGCGGATCCCGAACGGCCTGGTCAGTCTGGCAGGCGCCGTGATGTTCATGCACATAACCCTTGTCCTCCTTGATTGCTGCATTTTATCAGGAATAGGCATATAATTCAAGAGCTATATGGATCTGTCCGTCATCATCCTGAACTACAACACCAAAGACCTGACCCGCAAATGCCTGCGGTCGGTTTTCGGTTCGCGCACGCAGTTCCGGGTCGAAGCGATCGTTTCGGACAACGGTTCGAAGGACGGCAGCCAGGAAATGATCAGGTCCGAATTTCCTCAGGCCGGACTGGTGGAGAATAACGCCAACCTCGGTTTTTCCAAAGGCAACAACGCGGCCATCCGCCAGGCGAAAGGGAATTTCGTGTTGCTGCTCAATTCGGATACGGAAGTGCGGCCCGATACGTTCGATCTCTGCCTGAAGAGGTTTTCCGGCCATCCGGAAATCGGGGCGCTCGGCTGCCGGGTGCTTTTGCCGGACGGGAGTTTGGATAAAGCCTGCCGCCGCAAATTTCCTAACCCATGGAATTCCTTTTTGCGGCTGTTCGGCCTGCGGCGGTTCAGCGATTATAACATCGAGTCGCCGATCGACCGGGAAGCGGATGTGGATGCGGTCACCGGAGCTTTCATGATGGTCAGCCGGGAAGCGATCGCGCGGGTTGGCATGCTGGATGAGGATTTCTTCATGTACGGCGAGGATCTGGACTGGTGCTGGCGGATCAAGGAGGCCGGGTACAGGATCATCTACTTCCCCGCGGCTTCGATCACGCATTTCAAATACGGCTCGTCCCAGCTGATACCTTTCAGGACCATCCGCATGGCCCACGTCGCCATGAAGCTCTTTTACCGTAAGCATTACGCCGCGGAACGTTTCTGGCTGTTCAACCTGTTCGTCTATCTCGGGATCGACCTTAGGATGTATCTGGTCCTCGTGGTCAATTCGTTCCGAAAAAAGAAAACCATACATTAGTCAGTGTCAAACACGGTCTTCCGGGCCGTTTTTTTGCGAATAAAAAAACCCGTCGACGAATCGACAGGCGGGGGAGGGTCATTAAGCGCTTAAGCTCGTTGGATTAGCCTTTTGGGGCTTAAGGTCGCAAGAC
>JBLMZV010000054.1:0-20368 GCA_050259015.1 Candidatus Saccharimonadota bacterium
TGTGGAGCGTGGTCTGGCACCATGGGCAACGGATGTTGAATCTTGCCGGCGCGGTGAAGGAGCCGCAGTTTAGGATCGGCTTCCGGCAGACGGGGCAGTTGCTCATCTTCTCTTCCTTCATGGAGGGTCGCATTAGGGTTTGCAATGGAAATGATAACCCTAAGCAAAAGACTTTGGAAATGGCGATTAGTCCTCCGTGGACAAGCAAAACGGGAGCGATTATCGTTAAAAATTTCAAGAGAGGACCGATTAGGTGGATAAACAAATCAACCGGCCTAAATCAGGCTTGGATTTGGGGGAGGCGACAACGGAAGCGTCGAAAAGACTTGCGCTTGTAAAATTTCGGAATATGTGGTATAATATACTTAAGCATTAAAATCGCATATGAAACCAAAACAAAAATTTTCGAGGCTTTGTTTTTGCATTGCCCTGATTTTTGCGTTCACTTTTTATTTAAACGCGCAGGCCCAGGAAGTCACTTACTACAGCAGGCCTAACGATCCTTCGGGGCTTACGGCTACGGTCAACGGCAGCAGCGTCACCCTGACCTGGACCGACAACTCCACCAACGAAACCGGATTCAAGATGTACCGTGGGCCCTTATGGACCGATATCGGCAATGTCGACCCCAACGTCACCACTTTCGTGGACTCCAGCCGCTCGCCCGGAACCTACACCTATAAAGTCCAGGCCTTCTCCGGCGCTCCCGGCAATATTCTCTATTCCGCGCCCTCCCCGGAAATAACGGTTACGGTAGGTACGGCAACGGGCGGCGGGACAGGGGACGGCGGCGGCAGCACCACGACCGGCACCGGCAGTTCAGGTGGAGGTTCGGGCACGACCGGCACCGGCTCAGGATCCTATTCGACGCCAAGCAGCCCGTCGGGTCTTACTGCGGCTGTCAATTCGAATCTTGTCACCCTGACCTGGACCGACAACTCCACCAACGAAACCGGCTTTAAAGTCTACCGCGGCCCCGTATGGACCGACATCGGGAACGTCGGGGCCAACGTCACGACTTTCGTCGACTCCAGGCAGCCGGGCGCTTACGTTTACCGGGTGCAGGCCTTCAACCAGATAAACGGCGGCTACCCGCTGTATTCCGGCTTATCCAATGATTTTACGGTGACCGTCGGCGGCGCGACCTCTCCGACCAACGAGAATTCCACGACTGGGGACCAGCAGAATACCACCAGGGCGACTGATCCGACTTCTACGGTCACCGCCCCGGCGCCGACCGGCACTCCGACCGGTACCGCGCCGCTGCCTCCGTCCGACCTGACCGCAACCGTAAGCGGCAATTCGGTAAGGCTTAATTGGAAAGACAACTCCGCCGAGGAAACAGGATTCAAACTATACCGCGGCCCCTTATGGACCGACATCGGCAACGTGGGACCGAACGTCACATCCTATACCGTTTCCGATCTGACGCCGGGCCCTTACTCTTTTCGCCTGCAATCTTTTTCGGGTGCCGCGGGAAGCTATTTTAAATACTCCGCGGTTTCCAATTCCGCGAACGTGACGATCGAGGCTAAGGCGACCGAAGTCCAGCCGGTAAGCGCGAACATCCGGGTTTCCGCGGTCAACTCCGCAAACGAACCTTTGCCGAACGTATTCGTGACGGTGGAGGGAGGAGCCGCGGTTATCGCCGGGCACAAGACGGACAGTCTGGGGACCGCGACCTTCACCCTGCCTTCCGGCGTTTATACGGTCCAGGCCAACATCGGCTCGGATTCGGGCTATATCAATCCGGCGGCGCAGACTCTGGACATCGCCAACGCGGATTCCAAGGAATTGAAATTCATGTTCGAACAGCGGTCCGGATCGCTTCTTAGGCTTAAAGGCATCGCCCGCCTGGACAGCGGCGCGGCCACAGACGCATTCGTCTGGGCCTGGTCCGAAAGCGGCGACTCGCTTTCCGTCAAAGCGGGATCGGACGGCAGCTACTCATTCATGGTCAAACCACAAACCGGCTGGCATGTAGGGGCGGCCAAGGAAACCGCAGCCGGGTCATATAAGGCTGCGGAGACCGCGGTAACGGTCGGTACGGCCGATGCCTCGTTCGATCCGGTGCTCGTAAGGGTCGCTTCCGCGATCGCGCCGGCTGTTCAGACTGCCAGCGCCGGCAGCGCCGTAAATGCCAAGACCGATGACGGCGCCTTCGTGGCGGTTCCGGCCGGTCAGCCTGCGGCGGGCGGGGGATCCATCACCCTGGAAATCAAACCGACTCTGGAAGCGCCGGCGCAGGCGACCAAAGTTCCCATCTCCACCGTTTACGACGTCACCGTTACCGATAACGGCACCGGCCAAAAGATCACGACCTTCGGCGCTTCCGTCGAAATCCGCATCCCTTACAACGAAACCGGCGTCGTCAATTTAGGCATCGATGAGAAAGCCCTGAAGCCGAGCTATTACGATGAACAGGCCGACACCTGGGTGCCGATCAGCGATTATACGGTCGATACCGAAAACAACAGCGTGGTCGCCTGGGTCAATCACCTGACCCGGTTCGCCATCGTCATGCCGGCGGACACCACGCCGCCGCTGGCGCCCGCCTCCCTGAAGGCTTCGGCCTTAAACACCGGGGCGGTTTACCTCACCTGGAAGAACCCGGTGAAGGATTTCAAGTACACCAAGATCTTCCGCGCCGACAGGGCGCAGGACAAAGGCGCATTGATCGCCAACAGCCTCACTTCCGAAGCCTACGTCGACAGCGGGGTGGTCTTGGGCAAGACTTATTACTACCTGGTCAAGGCCGTCGATCCGGCCGGCAACGAGTCGGTCAACAAGGAAACCATGTCCGCCAAGTCATACATGGGGAGCCAGGAAGCGCCGGCAACAGCATCGGCAGGGAAGCTTACCCGCGATCTTAAGCTCGGCCAGAAAGGCAGCGACGTCACGGTCCTCCAGAGTTTCCTGAAATCGCAGCGGATGTTTGCGGCCAAGCCCACCGGCTACTTCGGTACGATCACCAAATCAGCGGTCCAGAAGTTCCAGAACAGCTATCCGGCTGAAACCTACAAGGCGGACAAGCTGAGAACCGCCGACGGCTGGGTTCGGAGCGCCACCCGCAGCAAACTCAATCAATTAATCGGCCAATAAACGATGGCGAAAAGACTCGCCTGGTACGCAGCCGCCGTTTGCCTGGTTTTTTTGGCGGCGATAGGTTTTCTTTTTTTCCGCGACCGGAACACCGGCGGCGGTTCTGTTCAGCCGCCGCAGCCACACTTCGAGTCGGATGAGAAGATCAAGCTCTCCGAAATCCGGCTCCGGATTTTTTATGCCGTGCCGCAAAACCAGGTCCGGGACATTCCCAAGGACTGGCGGTCGGAGATTGAGACCGCGATCCAGGATCTGCCGGACTTCCACGCCAACCAATTCCATTACGCTTCGCATATCGTGCCGGAAATCTACTCCGCTCCCGTGGTCCTGGAGCGCGACAACTTCTATTACGACACGGCAGACACCAACTACGGCAACCCCGAGGGCCTGAAGCGTATCGCGCCGGAGCTGGAGAGGCGGTTCCCGGATTTTATCAAGACGGAAAACGGCGGATATAACGTGACGGCGATAGTGTATGAAGGCGTGGGCGCGGCGGGCAGTCCGGGGGCGATGATCCTGTCGAGAACCTTCCTGTCCGATCCCGCCTACCGCAATTTCAGATCGAGCCTGTTTTACCATGAGTTCGGCCATGCCATCGGATTGTCGGACAAGTACGATCCGAAAACGGACCAGCCGTCTTCCAACGACATCATGGGGCGCGGGCGCCTAAGGCCGCTGCCCACCAATTACATCGATCCTCTGACCGTTAAGGCGATGGGCGTATCCGTCAACTGATTTATTATGTTCAACTGGCTCAAAAATCGAGGCAGGCTGCAGGCTAAAGTCCTCTATACCATGCTCGTGACCGCGGTCGTGCCGCTGGTGGTCTTGGGGGTGTCCGCGATCTATATCCTGGATTATTTCCATAAGCTCGACGTGCAGGCTATCGAGCGGACCCTCTTAGACGAGACTTCGTCGCAGATCGACGCGGCCATCTCGCGCTACATGGAAACGTTCCAGGTCCAGGTGACGTACAACCAGACGACTGACGTCTCGCTGCAGGACCAGAAGCTTATCCTCGACCAGATGCTGGTGCAATTCCCGGAATTGACCGAGGTGTCGTTCATCTCGGTTGCCGAAGGCAATTACGGCCGGGAAACCTCCGTCATCGTCAATAACGGTTCGGGCGAATTTTTGGACCGGTCGGAACTGACCGATCAAAGCAAGCTTCCGAAATTCATCGAAGCGGCGGCCGGTCGGAATTATATCGGCCCCGTCTACTACACGCAAAAAGGCCCGATGGTGACCATCGCCGCGCCGGTCAAAAACACCCCGACGGAAGAGGGGGTAAAGCCGGCGGTGATTTCGGTCCTAACCGGCGAGATACGGCTTTCGACGCTTCCCAAATTGATCAACGTCAGCCGTCTCGGCAACACCGGTTACCTTTATCTGCAGGATGAAAACGGCTTTTTGCTCGCCCAAAGCCGGGGCGGCGGCCTCAAGGCCGGCACCCCGCTTAAGATCAGGAACAATCCCGAACTCGAAAGATACACAAGCTTCGGGGAGCCGGTGGTGGGGATGAACCGGCAGCTCTCGACTATCAAGGGCCGGCTGGTGGCGGAATGGCCGGTTTCGGACGCCGACCAGGTGGTCAACACCGTGGAGCGGCAGACCATCTTCGCGGTCATACTGGTGCTGTTGGGCACCCTGTTCATCGGTTTCTTCCTGGCCCTGCGGATCGTGAAGCCGATCAAGGTGCTTGAGGCCGGCGTCGCGGACATCGAGAAAGGCGAATTCGATCGGAAGGTCATCATAGATTCCCATGACGAGCTGCAGGATTTGGGCGAGGCTTTCAACCGGATGGCGCTTGGACTAAAGCGCCTGCAGGATTTGAAAAACGAATTCGTATTCGTGGCCGCCCACGAACTCCGGGCGCCCGTTACCGTGATCAAGGGCTATCTTTCGATGATCATGGGAGGCGATGCGGGTCCGATCGAGCCGCAGCTTAAGAGCATGCTCGATCCGGTGGATCAGGCCAATAAGAATTTGCAGAAGCTGGTGGAGGATCTGCTTGCCGTAGCGCGGTCCGATTCCGGAAAGATCGAGATCAAGGTCAAGCCGATGGACGTGACGGAGATATTCGACCAGGTATTGACCCAGTTCAAACCGGCGGCGAAGGAGAAAGACATCGAACTTCTGTACGACAAGACGCAGCTGCCGGCCGTGCTGGGCGATCCGGACAAGGTGAAGGAGATCGCCATGAACCTCGTAAGCAACAGCGTCAAGTACACCTTGGGCTCGGGCAAAGTCCGGGTCAGCCACGAAATCAAGGACGGCCTGCTCGTCACTCACGTGAAGGATCAGGGCATCGGGATTTCGGCGGAGAATCAGAAGAAACTGTTCGAGAAGTTCTACCGGATCAAGAGCCCGGGGACCGAAGAAATCCCGGGCACGGGCTTGGGACTGTGGATCGTCAAGGAATTGCTGGAGAAGATGCACGGCTGGATCACGGTCGCGTCCGAAGGCGATGCGACCAGAGAATCGATCCCCAAGGAACGGCAGGGCACCACCTTCAGTTTCGCGTTACCATTAAGCGACAAATAACAACATGGACAAAAAATATCACATCCTCCTGATCGATGACGATCCGCTGACCGAACGGCTGTTCGGAGCGAAATTAGCCACGGCCGGCTTCGAGATAATGTACGCGACCAATCCGGAGATCGGGCGCGAGATGGCCAGGCGGTTCCAGCCGGACCTCATCCTGCTCGACGTCCGGATGCCCAGCATCTCGGGCTATGCTCTGGCCCAGCGGATGCACCAGGAGGAGCCGACCAAGAATATTCCGGTGGCGTTTTTGACCAACGAGGACCTGTCCATGGAAGGCGAAAAGTGGGCCAAAGAGATGTGGATCAAGGACTATTTCCATAAGAGCATCGATCTAAACGAGCTGGTCAAACGGGTGTGCAAGATCCTGAACATTGAAGTGAAGGACGGCAAGCCGCTGTTTCCCGAACCCCTTACGCCCGGACTCAAGAAATAAAAAAAGACCCCCTTCCCGGGGGTCTTTTGTTTACTTTACGGTTTCTTCGATCACTTTGTTTAGGTCGTCGAGATCCACGCGCTCCTTGATGAAGTATTTGGCAGGACCGAGCTTTTCGACGGTGGCTATATCTTCGGCCGACGGTTCCATGTTGGTCAGCATGAACACGGGCACGGACTTGCTTTGGTCTTCCTTCCGGATTTCGGCTAAGAGCTCGAGGCCGTCGGATTCGCCGAGCCGCCGGTCCAAAAGTATGATATCCGGTTTCTGCCCTTTCAGTTCCTTGAAGAGCGCTTCCCGGTTCGGCGCCGGGCGCACGACGTGGTTTTTTTTGGTGAATTTGAGCCGGTAGAGATCCATGAGGATCGGATCGTCGTCGGCAATCAGGATATTGGCCATGTTTGGATGAATTAGGCTACGCTTCCATTTTACTCCGCAATTTCCCGCTTTACAACCTGCGGTTTGATTGCCGGTTTTTTTGAACCTATAATGCAGGCAGGCAATTAACTTTTGAAGATGGACAACGAACGCGAAATTGAAGCGCGTTTAGCCCAATACCGCGCGCTCGCCGATAAAGACAAGAACATCGACGTGGCCGGCCTGATGGTCAGCCTTCTGGAAAACCAGAACGCGAATTTGCTGCCTCAAAACCAGAAACGCTGGGCCTATCTGGTATCCCTGGCCCTGCCGCCCTTCGGCCTGCTGTTTGCCTTGAGGTTCTACGTAAGCGGGAAGGACGACGGGAAACAAGCGGCCTATATCTGCATAGGGCTGACTATAGCCTCGATTTTCCTGATTTGGATAACCGCAAGCCTGATGCTCTCCGGAAGCGGCGTCGATACCAGCCAGATCCAGCAGATTAAGCCGCAGGACATCCAAGAGCTGGTGCAGTGACGAGGGTTGCGACTGCCGCGAAATCGCGGCAGTTTTTTGTCGCTTAATCCAATTTTCGAAACCCCTTCGGACGGTTACCATGAAGCAGCACTTCAAGCTGTCTTTATGGAAAACGAAGATATGGTCCGTTCGGAGCTTGCCGCGTACCTGGGCGCCGCTTGGGCCCACGCGTCCCTGATCGAGGCGGCAAGGGTGGTGACCCTGAAATTCATCAATTACAGACCGGAAAACCTGCCCTACACCCTGTGGGCGCTTTTGGAGCATATCCGTCTCACGCAGCGCGATATGCTCGATTTTATCCTTGACCCTGACTATCAGGAGAGGGATTGGCCGGGAGATTACTGGCCGGACCCGGAACTTAAGGCCACTTCCGCGATGTGGAAAGAAACCCTTAAGTATTACCGGGAAGACGCGGAGACCCTAAGGGCAATCGTCAAGGATAAGGGCATCGGCCTGACCGAAGCCATCGCCTGGGGCGAAGGCCAGACGGTCCTTAGGGAGGTGCTGCAGATAATCGACCACACCGGCTATCACACGGGAGAATTCATCCTGATGATGCAGCTTGCAGGCGTCTGGAAGGGTTAGCTTGTCTTGTTTAAGGCCGCGAACACCGCGGTTGCGGCGAAAGCCAATCCCGCGACCAGCCATATTGATGTCCCGGTCTGCGGGGCGCGGTATTCCGGTCGGGAGTTGCCCGGCTGGCTTGCGGCAGGCGATGGCTGGCCGGATGCGACCACGGTTATTACGCCCGACATGCCGATCCCTCCGGCAGCGCCATGGAATCTGCAGTAGTACGGGTAGATTCCCGGGCTGTTGAAGGTGAAGGAAAATTGCTGGCCGGGGCTGAGGTTTCCGCTTCCGAAGGCCCCGGAGTCCGACGTGACGGTATGGGTGTGCATGCCCTGGTTGGTCCAGGTCACGGCAGTGCCGGCCAGGATGTTGAGATTGGCAGGACCGAAGGCGTCGTCGGTCAGCTGTATCGAGGCCTGCCCAGCCGGGGACGTCTGCGCGATCGCGGAAAAACGCGGGGCCATGACGGCGGCCGAAAGAATCAGGCCTAAACAAAGGAGATATTTCATGCCGTATTCTTACTCCGGGCCCGGCAGAAAATGAATTAGTCGTTTATCTGAACAGTTGCCCAAAGCTTGCGTTAAGGTATAATTAACTCAACGAGCAATTAATCATAAAAACCATGCAAGGTTACGTAAACAACATCGAAGAGGCGGCTTTGGGGAACTCCAACTTCCGCCAGGTGGTCTATACCGGCAAGCATTCGCAGCTGGTGCTCATGAGCCTCAAGCCCGGGGAAGAAATCGGGGAAGAGGTGCATGAGGAAGTGGACCAGTTCTTCCGGTTCGAAAAGGGTCAGGGACAGGTGATAATCGACGGTTCGGCGCACGATATCCAGGACGGCTCGGCCGTGATTGTCCCGGCGGGAGCCAAGCACAATGTCATAAACGTTTCCGAAACCGAGGACCTGAAGCTGTATACCATTTACAGCCCGGCGAACCACAAGGACGGGACCGTACGCGCGACAAAGGCTGAAGCCGAGGCTAATGAAGAGCACTTCGACGGCAAGACTTCGGAATAGGTTTTTGGTTCATCCGCTGATTGCGCCCGCTCCCGGGGAATGCCATAGTAAGCTTCGACATTAACCCCAAAAAAATGCCCGATGCAAACGAAACCGAGGAGCTGGAAGATCAGGCTTATGACCTGGAGTCTTTTCTGGAAGGCGTGCCTTATCCGGCGAGCAGGGACGAGATCATCGCCCACGCCAGCCAGCGCGGGGCTCCCGAGGAGCTTCTGCAGCTGATGGAGGGATTGCCTGACCGGCAATTCGACGGCACCGATGACATCCGGTTGGAATTGAACATGCCGAAACAGTAACCAATAAAACTATGGAAAAACCGACACCGCTTTCGGAAGATGCCATAAAGCAGGCCCTGGAGAGGCTGCCCGGCTGGTCCTATGGAGACGACAAGCTCGTGAAGGAGTTCGCCTTCACCGACTTCGTGGACTCCCTGAGTTTCATCAACTCCCTCGTCGCTTATTTTGAAACGATGGACCATCATCCCGACGTCCATATCTTCTACAACAAAATCAAATTCGAGCTGACCCGCTATGATGCGGGAGGTAAAGTGACGGATCGCGACCTTGAGGTCGCCAAAAAAATCGAAGAGACCTACGCCGGCCGGAAATAGCGTCGGCTGTCCTAAAGGTCAGGCGCTTTTGGGCTGTCTTTTTGTTTTTTTGGGCTTTTTTGGTATGATTAAAGGGATTTAACGCTTCAAGAAATGCAAAAGAAAATTTCCGTCTGGTCGGAGCCCCTGTTCTATACGATCCTCGCGTTCATGGTTACCGTCATCGCCGCTCGGATAATCGGCTTCATGGTCATCAGGACCGCAGACCTCCCGAAATCCCTGTTTCTTAATATCAACGGTTACCGTCTGCACCATTTCGTCTATGGCAACGTGGTTATCGTGGCCCTAAGCTTCATTGAGCTCATCCTCGGCATATCCCTGCCCAAGAAAGCGACCGGCCTGATCTACGGCATCGGCCTCGGGCTGGTGATCGATGAATTCGCCCTCTGGTCCGGAGCCATCACGTATCTCAAGGCCGAGACCCTGCAGGTCTTCAACGGCATCAATATCGTGGCGGTGGTCCTGACCCTTCTGGCCATGGTCTACATGCTCAAAAGAAGGTTGAAGCTCTTCCGGCTTGAGGCCCGCGTCGCGGAACTTGAGGCTCTTCAGCCCGAAAAAGACCCGGTTCCCGTGATGGCGGATAGAAATTAACCCCCAAACCTTATGTACGCGTTCATCCTCGTAATCGTCCTGATGCAGTCTTTGCTGCTGCTTGGCCATTGGCTGCTGTACCGGACCGTTATCCGGTTTTTGGATATCACCAACCCTGCCGTGATAATGGGGATGAGGATAGGCCTGACCGTCCTGTCGTTAAGTTTCGTCCTGGCGTCGCTTTTGGTTTTTAAATACCACAACCAATTCGTTAAGCTGTTCTACGTGATCGCCTCGAGCTGGCTGGGCTTTTTTTACTATCTCGCCTGGGCGGTCGTCCTCCTGTGGTTTTTGTACGGCGTCGCGGGACTGATCGGATGGCATGTGGACTTCCGGATCTTCGCGGCGGTCCTGATCGCCGCGGCCGTAGCGACCGGGACGTACGGCATAATCAATGCCAGGGAAATCCGGGTCAAGAAGATCGATGTCAGCCTGCCGAATCTGCCTGATGCCTGGAAAAACAAGACCGTGGTCTGGACTTCGGACCTGCATCTGGGAGCCGTAAGGGGCGAAGCGTTTAGCCGCAAAGTGGCCGCGTTGATCGACGAGCAGCATCCCGACATCGTGTTCATCGGCGGCGATCTGTTCGACGGCGTGGCGGGGGATTATCCCAGGCTGGCCGGCCCGATGGCCAAGCTCAACGCCCCGCAGGGCACCTATTTCATCACGGGCAATCACGAGGAGTTTAACGATAAGAACAAGTTCCTGTCCGTGATAAAGGAGCTTAAGATAAACATCCTGGACAATCAGATGGTGGACATAGACGGGATCCAGGTGGTCGGGGTGGATTACAAGGATTCCGAAAACAAGATGCGTTACCACGAGATCTTAAGCGACCTTAAAATAGACAGATCCAAACCCAGCATCCTTCTTAAGCACGCCCCCGACCTGCTGGCCACCGCAGAATCCTTCGGCATCAGCCTCCAGCTTTCCGGCCATACCCACGTCGGGCAAGTCTGGCCCAACAAGGCCATAACCAGGAAGGTGTTCAAGGGGTTCGATTACGGCTTCAAGCGTTATAAGGACATGGCGGTGAACACCAGCAGCGGAACGGGCACCTGGGGCCTGCCCATGCGGGTGGGCGCCAATCCCGAGATCGTCGTGATCCGGTTCGAATAAAAAAGCAAAATAAAAAAGCGCTTCATAAGAAGTGCTTTTTTAATTGCTTAGGCCTGAGGAGCGGTTTCTTCCGGAGTTGTTTCCGGAGTGGCTTCAGTAGCCGGAGCATCGGTCGCCGGAGTGACCGGAGTAGTCATTTCGTCGCTCATTGTGTTTCCTTTCTTAATGCTTAGCGAGTCGACCAAGTACTCACGAGGAGCACTAAAGAAAATAGCCTCAGCTTCGCAAGGCGATTTCCTTTGATATTGTAGCAGAAAACCGTACCGCAAGCAATCCTTAGTCAATCATATCGCCAGCACCGAACCCAATTTAACGGCCTGAGCGGCGCCCGGTTTCGCGGCCTCTATCACTTTCCGGTAGGCCTTCAGATAATCCTCAGCCATTTTCGCGGCCGAGAATTTGTTGTTGACGTGCTCGAAGCAGGCCAGGCGGTCGATTGACTGGATTTTCTTGACCGCGGAAACGGCCTGGGCGACGGTCGTGCAGACGAAGCCGGTTTTTCCGTCGACGATGATTTCCGGGACGGAACCGCGTTTCATCGCGATGACGGGGGTGCCGCAGGCCATGGCCTCCACGAAGAACAGCCCGAACGGCTCTTCCCACTGGATGGGCGCGAGGAGCGCCTTGGCTCCTCCCAGGAGCTTCACTTTGCCGGCGTGGCCGACTTCCCCGATGAACCTGATCTGCCTGCCGTCTATCAGGGGCTTGATCTTCTGCTTGAAGTAGGCCTGGTCCACCGTGTCGACCTTGGCGGCCATGATCAGCCTGCTTTTGGTCTTTTTCGCGAGTTCGATGGCCTGGAGCGGGCCTTTCTCGGGGGACATCCTGCCCAGGAAGGCGAAGTAGTCCTGCGGTTTGGGGAAGAACCGGAATTTTTCCACTTCGATGCCGTTATAGACATTGGCCACGAAATTCATCTTCGGGAACCCCCGCCTTTGGCTTAAGCTGATGCTGACGTAGTTCGCGTCCCGGTACCGGCCATAGACCTCCTGCTGATACGGCAGATCCAAAGGGCCATGCAGGGTCGTGACGACCGGTGAAGCGAACAACGACTGGAACGGCAGGACCCGCCAGCCGATGTGGTTGTGGATGATGTCGAACCGGTTGGCGGCGAGATACTGGGAAACGATGCCGAGGCCCATGAATTTGTAGGCATCGCGGAATTTCATGTCCGCGAGTTTCGGCTGTCCCCGCAGCGCTTTCGGAAAGGCAGGGACGAGTTTGGCGGTAGTCTTGGAGTCGCCGGAAGCCAGCAGGGTCACGTCATGCCCCAGCCGCACCAGATTTTCCGTGATGTTATGGATGACCAGCTCGGTGCCTCCGTATTTCGCCGGGGGCACGCGTTCCTCGAACGGGGATACGATAGCGATTTTCATTTGCGGATTTCGTCGATTAATTTTTGGAAATAAGGAGGATAGAGTTTGGAGGTCTGCGTCCAGCAAAACTGCTCGCTGATCCGCGCCAGACAATCGGGGGAGTAGCGCTCCTTGCCGCGCGCAAGCACCTTCCCGATCTTTTCGGCCAATTCCCCGAAATTTCGGGGCGTGGCCAGGTAGCCGGTCCGGCCGTCGAGAACCGTGTATTTGAGGCCGCCGGTCCTGGAGGCGACGACGGGCGTGCCGCAGGCCATGGCTTCAAGGGGTACGATGCCGAAAGGTTCGTAGTAGGAGGGGACCACGCAGACATCGGCGGCGTTGTAATAGCGGTACAGTCTTTTCTGTTTGATGGAGCCGACGAACTTCACCTTGTCTTCGATCTTAAGCTGGCTGGCGATCCCGGCCAGACGTTCCCGTTCCGCCTCTTCGAGTTTTCGGGCGGCCTTGGTGGTGCCGCCGCCGACGACGAGCAGCCTGCTGTCGGGGAATCGTTCGAGCACTTTCGCGAAAGCGTAGAGAAGGGTCCCGATGCCCTTGCGCCATTCCAGGCGGCCGACGTAAAGCAGCAGCTTGGTTTTTTCGGACAGGTTCATCTGCCGCCGGATGCCGGCGCTTTTGGCCGGGTGGAATATTTCGGTATCCACCCCGATCGGAATCATCTCTATCTTGTCTCCCGATATCCCGAACAGGTTTTTTATGATCTGTTTTTCGACCGGGCTGGTGGAGATAATCCCGGCCACTTCTTTGGCGATCTGTTTTTCGGCCGCTGTCCGTTTCCGGAAGAAATCGGAGTCCGCGCTCTGCTGCTTGTAGCGGTTCAGGGTCTCGAACCGGATCTGCCCGAGGGAATGATAGACATGGACCTGGGGCAGGCGGAGTTTTTTCGAAAGAGCAAGCCCGATGACTCCCGAGAACCAGTAATTGGTGTGGATCAGGTCGTATTCCGTCCCGTCCCGCTTCAGGCGTTTCAGCACGTTGTCGGAGAACTCGGCGGTGACGTTAAGGAAGTTGTCCCGCGGCATATAGCCCTTGGGACCCGCCTTCACCCTGATTACCCTAAAGCGGCTGTTGACTTCCACGACTTCCTTTTTGTTCTTCCGGTCCCATCTCGTATAGACATCGACGAACAAGCCCATTCTGGTTAGGAATTTGGCAAGGTAGAGAACGTAAATATTCTGCCCTCCGACTTCCTTCGCACCCACATCCGCCAGGGGGTCGGCGTGGTCAGAGATCATGAGCAGACGCATCGGGTAATCGTTAATTGCCTTTTGCCCGCTTATTGATGTGGATTAATTATACGGGATAAAAAACGCCTTGTCGAAGAAATGTGGTATAATAAATCAGGCACTTAAGCTTTTATGAGAAACAAAACAAATTCGTCGGGGCTGGCCTGCCGCAGCCGCAAAAAAGGTCGGAAAGGAGAAAGAATCACATGCGAAACTCAAGGATTATAATCGGAACCCTGACCATCGCAGCCGCGATCGTATTCGGGTTCATGTTCACGGAAAAGCTGGTGGAAAACCAAAGGGCGCTGGCGGACAGCCTGTCCTATCAGCCGGCGGTGGCGGGAACGTCGATCACCTCGGATTCTTCTAAATGACCGGGCAGTGATCCAGACCGCACGAGGGAAGTCAGACCGAATCCCTGCGATAGCTTGACGGGTCGAATCCTGCAGGCTACGATACCGGTACCAAAAACGACATAAAAAACAGGCGGCTCACAAAGGGCCCCTGTTTTTATTTTGAGGCGGCAGAAAGGCAAGCGATGTTCGAGCAGATCAACGAACCGGTCCGGGTCTTAAGCGTTTGCGAAGCCCCGGCCAAGGGTTTGGACGGAAAACTCACCCCGCTGCAGTTTTTTTGGCAAAACCGGGAGTTTCAGGTGAAGACGATAAACCTTGCCTATAGCGTCAGGGAAGGACGGTCCAAGGTCTATTATTTCGCGGTCTCAGACAGCGCCAACTACTTCAAGCTTAAGTTCGATCCGGAAGCCCTGAAGTGGACGCTCATAGAGACTTACGTGGAATAGCTTATGCCGGGACTGCCTAAAATCATGCTGGTGGACATGAATTCGTTTTTCGCGAGCGTGGAGCAGCAGGCTCTGCCCGCTCTCCGCGGCCGTCCCGTGGGAGTGTGCGCCTCGCTGCACGAGACAAGCTGCCTTATAGCGGCCTCCAAAGAGGCGAAAGCCGCCGGGATCGGCACCGGAACCCTGATCTATCGGGCCAGGCGGATTTGCCCGGAGATCGTCCTGGTCAGGGCCGATCCGCCCAAGTATCGGCAGGTCAACCGGTCGTTGAACCGGATTTTCGCCGACTACTCCGATCGGATAGAGCCGTACAGCATCGATGAGTCCTTTTTGGACCTTACCGATTGCGCCATCAATCCGCTTCAGGCGGGGGCGGAAATCAAGCGGCGGATCAAATCGGAAGTCGGGGAGTGGCTGACCTGCTCGGTCGGTCTGGCGGAAAACAAGTTTCTGGCCAAGCTGGCGGCCGACCTAAAGAAGCCCGACGGGCTGACCGTAATCTGGCGGGAGAATTTGCCGGAAATCTACCGGCATAAAAAACTGTCCGACCTGTGGGGGCTGGCCCGCGGGTGGGAACGCCGGCTCGCAAAACTCGGGATCGCAAGTCCGGCCCAGCTTTTGGGCTATCCGGTGGAGAACCTGATCGCGCTGTTCGGAAAACCGGGATTTTATCTCTGGCAGCGCGTCAACGGATTGGAACGGGACGTCATCAGTCCTGTGTCGGAGGAATTCGAGGAGACCAAGTCGTTCGGGAATTCCTGGGTGCTGAATTTCCGAAGCAGGGACAAAAACCGGATCAGGCCGGCGGTACTGCGCCTTGCGGAAAAAGCGGCCAGGCGGATGCGGGGGGAGGGTTACGTGGCCTTCAATGTCGCCTGCTCGATCACGCTTCAGGACGGCGCCTTTTTCCATAAATCGAGAACCCTGCGCTACCCCGTGGAGACGGGACAGGAGCTGTACCAGCGGGTCCTGGAGATATGGAAAGGCTGGGACTTTTCCAGCCCCGTTTCCCACGTGGCCGTGAGATTCGGGTCCTTGAAGCCGAAAATCCGCCAACTGTCGCTGTTTTCGGAAAAAGGGGACTTGGTGGGCTGCCTGGATCGGATTAACGATAAATACGGGGAATTCACGATCCGGTCCGGGCTGCTGCTTAGGACGGCTGATTTCGCCCCCGACGCCATCGCCTTCGGCAAGTAAGCCCTTTTTCGGGAAGGCCAGGCGACGATGTGCATAATCTGTCAAATTTTCGTGCCGGTTGCCAAAGCAGTTTTGGTCGGAATATCCATTGAGAAAAATCACCGGGTCAGGGAAAATAGAGTTACTTCATTAATACTTGCCTTAAAGCAAGCTACGAGGAAGGAGTGAGGGAAATTACCCAAAAATTGAATACGGCGATTTCTTTCCAAGAGGCAAGTTTGCTTGAAAAGAAATTACGAAAATAACTTCCGGATCCTTAACCGGATCGGGAACCATCTGAAAATTCAGATCTTTATCGCAGCGGGACCTTCGTCAAAAGCGAAGGTCTTGATTTATGTAACAAAGAATCCACATGCGTTGGCAATGGAGACGAAAAAACCGTCCAAAATGTTCCCGTTTATAATCAAACGCGTTCTGGCAATTAAAAGCAGGCGGGTATAAGTTTTGATTACGGGTTCTGACTCAATCTGGTCTGCTTGATTGCGTGACTGGGTTGAGCCAGAACTTACGTGTATCTGGAAGAAATTTTTTTTATGCGAAAGATAGTCGCGGGAACCTTATTGCTGTTTTTGGGAAGTCCGGCTCTGGCCGCCGAGCCGACACTTAAAGCGCCCGACGGTTTTCATTTGGAACGATTTTCCGTCCCGGCGGGTCTGGATAAATTCGCGCCGGTTTCGGCCGACGCCGCGGTGTTCGCCGGAAACGGGAAGACGGCCAGGGTGGTGCGCCTCAATCTTGCGGACGGCGGACTGCAGACGATCGCAGAAAATATCCCCCGGGAGATCCTGAGCGTCTCGGAGGCCGGCGGCGAAACGATAATTTCTTTCCCCGGCCGGATTTCCAAAATCGGTCCGGGCAAGATCGTCGATCTGGTGCAAGGGTTGCCCATCGGTGATTATTTGAACACTCCGGTCGACGGGAAACAGGACAAGCTTTATTTTGGTCAGGGCACCGTGACCAATTCCGGAGTCGTCGGTCCGGACAATGCCTGGCTTGGCCACGCGCCCAGTCTCCATGATCTGCCGTGCCGTCAGGCCGACCTTTCCGGACTGAACGTGACGACGGACAATTTTTTGACCGCGAAAAAGCAGGACACGGCAACGACCGGAAGCTACATGTCGTTCAACGCGCCGGCTTCCAGAGGGAATTCGGCGGGGTTCCTGAAATGCAGCGGCGCCGTTTACAATATGTCTCCGGACGGGAGCGCCCTTGGCGTTTACGCCTGGGGCTTTCATGTTCCGCAGGTCACCGTCGCGGACTCCGGACAGGTTTGGGTATTGGACCGGGCCATGGAGGAACGGGGAAGCCGTCCGATCCCCGGCGGCCAGGACAGCATATGGCGCGTGGAAAAGAACGGCTGGTACGGCTGGCCGGACTATCAGGCGGGAGTGCGCGTGCCCGGCCCCTGGGTCTTCGCGGCCGATCCTGCGGCAGTCGCCAAGCCGTTCCTCTCCCTGCCGAAAGGAAAATATCTTTCGTTTTTGGTTTCACCCGACAATTTTTTGCGAAACCGGGGCGTGGCGGTTTCGGGGGGAGGCCTCGAACTGGTGAATCTGGAGAACGGGGACATCACTCCGCTTCTGTCTCTTCCTGAGGGCATGAAAATCACGGATGCCAAATTCGGACCGGGAGGTTTCTATTTCCTGGTTTCCCAGGGGGGCGGGGGAGCTTCGCTTTTCCGTCTGAATCCCGACGTCCGGGGCGCTGTTTCGGGTTCGACCAGAAAGGGAACGGTGACCTGGCCCTGGGCGATCAACGGCCTGCTGCTTGGCATTGGCGTCACAGTCTATTTTTTGCTCAAAAGGCCGCCGAGAATGGCTTAACCGCAGGATTTCCCAAGGATTCCGCTATGGACAAAGCCGGAAATTTTTGCTATAATATATGCAGGTTGAATTACTTTTTGGAAACAAAGATAAAGCACAAGTCATAATTCTGATCCGGCTGCAAGCTCTTTAAATTTTGTCATTTCCCGCCTGGGGCAAAATCATTAGGCTTAACCACCGAAGATTTGTTTTGGACGAGAAATAAAAGCCGGGATTATCCACGCTATGGGTCGCCAAAATCAGTGACCCTCTTGGCGCGGACGGTCCCAAAAATAAAGACCAGGTTCTCTCGCCTGGTTTTTATTTTTGCCCAGATAAGAATTTTAAATTTTTTTGAAGTTTGCGCGGTTTTATTGGCCAATCCTGAAAGTTCCCCGGGGGCCGTAAAGAATCCCGGATTATCCACATTATGTTTAGATTTTTGTTTGATTTGTGGTATAATGCGTTTGCAGAAAAGTGCTTAAGTTTATGGAAACAGAAAAACAATGAATTTTAATTTGTTAAAGAAAGGAGCGGGAAATATGCCCTCAGAGACTTCTGTCTCCGGCAGCAAGGCCGTCAACGTTTCGGCTTTCGGCAAGTTCATGAATCTCTGCTTGCAGCTGCTCGTGTTCCTGACGCCCTTGCTTTTCTTGCCCTTCACTTCCGAAGTGCGGGAGTTCAACAAGCAGGCGCTTTTGTTCGTTCTGGCCGTGGTAATGCTCGGCGTCTGGGTGGTCAAGATTCTTACCACCAGGAAAGTGTCCTGGGTAAAAACCTCCCTCGACTATATCCTCCTCGGTTTCGGGGTGATTTATCTGATCTCGAGCTTCCTGTCCATCGACAAGATCTCGTCGTTCCTCGGTTACTACGGGAGGTTTACGGGCAGTTTCGTCTCCATCCTCAGCCTGATCATCCTTTACTATCTCGTGGTCAATAACGTGCGCGGCGAGAAAATCGCCAAGAGGCTGATGGGCACCCTGATGGTCAGCGGATTTTTGGCGATGCTTTACAGCTTCCTGCAGCTTATAAACGTGAACCTGCTGGCAGGCAAGCCGTTCCACTGGGCATTCGCGTCCGGCCAGTCGTTTAATTCCATCGGCAGCCTCGCTTCCATCGCGATCTTTTCTTCCATCATGGTCGTATTGGCGCAGTGGGCCTGGCTCAACTATCGATCCGCTTCGATGTGGAGAAAACTCGGGTACGGCCTCGTGACCCTGCTCGGGCTGGCCATCCTGTTTCTGATCAACGCCTTCATCGCCTGGATCGTACTGGCCGCCGGCATGATCGTGCTGCTCGCTCTGGAATTGATCATCAACGTGAATAGCCAAACTTCGGCGACCTGGTTCTGGCGGCCGATGATCGTGCTCGTGATCGGCATCCTGTTCATCGCTTTTCAGTTCCTGCCGGGCAGCCTGAATCCGCGGCAGATCGTCCGCCTGAACGTGCCGCAGGAAATCCAGCTCAACAACAGCACCACCTGGAACCTCGTGGCCAATTCCATAAAGAGCAAACCGCTCTTGGGCTACGGCCCGGGAACTACGGGAATCGCCTACGGCGAAATCAAGCCGCAGGTCCTCAACAAGACCATCGTCTGGAGCCTTAACTTCGATCGGGCGTCCTCCGAAATCGGGAACATCGCGATCGAAACCGGCATCCTGGGCTTGGTGGCCTTCGAGGGCATCTCGCTGATCTTCCTGTTCTACGCCCTGATGTTCCTGATCCGCGGCGCCAATCATCCCGGCAGGCAATATGCGTTCGGACTGTTCGCGGTTTGGGCGACCCTGTACGTGACGCATTTCTTCTATTTCTTCAACACCACCTTCTACTTCCTGTTCTGGTTCTCGCTGGCGATGTTCATGGCGGTCGCGCATTGGCAGGAAACGCAGGACGAGTCGGATGTTTCCGTTTCGGCTTCGCCCCGCTCCGCCCTGTCCTGGATGTTCGCGAGCCTGCTGATCCTGGCGGTGCTTCTGGTCGGCGTATTCTTCGAAGCGGCGGTCTATTCCGCTGACGTCTCATACGCCTCCGGCCTGAAGGAACTGTCCAAAAACGATCCTGACTTCTCGGTGGCCAACGGCGATTTCGCCCGCGCCATCAGCCTGAACAGCTATCGCGACGTCTATTATCTCGCTTACGCGCAAAATCTGGTCTTCCTGGCCTCCCAAGAAGCGGCCAAGAAGGATCCGAACGTCCAGCAGTTCCAATCTTGGATCACTCAGCTGGTGGCTGCGGCCAACACCGCCGTCAAATATTCCCCGAACAAATCCTCCAACTGGTCGGCCCGCGCGCAGTTCTATAACCAGATCCGGCCGCTGGCCGTCGCCGGCACCGATAAGGCGATCGTCGACTCCTGGCTCGAGGCCGTGAAGCGCGACGAGAAGAACCCGATCCTCCTGGTCCAGCTGGCGCAGGCTTACGTCAACGGTTCCCAGACCATCGATCCGAAGATCGCGGGCACCGGCGCCGACAGCGACAATGACGGTTTGGCCGACGACATGGAGAGGGAGCTCGGATCCAACCCGAACAGCACCGATTCCAACGGCAACGAAGTCCCGGATGGCGACGAGGTGAAGGCCGGATTCAACCCGGCGACCCCGGGCCGTCTGACCGCCGCCCAGCTGTCCAAGTTCGTCAAGGTTGACGAGAGCATGCTCAAGAAGGCCGAAGAGGCCCTGAAGCAGGCGATTGTGCTCAAGGACGACCTGCCTGACAGCTATATCGCGCTGGCGCGACTTTATGAAACCTGGAACAAGATGGACGAGGCCGGCAACGAAATGAGCATTGCGGTCAATAAGTTCCCGGGCAATATGGACGTGCTCTACGAACAGGGCCGCATCGCCTTCAACCAGAAGAAGTACTCTGACGCGGAAAAGACGTTTTCTGATCTGATCAAGTATGTCCCGAATCACGCCAACGGCCACTATTCCATGGGTCTCATCTACCTCCAGAAGAACGATAAGGCCAACGCCTTGAAGGAGTTCGAGAAGACCCGCGAAATCACCGGTCCGAACGTGGATCTCGAAAAGGTCATCAATGACCTGAGAGCCCAGATCGCAACGCCGCCCGCCA
>JBLMZV010000055.1:0-7183 GCA_050259015.1 Candidatus Saccharimonadota bacterium
GTTTGCCGTCCGGACCGACCATGTTCTGGCCGTCGAAAACGCCCTCGATAATCTTTCCGCCTTCAGAAACGGAAAGCACCTGGGCTTTCTTTATGATCTCGCTTGAGGATTCAGGACGTCCGCCCATCATTTCGCGCAACAGCTGCTTGGCCGATTGGATGTTCTTTTCGGCCGACTCGATCATCTGGGCTATCAACGCCATGTTAGAGATGTTATCCATATTTTTATCTTCGTTTTTAATTTGCTTTTCTTAAAAATATTACACGATTATAACCCGTGCATACTGAATGGTATCAATTGTATAATTATCCACAATCAGTCATTTTGCCTAAAATAGGTTGTAATTATGTTTTCGTTTCAGGGAAAAGCTGATTTCGTCGCGGAAACATTATATCATGAAAACCCTCACGCCCGCAACTTGTCCAAAAAATCGCGGATTTCCAGGGCGAACTGCTTGAGAGCCTCTATGGTATCGCCCGGCCGCTCCGGATCGGCGGCTGCCTCAAGCTCGAACGCGAGCACTATGGCTTCCCTGTCTTCCGCGTTTTCCAAGCCTGCCGCTGCGGCCATTTCCGCCTGCCGTTCCAGACCCGCTTCCCGTTCCAAAAGATTAATCATTGGGTTGGTTCTCCAAGTACTGCCTGAATTTTGGGAATTTCGTGCCCAGCGCGTCGATGTCCGCCTCGCCTTTTACTGCTTCGTCCAGTATCTCCACCGACTGCCTGAGGTCCGACTGCAAAAGCATGACCACGAAGCCCCTGACCTTGGCTTCCAGCGTTTTCCGCTTGTCGATCTTCATGTTCAGGTACACCCGGTCCTCCAGCCGGACCATTTCCTCGAAGTCCTTGGACAGGTTCTTGATGAACTTGAGGAAATCCTCCTCGGAATCGATCAGGTTGATGTTCTCGACCACTTTTTCGGCGATTTCGGCCGCGTGCTGAAGCGGAATCCGCTTCGACCTTAACCCGTCCGCCAAAAAAACGCAGACAGCGCGGGCGTATTCCTGTTTTTTCTGGACTGATTCTTCGCGGGTCATCTGGTCCTTTCCGTCGCCGCCGGTCCGGAAACCGCCGGCGCGCCAAGCTGCGTCCGTTCCATGATCTCGCCTTCGACCTCCGCTCTGGGCCGGCCGAATTTGAGCTTGGAAAGGTTCTTGATCAGCCGGCCGCTTTCGGGATTGGCGCCGGCGGGTTTGGGATAGGTCATCATGTTGAACGGTCTGGACGCGGTGCCGTTGATCATGAGCTTCACGTAGGCGTTAAACCGGTCGATGTTGATCACGTCGAATTCGTTGAACACGGGCGCGAATTCCTTGGCCATGACATCCGCGTCCTCCACGCCGATCCTAAAGCAGATCATGGAGCCGGTGTTCCCGAATACGGCGTCCCGCATGCGTGAATCGCCCAGGGAGCTGCCTTCCTTCTCGATGCTCAGCTGGGATATGAACTGGTGCGCCATGATCAGGTTAAGGCGGTACTTCCGGGCTTCGGACAGGATGGTGGCGAAACTGTCCGTGACGAAATTCTGGAACTCGTCGACGTACAGATAAAAGTCCCGCCTCTGGTCTTCCGGCACGTCCGCCCGGGACATCGCAGCCATCTGGAGCTTCGAGACGATGATCAGGCCGAGCAGCTTGGCGTTTACCTCGCCCGTGAGACCCTTGGACAGGTTGATGAGCAGTATCTTGCCTTCGTCCATCACTTTCCGGAAGTCGAAGGAACTCTTGGGTTGGCCGATGATGTTGCGCATCATCTCGTTTTCCACGAACCGGCCGACCTTGGAAATCAGGTAGCCCAGCATCTCGGACTTATGGAAATCCGAAGTCTTGGCCATTTCCTTCTCCCAGAAGGCCCGGACGATCGGGTCCTTTACCTTGGACAGCTTGTATTTCTGGAAATCCTGGTCCGTGAACATGCGCGGAATATCCGCGATGGTGCCGGGATACTGCTTGTCTTCCATCAAAGTCAGCATGACGTTGCGCATGTTGTGCTCGAACATCGGACCGATCATCTCCGGCGGGAAAAGCTTGTAGAAAATGGCGATCATCTCCTGGATGGCGAAATCCTTCTGCTCGTCGCCCTTGACCTCGAGCATGTTAAGGCCCAGGGGCCTGGTCATGTCGAACGGTTCGAACAAAATGACGTCTTCCGCCCGTTCCTTGGGCACGTACTGCAGAACGTCCTCCACCAGGTCGCCGTGAGGGTCCACGATGCACAGGCCCTCGCCGTTCCGGATGTCCTGGATGGCCATGTTCTTCAAAAGTTCGGTCTTGCCGGTGCCGGTGCGTCCGATTATGTAGGCGTGGCGGCGGCGGTCGTCGCGTTGCATGAAAATCTTGGTTTCCACGCCGCGGTAGACGCTCCGGCCGAGCTGCAGGCCCTCGGTCGGCACGTTATGCGGGGGCGGCGCGGTCTTGGCGTGCTGCCATTTGACGTTCGGCGTTTCCATGAAGCGGGTCGGCAAATGCCAGAGGCTGGCCAGCTCTTCGGTGTTTAAAATCAGGTCGTTCTGCCGGAAGATGCGAAAAACGTAATCCGTCACTATCTTCTGGACGTTGCGCCGCCGGACCTTGAATCCGTTGAACGGCGGCATCGAATACTGCATGAAGGACGAGAGGATGTTCTTGAGGTTGATCTCCGAGACGTTCTGGTCCGCAGCCGAACTGACCACCCTGAGATTGAACCGGTAGCCCGGCCGCGAGGCTTTCTCTTCGAACTTCTTCACGATTTCCTGCTGCATCGGCGTAAGCTGCAGGGGCTTGTCGAAACCGCTCGGGTCGTAGTTCCTGGGCTGCATCTCCGGCTTTTTTTTGGTGCTGAACGCGGAATTCACGAGTTCGCCCAACAGATGGAAAATCTCGTGAAGGACGCGGTTGCCGAAAGACGAAGTGACCACGTTGGGGTTGCGGCCCTGCTGGATTTCCAGCGCCAGTTTTCTGGGCTTATGCTGCCAGCTGTCCTTGGCCGGACTGATGATCAGCTGGATGGCGGCTCCCTCGGTTTCGGTGAACTTGGATAAGCTGTTGGTCAGGGCGTTGATCGGATCGGTCTCCATGCTCTTGTAGGTCCGGATCGGAAAAACGCTCTTTTTTTGCAGGACCAGCTCCGCGGCCGCCACTTTGGCGCGCTTGACGAAGATGTTGTACGGCTTGACCACTTCGATCTGTGCCTTGGGGTATTGGGCGTGCAGCTGCTTCTCGATCAGAAGCTGCAGTCTTTTGGGCACGTTGATGTAGAAAGAGATGCGCTTCCCTACGGACGCGATCTCGAAACTGATGTAGTCGTTGACACCCAGGTAGCTGGTCAGGCTCCTTTCCTCGTGCTGCACGATGGTCGAGAAGAACTGCTCCGCGATCGAGATCATCTCTTTCTGGTCTTTTTGGGGCTCCTTGTCCGGTTCGGCGGGATCCCTGGGCACGTACACCTCGAAAAAGACCGAATTGAGGATCCGTGGCGCCCAGGTTTTCCGGCGCAACCCCTGTACGACGAGCAAATACAAAAGAGAGGACAGCAGCATGAGCACCGCCACCAGCAAAAATCCGTAAAAAATTATGATTGGGTCTTCGAGCATTGATATTTGTTTTGAATTTCGGTTTCCGTCAGCCCTGGCCTTCGATTTGATTGCTTAAGAATTCGGTCATCTCCGAAGGGTCTTCGTAACGTCCGTTCAGGATCTTGTTGATGGCATCGCGGGCTTCTTTTTCGGAAAGCTTGGCCTTAAGCGGGTGCCCGGGGATTTCCTCGTGCACTTCTGCGGCCGCTTCGGAGGTTTTCGGGAGCTCGAATGGTTCTATCGGCTGGCTGTCCTGCTTCCGTTCGTTTCCCTGGACGCTTCCCGCGGCGCCCGGTATGACTTCCCTGAGCAAATCGTCATGGTCGAATCCGCCGTCACGCCTCTCGATATTCGGTTTGTTGTATTCGCTGTTCATAAGTAATCAATTATATCCTTATTCCGGTCGCTTGGCAATAGCCTACAGCCCCAAATCCTTCTTATGGCTTTCCCAGGTTTTCTGGGCCGATCCCAGAGCCTTCTTGAACATGTTCGGCTTCAGGCGCCGCAAAAGCTGTCTTTGGTTGACGTGTTCGGCGATATGCACGTTGCCCGAGTCGTCTATCGAAAGCTGCTCGCTCTTAAGCCCCGTCGCCTGGATGGCTTTTAGGAATTCCTGTTTTCGTCCCGGACCCTCCGGAAGGCCCTGATAGATGCCGGTCATCAGGTTTTCCGCCTCGGTGATCGCGGCAAGGTCCTTCTTGTGCCTCAGTTCCGAGTAGCTGTCCGCAGTTTTCTTGAGGAAGTTGAATCTTTCGCGCACGACGCGCAGAGAGCGCTTCTTCAGACTGTCCAGAATCGGTTTCTTAAGCGGTTTTTCGGGAACGGTTATTGCGGTTTCCGCCGCGGACACCCTTGCGTCGAGTTTGCCCGGGCTGTTGCGGTAGTCCTCCGATGCCGAGCGCAGGGTATCGACCGACTTTACGGTCACGTTCTTGCCGTCCAGTTCCCAATCATCGCGGGCGAAACCCAAAGCGTCCATGTAGGCGCCGAATCGCTTCCCGGCGTCCGCGCCTATCTTCGAATCCAGAGTCCGGAAGCGCGCCGTGAGCACGTCATCGGCGTATTTCTTTATGGCCTTGCCGAATGTCTTGGTCCTGAGAAGGTCGTTGACGAAGACTTCGTTTCCGACTGCGGGCTTGGTTCCTTGGACCGCGAAAAGGTCGTCGAGTCGATGGAAACGTTTGCTCAGATACTCGGCCCGCTCCTTATATAGCGCCGAGCGCTCGGTCCTCGGGTACCCGGAGATTGGAGCGGTTTCCCCTTCTCCCGCTCTTTCCGGTAAAGGTTCAGGCTTTGTCCCGATCACGGCTTCGCCGGCCGGTTCTGCGGCTGAGGCTTCGGGTGCAAGCGGCGTTTCCGCCGCAAGCGCGGTTTCACCAGATGCCGCTTGGGTTTCCGGTGTCCTGATGATCGTTTCGGCTGCCGGTTGCCGCGCCTTTTTGCCTTCTTTCCGGGCTATCTTAAGCTTATTTTTGTACAGCGGGTTCTTTCGGTAGTCGCTTAAGGCTTTCTTGACGTTGGACAGGCTGGTGATCCTAAGTTCTGCGTTTTCCGACATTGACCAGTCTTCTTTCCGGAAGCCAAGGTGGTACATCAGGCGGCTGAAGAATTTCTCTGCGTCTTTCGGGTCCTTCACTAAATTCCGGATCATGTACCGGTACTTGCCCTCGAGAAGCCTTTCGAGCTGCGCTGAATTCGATTTGTCGAGCCTTCGATAAGGACTAATCTTGTCCATCAGCTGCTCGTTGGTCTCAAACTTGATGCTCTCGTTGCCGAAATCGGAGTAAGGATCGATGCCGCTTGCCAGGGAATGGATGAACCTCCTTGGGCTGGAATGGGTCCTTGTCGCCACGGTCTCCACCGAACCGACGTTGGGGACTATCCGGCCTTCCGTTTTGCGGCCGCGCAACATGGATATCCTTTGCCCGATATCCATATCCTCGCCGACCTTGAGCGGCGTGTAACCGTGTATCTGCGCGTATACTTCCGCGGTATAAGCGGTATTCCAACCGCCGGTTACCACGCGATTCCAGACGAAATCGTCCGGCACGCCTTCCGGCCTGAACTTCTTGTCGCGCATCAGCACTTCCCAGAAATCTTCGGCTCTCCTGTTAAGGAACAGCATGTCGTTTTCCATCATTATTTCGGGGTAGCGGTCCTGCTGTCCGCGCAACCCGTCGAGTTCCGGATGACGGTCAAGCTTTGACATCACGCTTTCGACTACGCGCGGATCGACCTCAAGAAGATCGGCGTCCTCGGACTGGATGTAGAGCGCTCCTTCCTGACTGGTCCGGTGCGCGGACCGAAGGAGAGTGAGATCCGTGATGTATTTGCGGGCAAGGCCGACCCCGGCTTTATCTTTCGGAAATTCGACATCAACCGAATTGATCTTGAATTCTGGGTGCTCGCGCCTGAATTGGTTTATGATCACGGCCGACCTGTCGGAGGCGGCGCCTGCGGGACGGTTGAGGATGAAGTTTATCTCGTAAAGGCGCGGGTCGAGTGGGTTGCCCTTGGAATCGATCTGTTGCGTGTAGCTCTCAAGCAGTCTCCTTAAGTTCGACTCTTCGTTATATGCCGGGATGTTTATGGCCACGCGCGTCTTTTCATCCATAGGCGCCACGGACTTCTCGAGCCTTTCGAGCTCTTCCTTGTATCCGTTCTCCTGGATGTTGAGGTACTCCTCGATCCGCCGGCGTTCGCGCCTTACGTCCCGGCTCTTTTCCGGAGCGCTTGGTTCGATGCGTTCGCGTTCCATGCGGGCCTGTATCTGCTCTGGCGTAGCCGAACCGTAACCGTAGTAAGGCGGCTGGGGCGGAGGCACCAGAGGCGTCCTTTCCAGGTGCTTTCGCGGGAAGAACGGCGTCGGAATCGGCGCGTCTGGGTGAAGCGGCGGCCTGATATTCGTATCATGGACGAAAATTTCCGGCGGAATGTTGGCGAACGGAACCCTTACCCCAGGAGAACCGCTTCCGGTCAGCAGGTCCTGGCCCTGCGCGGTGGCCAGCACGTGACCGTCCAGGCGCAATTCCAGATATTTGAACGGCAGATGTCCGTCAAACAGGTTGGTGTTGTTCTTGAATAAATCCCAGGTCTCGCGGGGCAGCGGCAGGCGTCCGTCAGGCAAAGTGCCTTCGTTCAGCAGGCTTAAGCCCTGGCCGTTGGCTTCCGCGGTCGGGATCACGGCGGCTTGGAAGTGCTTGCCCAATTCGCCGCTCTTGGCCCAGGATTCGAGCTGGGTCATGAGGTGCTGGAGTTTGGTGTCTACTGATCCGTCCGGATTGGTCCCGTATTCCGCGAAGGCGTGACGGGCGTTCTTTATCAGGTTCATGGCGATCTTTTCCGTATTTACGCTGACCGCGCCTGTCGCGTCGCGCTCCAGATACAGCATCTGCTGTTTGCCCTCGAATTCTATAAGTTTATGGAAAAAGCTGCTGTAACGCGGACCCAGTTCGTCGTGCCAGTCCGCTCTGGCATGCTCGGAAAGCTTAGGCAGCCAGCGCTGCATTTCTTCGACCGAAGGCGCCTGGCCAGTCATGCGTTCGCCGATCTCGATATCGCCAGCCCTGATTTTTTTCGCGAAATCCTCGACCTCGAACCCCTTATCCTTAAGCTGTTCCAGGGTCTGCGC
>JBLMZV010000056.1:0-2561 GCA_050259015.1 Candidatus Saccharimonadota bacterium
AAGGAATCGGATCTGCGCGCCATAACGGACAAGGTCAAGCTCCGCGATGCCGTTTATCTGAAGGCTGACCAGATTATCGATGAGGCGATGATCAAACTGCCTCTTGCCGAAAGGCAGAAAGTCAGGCTGTCGGAGAAGCCCATTCTGGCGCTGAAGCGGATGCTGGAAGGAAATCCGTCCGAGGAGCCGGCCTCTTCAGCCGCTGCGCCCGAAAAGACCGGGCAGGAAGAGCGCTTCATCACCATGCACGCGGCCAAATCCTCGCCTGACGCATCAAGGATCGACCCGACCCTGCCCGAAGACCTGAGGAAAACTCTTTTGATCGGGTTGAATTCGGGGTTGACCTTAAAAGAGATGCAGGGCCAGCCCGAGGAAGTCCGTAAAATTGTCTTAGCCGCCCTGGAAACCCGGCTGCGGGACAAACAGGCTTCCGCTAAATCCGAAACCAAAACCGCGACCGCGGGGAAGGACGCGGAAAAAGACACGGATTTCACGCGTCGGGCGGCGGAGATCACTTTTGCGCGCCTGATGAAGGACGAGAATTCCAGGTTCGAGGATCTGAATCCTGTTGATCCCGGAAAGCGCGACGAGCGATTTTTGGAAAAGACACGCGCGCTCTGGAAGGAGTTCGCGGTGCACGGTATTTCCACTTTGGACAAGAAAACCGGGAAACCCATCATCCTTGCCCGCCCAGATCTCGACGGCAGGACCTGTCTGGGGCTGCTTGCCAGAGCCGGCGTGGACACGCGCGACGTGGAATTCGTGGCGCCCGGGGAAGCGTCCGAGGGACGGATCAATCTGGACACGGGATACAAAAACGGCCTGGCCGTTGATAACGGCGGAGAAACCGCCTACTTCGATCATCACGCCCCGGAAAACGGCCGCGATACCTCTTCGGCAAAAGTTACCTACGAAGTCCTGACCAAACTGGGCCTGCTTAAGCGCGAAGAGCACCTGGACAAGCTCGTCGATTTCGTCACGATGTGCGACAACAAGACCCATCCGGAACGCTTCCGCGGATTCAAGGACTCTTACCGCACGGTCCTGGGACTGCAGCGCTATGCCAGGTTCTATCGGCTGGAGGAGTTCTTTAAGGCGGGTCTTGATCCGGCGCAGCCGCTTTCCGAGGCGGATCTCAAGAAATACGGCCTCGAGAAGGCGAGCGCCGAACAGAAAGCCGTGGTGGAGCAATCGGAAGCGCGCCTCAAGGAAATGGAACAGCAGGGCTTGATAATCGACTCCAAGGAATACGGCCGGATCGTGGTGGATATCGGGAAGACCGTGAAAGGCGGCATGGACGCGGCGGGAAGCGTCGGCGCCGGCTGCTATGTCATCTGGAATCCGGATACGCAAAGCTTCTTCATCAGCACGGCCGGCAAGCCTCTGACCGAGGATTTCGGTCAGGGAAGGAAAATCCGCGGCACCATGTGGATCAAGGAGATCCACGACCCCGCGCCTCTCAGAGTGAAGCTGGCCGAGGTCGTAAGCGGACTTACGGGTGGGGAAACATCGTATAAGGGCGAACTAAAGAGATACCTGGACTCCGAAGCGGAAGGCGGGATACAGGGCTTCAACCGCATCCGGGTGGAAACGATCGGCCTTAATGCCGGACTGACGCACGGGGAGATGGCTAAGATGAGCGACCGCGAACTCGTGCGGGCCGCCAGAGCAGGCTGGGAGCAGCGCGTCGCCGACTATTATTCCTCCCAACGTCTGAACGGCGAAGCTTTGACTGAGGAAAAGGCCCAGGAATTCGCCGAGGCGGAAGCCGCCTTAGCGGCCGCCGAGAGCGCCGCCGAAGCTTCCCCGGAAACCGGCGCGACGACTGCTATTGCTGAATCGGAAGCGCCGGACGGGAAGATCCGGATCGAAGGGCGCGTAATAGATATCAGCGAAGTGGTCCGGAATCTGGCCATGCGTCGCGCAGAACAGCAGATGACGGATCTGATGAACAAATCGCATTTTTACAGCCGCTGGTGGTTAAGGATGAACGAAAAAGGGCGGCTCAGCATAACTTACCGGGACGCCCTGAAAGGCATCTCGGACAATAAGAACCTTTTGACCCTGATCCAGGCCCGGATGCTGGGCAGATCGGAGGTGAAACCGGGCGACATTGACGCCCAATATAAGTATCTCGACCAGATTCTCGAGGCGTACGAGAAGGATTTCGCGTCCGCTGAGGAAAAAGGCCAGATTCTCGTGGATCCGGAAATCAACGCCAAGCTGGCTGATCTGTTTTACCGGCACGCCAAAGGCGAGTTCGACGACCGCGCCAAATTCGACCAGGCCGCGAATGCTGAACTCATGCCGACGTTCGAACGCCTGTCCAAGACCCGGAAGGAGCTTTTCACCTCGGACGAGAACAGGCGTAAGGGCGTCGAGGGTCTGATGTTCGCCCAGAACTTCTGGCAGCTCGCCGAATCCTATAAAGACCGGATCGCTGAGGTGATCCGCGAACACGGAACGGAAAACGAAGAAGCCGTCAGGAATTACCTCAACGGCTTGATGAACATCGACATCCAGCTCGGCCTCAAGCAGAAGGAGCTCTACAACAACCAGCC
>JBLMZV010000057.1:0-4571 GCA_050259015.1 Candidatus Saccharimonadota bacterium
TGTTCCGTGGTGGCGGCTTACGCGCTGATCGATTTTCGGTTCCTGTTGAGCCGCCGCGCCGGCCGGGCAACGTCCCATTGGTATTAGGAGGGGTATGAAAACTGACGTCTGTCTTTTGTCGCAGGATCTGATCGATTTAACAAAAGAAATCGCCCCCGACCGTTCGAATGGGTATCACTTCGAATTGTTCCTTCCGGCTTCGCTCGTAACCGGAAGCGGAATCAATCCGGATCGGCTTCGTGAACGGAAGTTCGAGTTCATTCGCCTGGCCTGCCTGAACGGGCTGATCCATCTGGCCGGCAGAGGCGATCTCGCGCATTTTTGCCAGAAGTGCGGGGACATCGAGATGTTCGGCAAGGTCTGGCAGATCGGCGTCGCGCTCGGCATCTGGAAGAATCGGGCAGAGGACGTGTTCCGTTTCGGAGAATTCCTGGAGAAGGGATTTCCGGCAGTATCAGCCGGCAAGGCCGCGCTGAGATAGGCTGGTAAAACGAATTCGGGCAGGGAAGACTGCAAAGGAGGCAGTATGTATCCGGTCGTCATCATCGTCGGCGTCGTCATCGGCATTCTCGTCATCAGGGCCGTGCTGTCGCGTCGCCGCAGCGACGTTCCCCACATCACCATCCGGTAGGCAGTTACGCCGCCGGGCAGGATCGCAGGATTCCCGCCCGGTTTTTTTATTCCAAATTTTCTGTTTGATCCGTCTGTTTTTCAGACTTGAGTAAGCGGCCTTGTTCGCTCAAGATGGAATCAATCGCGGGGGAGCCAGCGTAATAAACCCTGGCGACATCTCCGACGGTTACTTTAAGGTTTATTCCGGTTCCGAGAACCACCCTGGAACTGTCGGAGGCTTTAATTTCCGCAGAGTCATATGTTAAGTTCTCGGCTTCGATCCGTCCGACCTGCGAGACTTGAATGGCGATTTTTTTTGACTTGCCACCGATTCCCGCCCTTGACGTTCCGCCGGCAATAATGGAAAGATTCTTTGCTTCCAGGCCGGTAATTTCCGCGGAACTGGAACCGGACAAGTTCAGTTCCAAGCTGTCCAACTTGAAGTTTTCGATCGTAACGTCCGATACGTCTCCTGCCTCGAGCTTTATTAATTCCGGCATGGTAACCGCGACCGTAGCCCTCCTGGAGGGGCAGAAAACGCAAACCCTGGGGCGGCGGCTTTCGTGTCCGATTTCCAGCGTATCTCCGTTCTTTACAATGGAAATCCGGTCCGGATCCTTGTCCAGATAAGTCGCGGTGACGGAATATTCCTTGCCATAGGTCACATTCACCCGGTCGGTACCGGATACCTTAATCGATTGAAAGCCCTGGAGATTATCGTAGGTTTGGGTGGTCGTCCGGCGGTATGCCTGCGCTGTATCGTCGATTTTCGGAGCTTCTTTGATCACGATCACGGAAACGGTGGCAAGGGCTATCACCCACGTGCCGATCATTACTGCGCTGATCACTTTCCCGAACGACGGACGGCGTCTGATCAGCGATAGTCCGGCAAGCAGGAGTAATATCGCGGGCACCAGCAGCAGAAAGAAGCCGGAACACAACAGGATGAAGAATTCGGTGCCGGGAAAGATACTGCGGACAGGGAAGTCCACGTAAGGCGACCCTGAGTTGAACAGCAATTGCGCGAAAATCATCGTGGAAAAAACGATTCCGAAAAACGCGGAAGCTGCGATCCCGATGCCGCATAGGATTGCGATCACCTTGACCGCGAGCCGGATCAGGCGGCCGGCGAAAGAGCTGATCTCCTTGACCGGTTGCCTGAATTTTCTGTCCTGGGCCTGTTCCTTGGCGTTTTTTTCCAGCTTGGCGATCGTCACGTCTTCGCCGCGCATCTCAAGCTTGGCGGCCGCGGTTTCCGCTTTCGGCACGACGAGCCAAAAGATCAGGTACGCCGCGATGGCATATGGGCCTATGACAAAAGTGGTCAGTCCGACCAGCACGAACAGGAGACGCATGAGCGTGACGTCCCAATCGAAATAGGCGGCAAGACCCGCGGCCACGCCGCCGATCATCACGTTATCGGTGCTCCGGTAAAGCCTGCGTTTAACGGGAGGTTTGGGCGGATTGGGGAGAGCGTCTTCCGACGCGGGCCGGTCCTGGTCGGAAGCGATATCCGCGACCGTTCCCATGATCCTGATCAGGCCGTTCACATCTTCCATGGTGATGACCTGCTGCTTTGAACCGATAATCGTCTGGAACTGTTCTGCGATCCGGCTTTCTATGTCGGAAACCACCTCGCCTCCGTAGCTGAAACCGGAAAAGTGTCTTTTGATGTCTTCCAGGTAGCCGTTCAGCCGGACATAGGCGTCTTCTTCCAGGGAGAAAACCAGACGGTTGATTGTGATGTTGACTGTTTTATTCATGGCTGTTGATTAATTCATTTATCGAATCGTTGAGAGTCCGGAAATTTTCCTTCATGCGTTCGGCCGCCTGCTGACCCTTCTCCGTCAGGCGGTAATATTTCCTCGGCGGCCCCTCATTCGACTCCGCCCAGGAATAAGAAACCAGCTCCGCCTCCTTCAGACGGCTGAGGATAGGGTAGAGCGTGCCTTCGAGGATGATCAGATTGAACTCCTTAAGGCGGTTAAGGATGTCCGAAGCGTACGCTTCGCCGGAAGCCGAGATGGCGAGCAGGACGCAAAATTCCAGAATCCCTTTCCGCATCTGGGCCGCTGTGTTGTCGATGTATGCTTGTAGTTCCATATTGTTTGAATTATGGTTATACGATAAAGCATAGTACTATATAATGCAAGGTACTAACTGTGGATAAGTCCCTCCGGCTTAAGAAAAACCCCGAAAATCAAGTTTTCGGGGCAAAGCTGCTGATTGCGGTTTGGAGGTCGGGGTAGGTTTCGATTACGGCAGAGAGTCTTGTGGTCTCGAGCACGCGCATTATGCGGGAATTGGGACGGCAGAGCACCATCCGGCCGCCATAATCCCGGAATTTCTTGAAGGCGATTACGAGGGCCTGCAACCCGGCGCTGTCTGCCACCGGGCAATCCCCAAGGTCAACGATTAAGTTCGTGTTGCCGACCAGAATCTCGCCGATGACGTTTTCCGCCAGATCGGGATCGGAAGCCCGGTCCAGCCTGGTATTGACGCTAAAGACCGTAATCTGGCCGGATTTGCCGGTGATTATCGATTTCGCGACATCCATGGGTCCCCCTTGTTGTTGACAGATTATACTAACAGAAACCGCTGCCATATGGCAACGGTTTTCAGGGGTTCGCACTGTTGAACCGACGGCCTTTCTGTCCGATACTTAACCCATGCCTTCCATAAATATCAAACGGGTTTATGAATCGGCCTCGCCGGACGACGGCATGCGGATCCTGGTGGACCGTCTTTGGCCGCGCGGACTTTCCAAAGAGGGGGCCAGGCTCGATATGTGGATGAAGGAAATCGCGCCCAGCGACAGGCTGCGCCAATGGTTCAAACATGACCCCAAAAAGTGGCCGGAATTCAGGCGGCGGTATTCGCAGGAAGCCCTAAAGAACCCCGCGTTGGATGACTTGCGGTCTTTGGTGAAAAAAAAGAAAATCACCCTGCTTTACGCCGCATCCGACGAGACCCGCAATAATGCCCAGGTGTTAAAGGATATCCTCGAAACCTGAAGCCCTGTTTTTCGGGACTCCATTCTGCTACTATAAAGCAGTAAAAGCATGAAAAAAAAGAAACAAAATTTCGGATTGGATGTTCAGGAAACGCTGCTGTTCCGCCGGCTCGACACTCCGGCGCGCATCCAGGATTACCTGAATTCCATTCCTTCGAATCCGGAGCCGGATGGCGATACCTGCCGGTCGCCGCGCTACGTCATCCGGACCAACACAGCGCACTGCATCGAAGGGGCGATGTTCGCCGCAGCCGTCCTTTGGTATCATGGCCGCCGGCCGCTCCTTCTGGATCTCAAGGCCAATGATCACGACGCCGACCACGTAGTCGCCCTGTTCAAGGAAGAAGGCCGTTGGGGAGCGATCAGCAAGGTCAACCACGGCGTGCTCCGTTACCGCGAACCTGTCTACCGGGATCTGCGCGAATTGGCCATGTCCTACTTCCACGAATACTTCAACAACGATACCGGCAAAAAAACGCTGAGGAGCTTTTCGCATGCTTTCGATCTGTCGCGCTTCGGCGCCGCCTGGATTACGGCCGAAGGCGATCTCTGGGAGATAGCGAACTCCCTCGACGAATCCAGGCACGAGAAGCTCCTGACCAGAGGCATGATCAGCAGGTTGCGGAAAGCGGAGCCGATCGAAATCGAACTCGGAAAAATTTTGCAGTACAAGAGGTAGGAGCCTTGACGACGAGGGAAATCAAGCGTAAGCTTAAAGGCAAAGATAACAAATATGCTAAACAATAACCGCCACAACTCCATGGGCTATCAGAACCCGACCGATAAGATCGGCTTCGTTTGCGATGCCGATTTCCGGTCCGGCCCAGGCGGTTTTGATAAATCTTATTAACCAGATTTTCAAGAACGCCTCGGCCAGATCGGCCGGGGCGTTTTTTAAGCCGATATGGAATACAAAATTTTCCAACAAAAAGGAGGGGTTATGGCG
>JBLMZV010000058.1:0-3946 GCA_050259015.1 Candidatus Saccharimonadota bacterium
CTCTGGCCTGGCCCATAAGTTTTTTGCCGAGGACCTCGGCAAAGTAGGGATAAAGCGTCACTCCGATGACTCCGGGGATAAAAGCCAGCGTATCCCAAAATTTATAGGCTGCGGCATAATAACCCGTCTCGACGAAATTCCTCAGGTGCGGCAGAAGCAGCCCGTCGATGCGGTTATAGATGGAAAAAACCGTCAGAAAAGTAAAGGGCAGGTTCCAGACAAACAGGAGCTTGATGAATTTTCGGTCGAAATCAAATTTAAACGGCGTAAATTTCCGGTGCACGATCCAGGCGTAGACCAAAAGATCAAAAAACCCGACCGCGATATTTATCAAGGCCAGAAAAAAGATGCTCTGGCGCATCAGAACCGCCAGCAGCATCATAGCGCCGTTAATGACGGCGTTGTAGAAATTAACCTTGGCGTTTATGGTCAGCCGCTGGAAGGAAATAATGACGGCACGGAACGGAAGGCTTAAGGACATGACGACCAAAGCCAGGCCGGTAATATAAAGCGCCTGCTTGACCGCCATGGGATAATTCGAAAGCAGGACCGTTGAGTCCATGATCAGCATGAAAAAAATTCCAAGCCCCAACTGGATGGCGAAAAAATTGGTCAGATATTTGCCGGCATTGGCTCTGTCCTCCGAAATCTTCTTGATGACCAGCTGCGACATGCCAAGATCAACAAAAAAGTTGAATACCGTCAGATACGACGCAAGCAAGCCGTACTGCCCGGCGGCCTGCGGGCCCAGGTATTGAACCAGGCGGGTATAGATGAAAAATAAAATAATTCCCGAAAGGATGCGGGAAACGACGAGACTTAGGATGTTTCTGCCGGTGTGCTGCATGGGGTAATTATAGCATTATTAAGCATTTCAGAAACGCAGCCGTAATTGACAGCGTTCCACGCAATTGCTTAAGATATCAATACTGTCTAAGGAGGACATATGGCTATTCATCCTGATTTGGAAAAGCAGATAGTCGCCCTCCGCCCCGAAGTCGAATTGTTCTGTGCTTATCTGCTCTGCCGATACCTCGGCAACAATCAGACGGCTCCGGATTTTGCTCAATTGACGATAACCAAGGGACTGCTTGGCGCCGGCTCGTTCAAAAACCGGTCCAAACTTAAAACTTGGCTGTTCGGCATTGCAAAATTCACGATCATAAGCCATCTGAGAAGCAGCAGCAGGGAACGCGAGCTCACGGTCGAGCTCGAACCCTTGATCAGAACGGAAACCCTGAGACTGTTTGTCGAACAAGCGCCCGGCAGAAACACTCGCGAGGACCAACTGATCAGGAAGATCGATTTCGCCAAGGCTTTCCAGAAAGCGCGGCCTCGTTACCAGCAGGTCGTCAGTTTGTTCGAGCTCGGCTACGGCCTCCAGGAAATTGCGGACAAGCTAGACATCCCCGTGGGAACGGTCAAGAGCAGACTCTTCCGTTTCAGGCAGCGGCTTCCCGAGTAACTCAACACAGTAAGGAGGAAGGATGAGCGGAACAGTTGCTTCAAAACCCCTTCCCCTTGCGGGAAGGGCTCTGGTCATCGGAATGGCCCCTGGAACGGTCCTCCAATTCAAGTACCGCCACTGGGTGCACTTCTGCAACTACTGGGACATCAAAGGCGAATCAGACATAACCCCCGAATTCCGAGCCGTACTGGTTAGCAAGGGAATCGACCCTGAGGACCGGAAGCGCATTCGGGAACTGGTCGCAAAAGGCAACGGCAACAAGCCGACCCTGACCGAAGTCGACAGCCTTCCCATCCTGCAAGAGCGCTTGAACGCCCTCTTCTCCGGTCTCGATCTTTCCATCCCGCCGAACGGCAAAAAGCCGGAGCCCAAACCTCCCGCCCCTCTCCCGAAGCCGGCCCCGGCAGAACCTGCGCCCCACCCCTTTTCGCTGGCGATTCGCGAAGAAGATGTGGAAGGGGCAGTCTGGGCAGATACGGACAAGATTCGCCCTTTCCAAAGCCAGCCCCGGAAATTCTTCTCCGACGAGAAGATGAAGGAGCTGAAGGCCAGCATCAGGGCAATCGGCCAGCAAACGCCGATCATCGTCAAAAGAATCGACGACCCCCACTTCCAATACGAACTCCTTGACGGCGAACGGCGGCTGAAGGCCTGCACCGACTTGAAGATCAAGAGGATGCTCGTTTGCATCAGGAGAGTGGGTTCGGCCGAGGACCAGTTCATCGCTTCAGTGGTGGCTAACTTCGCCCGCGAAGGTCACACGCCCCTCGAGACCGCAAGGGCCATCGCCCGCATCCGAGCCGACCCGAGAATCAAGGAGTTGTCTCCCGGGCAGCAAATCGAGCAGATTGCCGAAATCTTCGGCCGCTCAACGGTCTGGGTCTACCAGCACCTCCAGCTTCTCAGCCTCCACCCTGAAATCATCAAGATGATGGAGGCGGACGACGAAGGCGGCCCGGAAATCGGGATCTCGATCGGCATCGCCCTGGCCAGGGTCTCAGACGCCGAACTTCAGCTCAAGCTCTGCAGGCATATCGTCAAGAACGGCTACGGCATCCATCAGGCCCGCAACTACATCGAGCACCACGTCGACAATGATGACCTTAAGCGGAAACGAAAGCCGAGCGACGATTTCAAACTGCTCGACAGTTTCCTTCAGCGGCTGGTGGTGTCATCGCAGATGATCACTGACATGCCCCATCATTCGCTCGAGGATCTCTTCAAGAACCGCAATCGAGACGATCTCGACAAGACCATCAAAGTCATCGACCAAGGGCTAGAGGCTCTGTACATCATCAGGGAGGAAATCGCCAGGCTGAAACAGCGCGGCAAATGAATCGAAAGGGCCCTCACAGCAACAGAATGTTGTGGGGGCCCGTTTTTTTCGACAAATAGAAAGCGGCTGAAACCTTGAAAAGGTTTCAGCCGCTTTGAGGGCTTGATGATGGCTTCGCTTACCTGACGCACCCGGGCTCCTTGGAAACGAACCGAGCAGGATCCACGAACAGTTCGTTGCTCCGGCGATACCGCCTGTAGGCGATCGCTGCAAGCAGGAGCGTCCCGCAAACGATCATCGTCTCGATCATTCCCCCTCCAGTCTTATTGACCGGTTTAGGCGGAACCCCAGACCTGGGCCTTGGTCCTCTCGTAGACTTCGTGGCAGCTCTTGCACCTGATGCCGTCCTCGCGATCGGAGCAGTAGACGTGTGCCTCGATCTTTTCCGCGATCTTGTCGGTGCCCTTGGGGAGTTTCCCCTGGAAGGGCTCGACAGGAAGCATCTTGAAGAAGAACCGGATCTGGTCTTGGGTCCGCTGACAAGTGGCCATCAATCCTCCTTCTGGCTCGTACCTTCGGTTCGTCCCGAAACTGTGATAGCTAATTCTACACAATGCTCGGGAAAAAATCAAGTCTTGGCCTTAAGAGGACTTTCTTTTCAGATATTTTCTGCCTTTAAGCTTGTCGGGAAGCAGGTCTTTTTTCGTGTATTTTTCATAGCCCTCGCCGTATCCCAGTTCTTTCATGAGCTTGGTCGGGGCGTTTCGAATTTCAAGCGGGATCGGAAGATTGCCCTGTTTTTTTACGTCATCGACCGCGGCAAAGTAAGCGTTGTAGGAATCGCGGTTTTTCGGAGCCAAAGCCAGATAATTGGCGCCGTGGGCCAGATTAATGGCACATTCGGGATAGCCGATCATCTCCACTGCCCGGAACACGTCGTTGGCGACCATCAAGGCCTTGGGGTCGGCCAAGCCCACATCCTCGGACGCGAACACGACCATTCTCCTTGCGATGAATTTCGGGTCCTCGCCTGACTCGACCATCCTGGCCAGATAATACACAGCCGCGTCCGGATTGGAGGCGCGCATGGATTTGATGAACGCGCTGATGGTGTTGTAGTGTTCTTCGGCCTGTTTGTCGTAACGAAGATATTTGTCCTGCAGCGTCTTCGTAAGATTTTCGACCGTGATCTTTTTATAAAA
>JBLMZV010000059.1:0-9944 GCA_050259015.1 Candidatus Saccharimonadota bacterium
GAAGTCAAAGACGAGAACGCCACGAACAACACGTTTGCCTTCTCTGACCCAAGCGAGGGCCTGCCCCACTTCCGAGTACACGTGTTCAGAATCGAAGGCGGCACGGCTTCCATGGTGTTCCAGAACGAGAACACCAGCAAGACACGCGTGGTCCGCCTGAACATCGCCTGCAAGTAAACTTCGGAGACCAGGGTTTCCAAACCCATGAGCAACTATGATAGTTGCTCATTTTTTATTTGTAACAAAGCAAAATAAAAACCCCGGGGCCATGCTCGATACATGGCCTCGGGGCGCCGGTCACTGCCGGATCGGCAGCAGATAGATTGACTCGACTTTCTCACCGATTGGCGATACCTTCTCGTCCTGCCTGCCGGAACCTTTGACCGTGATCATGCTCCAGGTCCCGCGATAGCAAAGCTTCCGTATCTGCGTTGCTCCGAGCGACTCCAAAAGGCTTAACCCGTCCTTGTTTGCCGACGTCAGGTAGAGGCCGCATGAGCTCCAATCGTTGATGCCCGCTTCGTCGGAAACCGCGATCATTATGACGGTGCCGTTGGGCAGACTTTTGATGTAGCCGACCATGTCGCGCATCGCCGTACCGCTGGTCCTTGCGGCCCAGGTGTCGAACCCCCTGACCGGACCCAACAGCTCCCCGTTTCCGGGGTTGATCGCGGCAACGTTGAATCCCCGCCAGCCGCCGCCATACCCGGGGCCGGTATGGAAAGCATTGCCGTCGCGGGAAAAGCGGGCCTGACCGTCCGAGACCGCGCTCAAGTTGATTTTGGAACGCGTTACAGAAACGGTCACGCGGGCAGTGGTGCCCTGGTAGGAGGCCGTGATGTCCACGCCGCCCAAACCCTTGGCAGTGACCACGCCGCGATAGACCGAAGCGACGGCGGAGTTGGAGGATGTCCAGTCCGCCTGGATAGTCTGATCCTCGGTCGTCCCGTCCGGTTTTGTGACGGTAAACACCAGTTTCGTGGTTGTGCCGATCGCCTCCAGCTGCAGGTTGCCGGTGATGTTCCCGGTACTCACCCTGGGTTGTTCTACCCTGCTCGGCCCGGTCGGGGCATCATCCCCGCCGCAGGCCATAACGCCCGTCAAAACGAGTGCTACGACGAGACACCGGAACACCCTCACATTCCCCTCCTCGGGATTAGAAACGAACCACGAGAGCCGTCGATGTATCAATATAACCCCGGCAAGCAGGCCTGTCAAAACCTTTTTTGTGACGATTGATGATTGTCTTTTCTCCTCGTTACGGGTGTAATTAGGAATATAACCGAAAGGAATAATATGATAATCGTTCACGATACGTTCGTATGCAAGCCAGGCAACGCCTCGAAAGCGGCCAAGATGTTCAAGGAGGCCATGGCCTCCGACCCTCACCTCATGCATATCATGACAGACATGACCGGACAATTCCACCGGGTGGTTATGGTCAGCCAGTACGATAACCTGTCGGCTTTCGAGAAGGCGCTGGAGGAGTACAAAAATCCCTCTCCCGAGATGAAGGCGGCCATGGAAAAAATGGGAGATTTCCAGCAGATGTATCTGACCGGCAGCCGCGAGATTTTCCGGACCTGGTAAACAAAAAACGGCCCCTTCGGGCCGTTTTTTTATGCGTTGACGTGTTCCGTCACAGTGACCAGATTCTTGCCTTGGCGTTTGCTTGCCAGAAGGTTGTTGTCCGTGATCTCGATTATCTGCATCAAGTCCGTAAACCCGTTGGCGTGGCAGATGCCGGCTGAGGCCGAAAACTTGATTTCCCGGCCGCTGTCGTCGCTGACTGAGGACAGGCCGGCCAAAGTTATGATGCTCTCGGCGATGGTCTTGGCCGCCGACAGGTCCGCTTCCAGCGGACAAATGATGAATTCATCTCCGCCGTAACGGCCGGCTATGTCCACTTTCCGGATGGAATCGCGGATTATTCCGGCAAACGTGGAGAGCACCCTGTCTCCCGCGGGATGGCCGTAGGCCTCGTTCACGCTCTTCAGGTTATCCACGTCGGCCATAATCAGGCAGAAAGGCTTCCTGAATCTCCGTGCGATTTCGAACTGTTCGGCGATCCGCTCCAGGGCGTGCCGACGGTTGAACAAACCGGTAAGCCCGTCCAATTCGGCCAGGTCCTTAAGTCTCACGTTGGCTTCGTGCAGATCGCGAAACAGGGTGGCTACAGGCTCCCGCAGGGTCTTCTCGATTATTGCCTTGTACATGAAATACCCCGAAACGACCATGAGCACGTGCCCGATCATGTTGAAGAAGCCGTAGACGCTGACATAATGGGTAAACGAGAGTTCCGAGAGGACCGCGGCGCCGATTGAGGTCTCGAGGTACCAGAAAACTTTCCTGTCCAGGAGATTGCGCCTGTACCGTAGCTCAAGGGCCGCCCAGACGAACAGACCGCTAATAATGTACTCGCTTAAGATCTTGAACTGAGTCAGACCGTGGCCTTCCAAATAGGCATCCGGAAAATTATGGAATTGGAACACGGCCAGCAGGGTCCAGGCCGCGAAGGCGGTATACGCGCCGAAAATCAGGACCCAAAACCGCGGTTTCAGTTTGCGGCCTATAAGATACGCGGAAATGAGCAGCGAAACCGCGAACAGATAACGCGAGGACAGCCAAAGTTGGGTCGGCGGGTTGGCGGTGATTCCGGGCACTACATTCATTCCCTTAAACGTGATGGCGTGGAAAAACTCGATAATCCCCACGTAAAGGTAGGACACCGCCAAAAAAGTGAAGTAATCGTTTTTGTATAGCTTTCTGGTGTTGACGGCGATGACGAATACCACGGCCGCGGAAAGGATCACGCTCAGCTCGACCATGGAATGGAACAGCAGGTAGTGGCGCATCGGCAGCCAATCCAGGATCCAGATCAGGGCTGCGGCGGATAGGAAATATAAGAGATACTTAACGCTTTTCATATTTTTTACCATTCGATACCAATATACAATCTTAGGCCGATACAAGCAAGCCGCCTGACAAAAAAAGCCGCCAAAAACGATTTTGGCGGCACGGAACCTGGGGGCTAACCTGCGGCATACATGACGGCCGGCTGGGCCTCTTCTGGCTCTTCCCGATTGCCCGGGACCGCAATGATCCGGGCGATGTTCACGCGGAACCAGATGTCCAGCTCAAACCGGCGTCTGGATGAACAGGTAGCGTCGAACCAGACCCGGTCCGAAAACCCGAGGCGGATGTCGCGCAACAAGACCTGGAGGTCCATGCGGCCGGGTTTCTTGGACTCCGCCAGCCGTTCCGAAATGAATCGGGAGAGCTCGGTGTCCTCGATCTCGAGGACGAAGGCCAGGTCCGAAAACAACCTCCACTTCATCATGCCGTCATGGTTCATGACGTAGGCGGTCAGTCTGTATCCGGTTCGGTCGAACCACCGTCGCGCGAGCTCGTCAAAGGTCATCGGCTTCGAAGTCTCTTTGACCAGGCGCTGCAAATCTTTCCGGCAGTCCGGATCCAGCGGTTCCGGCAGGATATAGAATCGGTCCCCGCAGTCTTTCTGCTGTAGCTTCATGGGGCTCCTCCTTCGATAATCCTTAGGAACGGGACCGGTCCGGCAACAGAATCTATATTTACCGGACCAAAGGCCCGGTCCCAAGTCTGTTGTCGAACGCATAAGTCTATCACAAGCAATTGCTTTGTCAAGGGCGGCGCGAATGGGGTCAAAATTGGCGGGCGGCGGACAAATACGATAGAATGGAAGAGCTTAAACATTTCAATATGAAACTTTATTTTGACATCGGAGCAAGCAACACCAGAATCGGAATTTCCGGGGATGATTCGGATGGTTTTAGAGAAACCCGGATATTCCCGACGGAAACTAATTTCGAAGACCAGCTTAAGGCGCTCCTGTCCGCGACGCAGGAAATCAGGGGCAACGACCCATTTTCGGCGGCGGCGGGCGGCGTGGCAGGCCCCTTGAATCGGGACAAGAGCGGCATATTGTCATCCTACCTGGAAGACTGGATTAACCGGCCGATCAGGCAGGAACTGCAGAAGGCGCTGGATTGTCCGGTGATCCTGGAGAATGACGCGGCTTTGGCCGGTTTGGGCGAAGCGGCCCTGGGCGCGGGCAAAGGATATCCGATTGTCGCATATTTCACCTTCAGCACAGGCGTCGGAGGGGCGCGCATCGTGGACGGAAAAATCGATCGGAACGCGCACGGGTTCGAGCCTCGCTGGCAGCCCGCCGGACTCGACAGCAGCAACAATCCGGTGTTTCTGGACGACCTCGTTTCCGGCCACGCGCTGACCAAGCGATTTGCCGCCAAACCCGAAGAGATCAAGGATCCGGCGCGATGGGAAGAGGTGGAAAAATTGATCACTATTTGCCTGCTAAACGGCATCGGGTTTTGGTCCCCTGACATAATCGTCATCGGTGGCAGCATCGGCGAAAGCCATTCGGTCCAGATCGGCAACCTCAAGCACAATATAGCGCAGGCCATGGATTACCCCGTCGATATCCCCATAGTAAAAGCTTCCCTCGGCCAGCTGAACGGCCTGTACGGAGCCAAAACGTATCTGAAACAGCTCGAGGAACAGGCAAAATAATCCGACAAAAAAACCCGGGGTCAAGGACCCCGGGTTTTAATTTTGGATTTTGCTAACGGTTCTCCCACTCCCCCGACTGCCTGACCAGAAGCCGAGGCGCCGCTTCCGGGTCCGCCATGATTTCCTTTACTATCTTTTCCATGCGCGCGGATTGCGAACCTTTAACCAACAGAGTATCGCCTTCCCTAAGCTCTTCCTGCACCGACAGGCGGGCGTCATCGGAGGTCTCGAACCAGTACACTCCGCCCTTGAAATCGAGCTTCTCAAGCTCATCTTTGATTATCCGGCTTAGGCCTCCGACAAGGAAGACCGCCTCCGCCCCGATTTCCAGCAATTTAGCCGCCACCTGCCGGTGGCCTTCGTCCGAAGCTTCGCCCAACTCGGCCATCTGCCCGATGGCCGCGAGCTTCCGGCCGGCGCCGAGTATCGAAAGGGTCTCTAAGGCCGCGACCGTGGAGGCGGGAGCTGCGTTATATGTGTCGTCCAAAATCCAGCTGCGCTTGATGCCGGACAGGAGGCGCAACCTCCCCGGCGGCGGATTGAAATTGCGCCGGAGCGCTTCCGACACGTCCACCAGATTCATCCCGAATCCGAGGCCGACTGCGGCTGCGGCCAAAGCCGCATAAACGGCAGGTTTGCCCAAAGACTGCGGCAGGAAGAACGGCACCACCGTACCCCGATGCAGGATCTTGAAATTCACGCCGTAGACATCGTCGTGCCGGATGATCTGAAAATCGGAAGCGGAGACGTCAGCCTCCGGGTTGAAGCCGTATCCGATCACGTCCCCTTTCGCGCTCTTGCGGCCGTTCCAAACGCGCTCGTCGTCGAAATTGAGCACCGCAAAACCCTTGCGGGCCAAACCCTTCAAAAGCGTCAATTTTTCCTTGGCTAATTCCTCCCGGCTGCCGAAATATTCCAGATGGCTGATCCCTATCGTCGTAATGACAGCGCAATCGAGCGGCCCTGACAGGTCCAGCAGATACCTGATATCCCCCGGCCGGTCAGAACCCATCTCGAGCACCAAGATGTCCGGGTAATCCGAGGCGACGAGTTTAGCGAGGCTCTTGAGGATGACTGCCGCCCAGGCAACAGGGTTGCGCCCGCCGGTTTTTTCTCCGAGCACGGCCAAAGGCAGCCCGAGTTCGTTATTGTAATTGCCCTGGCTGCTGCGGATCTTGAATTTATCCTTAAGCACGGCGCTGACGGCTTCCTTGGTTGAAGTCTTGCCGACGCTGCCCGTGATGCCGACGATGCGCGGCTTATAGCGCAGAAGGGTCAGCCTGGTCAGCACTCTGAGGATGTAGACGATGATGGATTTCATGATATTACTGCCGAGTCGGCGGTATCTGCAGATAGTTAAGGATGAAGCTCGCGATCTCGCCGAAGGCCGGAGCGGCGGTGCTTTCCGCGAATTTCACGTCGCGGGGGCTGTCGATCTTGACGATGGCCAGGAACTGAGGGTTATCCACGGGCCCGAATCCGACGAAGGAGCCGATGTTGCGGTTAGGGTCATACCCCTGCCTGTCCTTGTAGGCCACCTGAGCGGTCCCGGTCTTGCCGGCGATGAAGTAACCCTTGACCGCAGCGCGTTTGCCATGGCCGTTTTCCACGACGTCCACCAGCATCGCCGAAAGCGTAGCGGCTGTCTTGGAGTCAATTACTTTGCCAAGTTCCTTCGGACGGTGCGGTTCCTCCACGCCGTCGGCGTGTTTTACCGTTTCAACTATATAAGGTTGCATCATTTTGCCGCCGTTGGCAATAGCGGTATAGGCCTGCACCATCTGGAGCGGCGTGACGGTAATTCCCTGGCCGAACGAGGCGGTGGCGAAAAATACGTCCCCCTTCCGATCCAGGTTCTTGATGTCGCCCGCCGATTCTCCAGGCAATTCTATTCCGGTGTCCTTCCCGAATCCGAACTTCTGGACGTAGTCCTGGAAAGCCGTATGTCCAAGCTGTTGCTCCACGAACACCAGGCCGGTATTCAGGGATTTATCCAGCACATCCTTCATATTCTGGATGCCGTTGGGCTTGGGGTCGGAATTCTTTATGGTATGACCGTCGATCTCCACCTGGCCGGTGTCTTCATAGGTGGTGTCCGGGGTGATCCTCCCCTCGTTTAAGGCGGCCGCCATCGTGATGGCCTTGAACACGGACCCCGGTTCGTAGTCGATGGAAACGGCATTATTGGCGAACTGCGAGACATTCTCGGCTTTGCCGTATTCGTTGGGATTGAAGTCGGGATAATTGGCCATGGCCAGGATCGCCCCGGTCTTCGGATTGACCACGATGACCGAGCCGTTCTCCGCCCCGTGCTCCTGGACCGTCTTCTTCAGCACTTCCTGCGCCTTGAACTGTATGGCCGGATCGAGGGTCAGATACAGGGTATCGCCGTCCTGCGCCGGGGTGAAATTCCTGGAGGCGAAAGTAATCCAGCGCCCTGCCACATCGGACTCGCTGCCCATGATCCCCTTGCTGCCGGAGAGCTGCTGTTCGTATCTGCCTTCGATCCCGTACTGGCCGACGCGCTGATCCCCGCGATATCCGACGAAACCCAGGACCTGGGAAGCCAAGTTGCCTTCCGGATAGAGCCGGATGTCTTCCGGTTCAAGATAGACGCCGGGCAGTTTCATCTGCTGAATCTGGTCCGAAGTCTCGTCCGACAGCTGTTTTTTCAGGGGCACGTAGTTCTTGCCCGTAGCAGCCAGCTTGTCCAAAATTTCCGCTTCCGGCATCTCCAGCGTCTTCGACAGCTTAGCGGCGGTGTTGCCGGGGTTCTCTATTTCCTTGGGGTTGACGTAGACCAGGTTCTTGGTGACGTTGGTCGCGACCAGCAGCGGCTGACTGTCCTTGGCCGTGGGCTGCAGGTAGATATCTCCCCTCTTCGGGAGGATCACCTGCTCGAACTCATGCTGGTTGGAGGCGAGGCGCTCATAATAGCCGTGGCTGATGACCTGCAGCGTAAAAAGCCGCAGGATGATCAGTGCGATGAATATCGTTATGATGCTCAGCAACAAAAAAATTCTTAGATAATAAGAATTTTTCGTCGCGGCGGATTTTCCGTTCGGAGTCGCTTTCATATTTTACAAGAATGCTATTTCAGGGCGAATCCCGCGTCTTTGATGTAGGTCACGTTGGAAGCGGGCACGAAATTCCGGCTTTCCGCCTCCTGCTCGATCCTGGTTATGGACTTAAGGCTCGAGGTCTGTACTTCCAGGTGTTTGTTCTCCGTCTCCAGCTGTTTGATCTTGACCTCCAGATTGCGGATGACGTAGCCCTTGGTGCCCAGCGAATTGATCTGGAAAAGGTAGAGGGCGCCGAATGACAATATCGAAACAAGTATGGCGATGTTCCACTTCAGTACGGCTGAAGGGTTCTTCGTCTTCTTTTTGGTAATGACCGAATTTATCGCAAGTGTTAAATCACGCATTGAGCCGCCTCACACATACCGGAGAATTTCGTCCGGCAGTATTTAATTTTTACTTTTTATTTGTCGCCGCTCCGACCCCGGGAGCTTTTTCCGCTGCCCTAAGCTTCGCCGGTCTGCTCCGCGGATTTTCCGCAGCCTCCCGGGTGCTTGCCCTGATCGGTTTGCGCGTCAGAATCCTTAATGTCGAAACCTTGTCGCACACGCAGGTCGGAAAGTCCGGAGGGCAGACGCAGTCCTGCGCCTGCTCGGCGAAGTAGTTCTTCACGATCCGGTCTTCCAGGGAATGGAAGCTCACGATCACCATCCGGCCGCCGGGCGTCAGAAGATCCAGCATCTGCGGGAGCGCCTTTCGCAAGTTTTCCAGCTCCCCGTTGACTTCGATCCTGACCGCTTGGAAGATCCGCCTGGCCGAATCCTCGGCCTTATGCTTCACCGGTTTCGGCAAAGCCTCCCTTATAGCATGAAATAGCTCGAGAGTATCGCGGAAAGGGCGTTCGCCCCGGGAATCGACCAGACGGTGAGCAATCCGATTACTAAAATTCTCTTCACCATAGTTCTTGAATATTTGGACCAGCTGCTTTTCGGAATAGCCGTTAATTATGTCGGCTGCCGTTTTCTTCTGGCTCAGATCATAGCGCATGTCCAAGGGACCGGGGCGTTGGAACGAGAATCCCCTCTCCGGACGGTCGACCTGCTCGGATGAAAAACCGAGATCAAGGACTATGCCGGAAACCGGGAAAAACCCTTCAGCCCGCGCCGCCTCCGAAACCTGCGCATAATTGGAGTGAACCAGGATTGCGTTTTGGCCCAAACCTCTTTCGGCAAGATCCTGCCGGAACTTGTCCAAAGAAGACTGATCCAAATCCAGACCCAAAACCTTCGCCTCGGGATTGGCCTTCAATATCCCCAGGGTGTATCCCCCGCTCCCCACCGTCCCGTCGACGAACCTGACCCCGGCGGCCGGTTTCAGGTATTCGATGACTTCCTCAAGCAGTACGGGGATATGCATAAGCGTGCGAGAAATAAAAAGAACCGGGACAGGATATCGTTCTATACTCCCAGTTCGCCAAGATTCTCGGCAATCGAAACGCTGTCGCGTTCGGTCCCGATCTTATAGTTTTGCCAGGTTTCCTCGTCCCATATTTCGACCCGGTTGTAGAGGCCCGCCATGACGACTTTTTTGGAAAGGATGCCGAACTTGCGAAGATAATCAGGAACCATCCCCCGACCCTGCTTATCTATCTCGAATTCATAGGCTCCGGCCAGCATCAAACGGGCGAACGCGCGGGAATTCGATTGGGACAACGGAAGGGAGGCCAGTTTGGCGGCGATCTTTTCCCACTCTTCCTTGGGATACAAAAACAGGCTCTTGTCCAAGCCGCGGGTAATCACCGCGCCGGAAGAGAGAGCCTGCCTAAATTTAACAGGGACAGCTATCCTGCCTTTATTATCCATGCTCATTGTGTATTCCCCGATAAACATGCGTTTTGTTTGCCTTTTGGCTTTCAGTTCGTTACTAATCCACTTTTCCCCACTTTTATCCACAACACACCATTTCAAGTGAATTATATGCCACCATTTACCATTCGTCAAAGTGGTTAAAAGCAATAAGAAAAAGGGCCAAACAGGCCCCAAATAGACAAGAAACCCCTAAATTCGTCAACTTTTGCCGAAAGGTATCCACAAGAAACCGTTCCACAAAAAAACCGCCTGCAACCAGGCGGTTTCTAAGTTACATCCCCAAGTCGTCGGTTTCGCTCTCTCCTGTTTCCGCTTCGTCCTTTTCGGTCTCAGCAGTTTCTTCTTGATCCAGGTCTTGGTCGAAATCGTCCATGGATATTCCTTGAATCCCTAATGGGATGTTAATGATTAACGAAATTATATTCGATTGCTAGCGCCTCGTCAACAGAAAGCGGACCAGGTTTACGGCGCTTTCCCAGATGTTGCG
>JBLMZV010000060.1:0-22844 GCA_050259015.1 Candidatus Saccharimonadota bacterium
ACCCTATAAAAAATTGGTGCTGGTGGTAATGGACGGTTTCGGCATCGCGACTGCAGGTCACGGTAATGCAATCACCCTTGCGGAACCGTATACTCTCGACTACCTGGTCAACAACTACCCCTCCACGACACTTCAGGCGTCCGGGCCGACCGTGGGCCTGCCCTGGGGCGAGATGGGCAACTCCGAAGTCGGCCACACCAATCTGGGGGCTGGAAGGATCGTGGGTCAGGATCTGTCGCGCATTACCTTGGCGATAGAAGACCGGACTTTTTTCAAGAACCCCGCTTTTCTTAAGGCCGTGGATCACGCGAAGAAAAACGGCTCCGCCCTGCATCTGGCCGGCATGGTCAGTCCGGGCGGGGTGCACAGCTTCGATGAGCATCTTTACGCCCTTTTGGGATTGGCCGCCGAAAATTCGCTCAAGCAGGTTTTTATCCATATGTATCTGGACGGTCGCGACACTCCGCCGCAGATCGCGCTGGAATCGATCGACAGGCTGAACCGGAAGCTTAAAGAGCTTGGCGTCGGCAGGATCGCCACGGTCGCCGGCAGGTTTTACGCCATGGACCGCGCCCAGCACTGGAACCTCACCGAACAAAGCTATCGGACGATGGTATTCGGCGAAGGCCCGACCGCCCCGACCGCGGCTGACGCCGTCACGAAATACTATACCCAGCACATCTTCGATGAAATGATCCCGCCGACGGTAATCGTCGGGGAAGGGGAACAGCCCGTCAGGATTTCGGATAACGACGCGATTATCTTTTTCAATTTCCGGTCCGATCGGGCGCAACAGATGGCCCGCGCCTTCGCGCAGCCGGGCTTCTCCAAGTTCGAAAAGCCGGCGATGCAATACAAGAATCTTCTGGTCGTGACCATGACGGAGTACGCCAAGGACCTGAATGTCACGATCGCGTTCCCGCCGTCGGACGTCGCGAACGGTTTCGCGGAAATCATCAGCAGGCGCGGCCTAAGGCAGTTCCATGTCGCGGAAAGCGAAAAGTACGCCCACGTCACGGTGTTCTTCAACGGCGGCATCATCAACCCGTTCCCCGGGGAGGAACGCGAAATCGTGACTTCGCCGATGTCCAACTATCAGGATTATTCGCGGGTGCCCGAGATGTCCGCGCATAAGGTTACGGAAGCGCTGGCGGCGAAGATCCCGGAGAATTATGCGTTTTTTCTGGCCAACTTCGCCAACCCGGACATGGTCGGCCATACGGGCAATCTCCAGGCTTCAATCAAGGCGATCAAGACGGTGGACGAATGCATCAAACGGATCGCCGACGAGTGCCTAAGCCACGACGCCGTCCTGATAATCACCGCCGATCACGGCAACATCGAGGAACTCCTGGACAAGCGATCCGGGGGCATAGACAAGGAACATTCGACCAATCCGGTCCCGTTCATCATGGTCGCCAAGGAGTTCAAAAGGCCGCACGCGACCGACATGGGCCTGGCGGGGCTTTCCGCGGTCGTGCCGGTGGGGGTGCTTTGCGACGTGGCGCCCACCATGCTCGAACTGATGGCTATCCCGAAGCCTAAGGAGATGACCGGCATAAGCCTGTTGCCGCAATTGCTGAAAGATTGAGCACGGATTCAAACGGCTTCCTTGAGGGGCCGTTTTTGATTATTTTGCACATCTGATAGAATACGAGAGTCGCAAACGCCTATGAAACGAAAATGGGCCGTAAAGCCCCTGCCAGAATTTAACGCGGAAGACTTTCCGGAATATCCGGCTTTGATCAGGCGGCTTTTGGCTGTCCGCCAATTCAGGGAGAAGGGTCAGATCGAGAAATTCCTGAACCCGAATTACGAAGAACTCCACAGCCCTTTTTTGTTCAAGGATATGGGCAAGGCCGTGGAACGGATTTGGCAGGCTATCCAAAGCGGGGAGAAGATCGCCATCTACGCCGATTACGACGCGGACGCCATCACGGCCTGCAGCGTCATGTATCTGGCGCTCAAGAAACTCGGCGCCGTCGTGGACTATTACATACCGGACCGGTTCAGCGAGGGTTACGGCATGAACCCGGAAGCGATAGGGAAGATAGCGGAGCGGGACGCGAAACTTATCATTACCGTGGACTGCGGAATCAATGCGGTGGGGGAAACGGCCGCGGCCAACCGTGCTGGCATGGACGTCATCATAACCGATCACCACGAAGTCACCGGCCCGCTCCCCGAAGCTTTTGCAATCATCAATCCCAAAAATCCCCTGGACTCCTATCCGTTCCCGTACCTGACGGGCGTGGGAGTCGCTTTTAAGCTGGTCCAGGCCCTGTTTTCGGATTCCGTAAGGCTTACTGCCGCGAACGCGGTTCCGGGCTGGGAAAAATGGCTCCTCGATCTGGTCGCGATAGGAACGGTGGCGGATTGCCAGACATTGCTTGGAGAAAACCGGATTCTGGTATCGTTCGGGCTGAAGGTCATCGCGAAGACCAAATGGCTGGGGCTGCGCGCCCTTTTGGAGATCTCGGGCATCAGCCAAAGGCCGATTGATACGTACGTCTTAGGATTCATGGTCGCGCCGCGGATCAATGCGGCCGGACGTATCAAGCATGCGGATATCGCTTTCAGGCTGCTGATTACCGGTGACCCGGCCGAAGCTTCCGCGTACGCTCAGGAGCTGAACAGCCTGAACGTCAGGCGTCAGGAGCTGACGGAAAGGGTCTTGAGCGAGGCGCGCGAGCAGATCGAACTGATCATCGAGAAGCGGGTGCTGCTGGCGGCCGGGCAGGATTGGCCCAAAGGCGTTGTGGGGCTGGTGGCCGGGCGCTTGGCCGAAGAATACGGCCGGCCTGTCCTGGTCATGGAGAAGGGCGAGGAATTTGCCACCGGTTCGGCCCGGGCGGCCGGATCTTTTGATCTCGTGGCGGCGCTGAACTATTCCAAGGACCTGCTGTCCAAATACGGAGGACACACCCAGGCAGCGGGATTTACCCTGCCGGTAGGCAATATTCCGGTGTTCCATCAGAAATTATTGGAATACGCGGATACGTCCTCTGCGGCTGACCCGGATCCGGTTTTGGAACTGGATGCGGAACTCTTCGGCGATGACGTGAATCTCGAGAATTTCGACATCATTGACCGTTTCGGCCCTTTCGGTTTCGGAAACCCGCGTCCCAAATTCGCCTGTTTCGGCGCCGACATATTGGAGCTGCGGCTGGTGGGCGCCGACAACCGCCATCTTAAGCTCACTTTGGGCATCGGCGGCCGGCCCGTCGCGGCCATCGCCTTCAACCAAGGCTTTCTCGGACCGAAGCTTGCTTTGGGCCGTCCTATAAACGTGGCGGCGGAGCTCTCGGCCAACGAGTGGAACGGCAACCGGGAGATACAGTTGCGGGTAATAGACATCCAAGTGCCGGATATCAAGACTTAATCTTAAGGAAGACTTATGGAAAAGAAACTTTGCGTGTATACGGATGTAGGCGCACGCGGAAACCCCGGGCCGGCCGGGATCGGCGCGGTCATCCAGGATGAAGACGGGCGTGTGTTGTCTGAAATCAGCCAGTATATCGGGAGCGGCACGAACAACCAGGCCGAATACAGAGCTCTCCTGGCCGCCTTGGATAAGGCGGTGTCGCTGGGAGGATCAGACCTGACCTGTTTTTTGGATTCAGAGCTTGTAGTTAAGCAGCTTCGGGGCGAATACAAGATTCGGGAGGCCTCTCTGCAGGAACTTGCGGCCCAGGTTCTGCGGATCACCAAGAGTTTCCGGTCGATCGATTTTCGGCATATACCGAGAGAAAAAAACAAACCAGCCGATAAGCTGGTTAATGAAGCGTTGGATAAGGCGGGTTTTTAGAAATCAGCGGATCTCGTAGATCCTGATCTGCGAATCGGTGTAGGTCAGCAGGTTCGTGCCGGCGTCGTTCACCAGGAACCTGACGTGCGGCGCCGAGGCGATAGTGTATATATTGCGATGATCGCGGCCATCGAGTTCGATGGCCTTGATTTTATTTTCGTTATAGAAAAACAGATAGCCGGTCCGGTCGTTGACGATCGGATCCTCGATTGTGGAGCTGCTTCTCAGGATCAGGTCGGTGCTGAGCTTCAACGGATCGTAGATCGACACCTCATTGCCGTTGCCGAACACCAGTTTCTGGGCAGCCCCGTCCCATTCGGCATAATCCACGCCGTCGTAAATTTTGGCCACTTCGCCGTTGATCGAATACAGGGAGCGGTCGATTATCAGGAAGACGTAGTTGGATGTCCGGATTATCCGGGAATCGGAGGATTGCGGAACCGACGGCTTGATGGTTTCGCTTATGTTCAGTTTCAGGTTCAGCCGGATCAGGCTGCCTTTCTGAAGATACCAAAGCTCGTTGCCTGATAGAGTGAAGGCATCAACTCCTGCTGCGACCTGGGCAAGGGAGCCGCCGTTCGGCTGGAAATAAAGATTGCCCGAAAGAGTAAGCGCCGTGTAGCCGCCGTTGCTTTCGATCCGGCCCAGTTGGTTGAGTTGGTCGGCTGTAAGTTTAAGGTTCCCTCTATTTTTGACCAATTGGTAGATATTGTCCGGGGCCAGGGACACCGTAGGATTGAAAGGCGCCAAGTCGGAAAATTTCGCCACCTCGGTTGGATTGCTCTGGTCAGGGGAAATCGAATACAGCTGACCCTGCTTGATGAATAGGACGTTGTTTTCGGGGCGTGAGCCCGTGGCGTAATCCGCATTATCGGAAAAAGCCTCTTTAGGCGAATCGTAAAACAGCGTCACGGTTTCGCGGTCCTGGTTCGCCCAAGTCACAAGCTGCGATTTGATGGTCAGACGCTTCGTCCATGCCTGGTAACCGTCTTTTTTTACGGTGACGTCATAATCCCCGGGTAGCAAAAACCGCAGCGTGGCCGGCGTTTCGGACTTAGAAACCGGCTTGCCATTCAAGACGACCGCGGCTTTGGCAGGCTCGGTCTTGATGACCAGCGATCCTGTCTTGAGTAGTCTCTTTGAACTGTAGTCGAATTTGTAGCCTCTGGCATAGAGAATGAGAATCGGGGTCACGACGCAGAAGGTCAGGACGCCGATGCCGATGAGCAGGAAACGGTTGCGCAATTTCATAAGTTGGGCGTAAACGGAAGAAGTTAGGTAAGCCTATGCATTCTACCCCAAAAAGCCGCGGTTTTCAAGACAAATCGTTTCTGCTATTATGTTGTGGCTATGAGCAAATACGTGATAAACGGCGGGAAACCGCTTAAGGGTGAAGTTAAGATTCCGGGCTCGAAAAACGCGGTTTTGCCGTTGATGACTGCTGCCTTGCTTACGGACGGCGAATGTCTGCTTAGGAACCTGCCGGAGATCGTCGATGTCGAGGTTATGGCAAGGCTGCTTGAGGACCTGGGAGCCGAAATCAGATTCGATAAAATCGGACGCACGATCGCCATCAAAGCGGGTAACATCACGAAAACCAACCCCGACCAGGCCCTGACTTCGCGGTTGCGGGCCTCCGTGCTGCTTGTCGGCCCTCTGCTGGGCAGATTCGGCCAGGCCACTCTTTTGACCAGCGGGGGAGACAGGATCGGCGTGAGGCCGATCGATGCCCACGTTCTCGGGTTGAGGCAGCTCGGCGCTCAGGTTGAAGATGGCGGCGAATACCGTTTCACTGCAAAAAAACTTTCCGGGGCTAAGATCATTCTGGAAGAAAGCTCTGTGACTGCCACGGAGAACCTGATGATGGCCGCGGTTTTGGCGGAAGGCCGGACCATTATCAAACTGGCGGCGATGGAGCCTCACGTCCAGCAGTTGGGGGAATTTTTGAACGCGATGGGGGCGAAGATCACCGGCCTCGGCACCACCACCATCGTCATCGATGGCGTGGAGAAGCTGGGCGGTGCGGAAATTTCCGTGATTCCCGACTCCAACCAGGCGGCCACGTTCATCACTATGGCTGCGGCGACCCGGAGCGATATCAGGGTTTCCGGCATCAATCCCGACTTTATGGATGATTTCCTTTTGAAGATGAAGCATTTCGGCGTCGCGATGGACTTGGGGCAGGATTATGTCCATGTCCATCGGCCGGAAGGGGAATACAAAGGGATCAGCAAACTGCAGGTCGGTCTGTACCCGAAGCTGGCCAGCGACGACACGCCGCCCTTATCCGTGCTTGCCACACAGGCAGTCGGCGAAACGATGATCTACGAATGGATGTACGAGAACCGGCTGGGTTACGCGCCTGAGCTGAATAAGATGGGCGCCCGCGCGGAGATTCTGGATCCGCATCGGGTGCGCATAATCGGCCCTACGAAACTTAAGGGCTCTCATCTGGTTTGTTCCGACATACGTATGGGCATGGCCCTGGTGATCGCGGCTCTTGCAGCGGAAGGACAGTCGGAAATCTGCGAAATCCACCATATCGACCGGGGTTACGACAATCTGGAAGGACAGCTGAAATCGTTAGGCGCCGATATAAGGCGCGTTGAGGAATCGTCCGAACGGGCCGCCATTAACCAGACGGAAAAGCAGACCGTATAAACGCATATGACCATGTTTCTCAAGAGGATCGGCATCGATTTGGGTACGGCCAATACCCTGGTATTCGTTCCCAAGAAAGGCATCATCATCAATGAACCGACGGTAGTCGCCGTATCGTTGGTGGACAATAAGGTGATGGCGGTCGGACAGGAAGCCAAGGAGATGCTGGGCCGGACGCCGGACACCATCATAGCGCACCGTCCCATGAGGGATGGCGTGATCGCAGACTACCGGGTGACGGAAGCCATGCTCCGCTACTTCATCAACAAGGCTACGGGCAACGTCCGGTTTTTCCGGCCGGAGGTAATGATTTCCGTCCCGGGCGGCATCACCTCGACCGAACGGCGCGCAGTCATAGACGCGGCGAACGCGGCGGGCGCGAAATCGGCCTATGTGATAAAGGAAACGGTGGCGGCCGCAATCGGCGCAGGCATCGACATTGCCGCGCCAGTGGGGAACATGATCATCGACATCGGCGGCGGTACCACCGACGTCGCGGTCCTGTCCTTGGGCGGCATCGTGACCCAGACTTCGGTTCGGGTAGCGGGCAACAAGCTCGATCAGGCGATCGCGGAACATATACGGCGGAAATACGGCTTGGCCGTGGGCGACCGTACTGCGGAAGAGATCAAGATCAAGATCGGCTCGGCCATTCCGGTGGAAAAAGAAACCACGATAGAGATCCGCGGCCGGGATCTGGTGCAGGGCTTGCCGAAGACGATTCAGGTTTCCACCAACGAAGTCGTGGAAGCGATCCAGGAAGAGCTGCGGGAAATCATCAAGGCCGTCCGCCATGTGCTGCAGGAAACCCCGCCGGAATTGGCGGCGGATATTATCGACAAAGGGATGGTCCTGACCGGCGGTACGGCTCTTTTGAAGAACCTGGACAAGCTTATCGGCCAATCGACCGGCGTTCCGGCTTATGCCGCGGACGATTCCATCCTTTGCGTGGCCAAGGGAACCGGCTTGGCTCTGGATAACCTGGACAGTTATAAGAAGAGCATTCTGGCCATGAAATAGAAATCCACAAACCGCCTGCGGGCGGTTTTTTTGTTGACTGATTGCGAGCGGGGATGTAATATCTAAGTCCGACAGGAGGATATAAGCGCAGAGGAGGTCGAGCTGTCCTGCCCCTGGCTTAAGGCAGGATAAGTTCCTTTCTCCGGTGGGGGAGGTTTGGCGATTTTTGGCCGCTGTTGCCAATGAATAGGCAACACGCCAAGGATTCGCCATCCTCCCTCGCTGTCCTTTCCCGGGAAACCGGGCTTTTTTTATTCCCAGTTAATTCCCGTCTTTTTCACAGGTTGTTCACACCCGGCCGAAAATATGGCTTAAATCAGCGGAATTTAACCGCGGCTTTGACCCGCAATTAGCCAGCTTTTATTATGATTGAGGTTAAGCCTAATTCTCAATTGAGACGCCCCCCGGGGCAATTCGCGAATATCCTGTCTCCGGGCTTCGCCCGGAACCGGCAGGGAAAACCAGTAGTGCCATATCGAAACTTCGCCTTATGCGCCTTAGGCTGCAAGCTACAGCCACAGGCCGAAATGAGCAGGATCGATAAGGGACTGCTGGTTTTTTATTCGCGAAAGTTCCGGAAAAATGGTATAATTTTATGGATATTAGTCCGAAAAAACTCCGCATATGGACATAAAAAGCACGGTAGTAGGCCACGAAAAACAAAGGGAATTTCTCGCAAGGTCCGCCGCCAGCGGACGCTTGGCGCATGCCTACATCTTCAGCGGACCGGACGGAGTGGGTAAAAAGGCGGTGGCATTGGAGCTTGCGGCTATGCTTCTGTGCGAAAAGCGCAACGGCTGCGGAGAATGCGGCCAATGCCGGACCGCCGCTGCGGGGAGCAATCCCGACCTCATAGTCCTCGACGGATCGGACAGCATCAAGATCGAACAGGTCAGGGAACTGGTCTACAAGCTTTCCCTGAAGTCTTATGCCGGCGGCAACAAGATCGCCATTATCGATCAGGCGGAATTGATGACGACCGAAGCGTCAAACGCCTTGTTAAAGGCAATGGAGGAACCGACGTCCGGCACCCATCTTTTCCTGATAACCTCCAACGCTTATCGGCTTTTGCCCACGATCTCTTCGCGGGCCCAGAGGATCAGTTTCGGACTCGTGGCGGATGAGGCGATTGAACCGTTGCTCGGCGGTGCGGATCAGGGCAAACGCTCGGCCATACTTTCTCTGTCCGCCGGCCGGCCGGGAATCGCGGTCCGCTACACTGCGGAGACCGATTTCGATCAGGCAATCGGCCGTTTGGAGACTTTTTACGGCGTGTTCTCCGGTAGCGATCCGGTCGCCAAGCTTCAGTCGGCTTACGAGCTTGCGGAGCAGGAAACCTCCGATATCCGGGCGGCGCTCGAGTACGTCCTGAATAAACTGGAAAAAGAACTTCAGGAACATGCCAAGACGGAAACCGCAAGGAAGATGTCGGGTCTGTCCGCCTCGCTCCGGTACCTGTCCTCCAACGTCAATCCGAAGCTTCTGCTTTTTAACCTAATGCTTAATTCTTAAAACAAAAATATGAAGAAATTATTGGTCGCCGTGCTCGCCCTGTCCCTGACCGCCGCCAGCTGCAATATATTTTCGGGAGCCTTCGACACCCAGTCGGGTTCGAAAGGTGTTTTCAAATCCGAGGACAACGCGCAGAGCTTTCATGCCTCGAACAAGATAGCCAACAAAAAGAACGATATCGGGAACCTGTCCGTCAACGTCCTTGCCCCCGATCCGAGAAATAATGACACGATCTATCTCGGGTACAGCGGCGGCGTCTATCGGACCAAGGATGGCGCCAATTCCTGGGAGATGGTCCTGACGGGCATCGGCATCGCAGATATAGCGATCGACTCCACGAATCCCGACACCGTTTATGCGGCCGGCCTTTCCGGCAGCAACGGGAAGATCATCCGCTCGGTGGACGGAGGCTCATCCTGGACCGAGGTCTATACCGAGCCAACCAAAACCAGTCCGGTCACGTCCATCGCCGTTTCTCGGGATAATTCCAATCTCGTGCTCGCCGGTCTCGGGACCGGGGAGATCATCCGTTCCACCGATCAGGGAAAAACCTGGCAGGTGACCCAGGATATGGCGGACCGCGTCGCGAGAATCAAGCAATCCGGCGCGAATTTTTACGCGATGCTGCTCCACAAGGGACTGGCCAGAAGCGCCAATCAGGGATCGACTTGGACCCTCCTGCCGGCAAAGGACTTAGGACAGCCGGTCAGCGCCCCCCAGGGTGCGGACAAGAATTATCTGCCGTCTTTGTCCGGTATCGCGAACTATTACGACATCGCGCTGGACCCCAATCGTCCCGGCCTGATCTATATGGGAACGGACAAGGGTCTGGCGAAATCCACAACCGACGGTTCCTCATGGGCTTTTGTGCCTATGCCGGTGACCGATTCGAACCTGGCCGTTACAGCCGTAGCATTGACTCCGGGCGATACAAACGCTATACTCGCGGCAATCGGACCCGTGATCTTCAAGTCCCAGAACGGCGGGGCGACCTGGGAGAACCGAAGATTGACGACAGACCAGACCGTGCGCACGATATTAATAAGCACCCAGGCCACGAATCTCATTTATCTTGGCATGGGCGTCAAGAAATAAACTTATGACCGACATCATGCAAAACAAGGAAGGGGAGCTTGAGAAGGCGATCGAACATCTTAAGGCGGAGTTAGGCGGCCTGCGGACAGGCCGCGCCTCAAGCGGACTCGTCGACCACCTGGAGGTGGATTATTACGGCACCCGGACGCCGCTCATCCAGATCGCCCAGATTACGGTGCCGGAACCGCGCGTGATCACGATTCAGCCTTACGATAAGTCGGCGCTAAAGGATATCGAGAAAGCGGTACAGATGTCGAATCTCGGCATCAACCCGATCAACGACGGGAATTTCATCCGCTTGGTCATCCCGGCCATGACTGAGGAGCGCCGGAAAGAGCTTGTGAAGCTGGTGTCCCAGACAGCCGAACGCGCGCGGGTGGTGGTGAGGAACATCCGCGAAGAAATCTGGAAGGAAATCCAGCGGCAGGAGAAGGAAGGCGAGATATCGGAAGACGACAAGATTTCAGGCAAGGAAGATTTGCAGAAGATTGTGGACAAATACAACGAGGAGATCAAGAAGATCGCCGACGCGAAAGAGAAAGAAGTGATGACCATTTAAATACCACAGATGATTATTTTGCTCACAATCGCATTATTTATACTTGTCCTGGGGCTTTTGGTATTCGTCCACGAGCTCGGTCATTTCGTGGCGGCCAAACGGGCTGGCATGCAGGTGGAAGAATTCGGATTCGGTTTCCCTCCCCGGATATTCGGAATAAAAAGAGGCGACACTCTTTACTCCATCAACCTGATACCGTTGGGCGGGTTCGTGAGGATTGCCGGCGAAGACGGCGGCGAAACGGAAAACCCGAAAAGCTTCGGACAGAAGAGCTTTTCCCGGCGGCTTGCGGTACTTATCGCGGGGGTGATGATGAACGCCGTGTTCGCCTGGCTCTTGATTTCTATCGGGCTCGGCACCGGCCTGCCCACCATCGTCTCCGAGAACGAACAGCTGCCTGCGCACGCCCGGGCCAGAGGCCTGGCAGTGGGTATCGTGGAAGTTTCGGAAAGCGGCCCTGCCGGAGAAGCGGGGGTTAAGGTAGGCGATAAAATAATCAAGATCGCGGGATCGGACGTGAAAACTATCGAGGATGCCCAAGCATTGACGCGCGCCGGCGCCGGCCAACCCACCACGTACACCTTAGGGCGCGGCAGCGCGACCATAGAAAAGACCATTACGCCGCGCGTTGATCCGCCGGCGGGACAGGGGCCCTTGGGAATCAGCCTGTCGAGCATCGCCCTCGTCTCGTATCCCTGGTACCTGGCGCCGATCAAAGGAATCACGGCGACGGTCAATCTGCTCGTATCGACTGTGACAGGAATCGCCACGATTCTCGGACAATGGATCACGGGAAAATCCGTTTCGGCGGCGCTCTCCGGACCGGTCGGCATCGCAGTCATGACGCGCGATATAGCGGCGCTCGGGATACCGTACCTCATTCAGTTCACGGCCGTGCTTTCCATCAACCTTTCCATAATCAACGCTATCCCGTTCCCGGCCTTAGACGGCGGGCGGGTGTTGTTTCTGGCCATCGAAAGGATCCGTCGCCGGAAACTGCCGCAAACCGCCGAGCAGGTGGCCAATACAGTGGGTTTTTTCCTGCTGCTGCTTTTGATGGCCTTCGTAACTTACAAGGACATCACCCGGTTGGGAGGCAATCTGTTCGGCAGGATCGGCCATCTGTTCGGAGGCTGAAAAATCCTGACGTCCGGCGTTTACAAAACCATTATCTTCACGTAAAATTGAAGCAAATCCGAAGCCTCATTTGCGGGCTTCAAAAAATAAATACAAAACCCCGAATCAATCCGGAATTAAAGACCCGACATGCCTCTTTTAGACCTGGTTTACGACAAGTTTTCAAAGGACATAGGAATTGATTTAGGTACCGCTAATACCCTTGTTTACGTTAAAGGCAAGGGTATTGTTATTAACGAACCGTCGGTGGTGGCCATCAACCAGAAGACCAAGCAGATCCTGGCCATCGGGGACGAGGCCAAACGGATGGTGGGCCGCACGCCGGCTCATATCGTGGCTCATCGGCCTCTGACCGACGGCGTGATTTCCGATTTCGAGATCACGGAGCAGATGCTCCGATACTTCATCGAAAAAGTCAGCCAGGCCACGCTTGGATTCCTGTCCCGGCCCAGAGTCGTTGTTGGCATCCCTTCCGGGGTGACCGAAGTGGAAAAAAGAGCCGTGCAGGATGCGACACTGAACGCAGGCGCCCGGCAGGCCTTTCTTATCGAGGAACCGATGGCGGCGGCGATCGGGGCGCGGCTTCCGGTGCAGGATCCGGCCGGATCGATGATCGTGGACATCGGCGGCGGCACGGCTGAAATCGCGGTGATTTCCCTCGGCGGTATAGTCATCTCCAAGAGTATCCGGGTGGCCGGCGACGAGATGAACGAAAACATCATCCAGTTCTCCCGCGACGAATTCAATCTGCTGCTGGGCGAGCGGACGGCGGAAGACGTCAAGATCAAGATCGGATCGGCCTATCCGCTGAAAGAGAAGCTCAAGGCCCAAATCCGCGGTCGCGACCTCATCACCGGCCTGCCCAAGGAAGTGACCGTCACCGATGAACAGATCCGGGACGCCCTGGCGCGTTCCGTGCGCACGATCGTCAATAACGTTAAGACGGCGGTCGAGGAAACGCCTCCGGAGCTGGTGGCCGATATCATGGACAAGGGGATAACATTAACCGGCGGTGGCGCGCTGCTGAGGGGTTTGGACAAACTTATCGCCGAGGAGACGCAGATGCCCGTGACGATCGCTGACGATCCGCTGACCGCGGTGGTCCGCGGCGCCGGAATCGTGCTTGAGGATCTGTCGACCCTCAAGGAAGTCCTGGTCATCACCGAATTCGAGCAGATACCAAGATAAACCTGCAAGGGGGTCATTATGCGGTTCATATATTCGAAAACGTTCATAAGGCTATTTGCCGGGTTCGTGCTGGTCGCCCTCTATATCATCGCCGATGCCTTCGGGTATGTCGGCGTGGTTAAGGGCGCTTTTTTGTCGGCGTACGGGGCATCAGCCGGCCTGGTCGCCAAGGTGACGGACGAAGGCAAGGATATTTTAGGCGCAATAGCCACCATCAAGCGTTTGTCCCACGAAAATGCCGTCTTAAGCCAGAAGGTGGATGAACTGTCTTTCCAGAATGCCAGGATGCAGTCGGCCAAGCAGGAAAATGCGGCGCTGCGCCGCGCCATGGAATTTAAGGACGACTCGCAGCTTAACCTTTTGCCCGCCCAGGTCAAAAGCCTGGACTCCACCGGTTTTTCCAAAATCGTTATGATCGACAAGGGTGAACGTGACGGCGTGAACCGGGGACAGGCAGTGATCATCGCCCCCGGCATTCTCGTCGGCCGCATCACGAAAATCTATCCTAACGATTCGGAAGTGACCCTGATCACCGACCCTTCAGTATCGGTAAGCGCGGAAGTTGCCGACTCGCAGGCGCGGGGCCTGGTCAAAGGCGAACACGGCCTGGGACTGGTGTTTGATCTGGTGACGCAGAACGAAGTGATCAAGAACGGGGACAAGATCCTGACTTCGGGCCTTTCCAACGATTATCCAAAAGGATTGCTGATCGGTGAGATAACCGGCATCAGGTCATCGTCATCCGAGCTTTTCCAAAAAGCCTATATAACTCCGGCGGCCGAATTGAAGAGCCTGAAATTCGTGTTCGTCACAATATGATTTTCGTCGCCAAAAATTCCGCTCTAAAAAGATGGGCGCTCATCGTCCTGGCGCTGTTTTGCCTGCTCTGCCTCGAGTCGGGCTTTTTCGGGCGCTTGGCTTTTCTGCCCGTCGTTCCCGGCCTGCTCGTGACGTTTATCGCCTGCGTGTTTACCTTTGGGGAACTTAAGGAGGCCTATGGGGCGGCCATCGTGGCCGGAGTATTCCTGGATTTCGCTTCCGGCCTGCCCGATGGCGTTCTCCTTCTCTCCCTTGTGGTTTCGCTCTCGCTTTTGTCCGCCGGTTTCCGCCGGTTCTTCAGCCTCAAGGCGTCGACGCAAGCGGCCCTGCCCTTAAACGTCGTCGTCCTTACCGTGCTGAATTCCGCGGCTGTTGCGGTCTTCTCCAAGCTCTTCGCGCTGGCCGGTCTCGGACAGGCGATCGAATGGCGGTTTTTCGCGATCCACGGGCTGCCCTGGCTGCTGCTGTTCAACCTGCTTATGGCATACCCGATGCTATACCTGCAGTCGATTCTCGGCGGCATTTTGAAGGAAAGGGCCGAATCATGAACCCCTTCGAATACAACCAGGAAACCGGGCGGAGCGTCCGTGAACGCAAGGATCTCGGGTTCGAGGAAGTGTATTTGGACGTGAATATGGAAGAGCGCAACGTCCTTGAGGACGAGCGCGACGACGTCAATTACCGCATGCTGGGGCTGCTGTTGCTGCTGGTGTTCACGGTTTTATTCGGCCGCCTGTATTTCCTGCAGGGCATGAGGGGTTCCTCCTATCGCGCCATGGCGGAAGGCAACAAGTCGCGCCAGCAATATATCCTGCCGCCGCGCGGACTGATCGTCGACGAATACGGGAAGCTGATCGCGGGCAATCTGCCGAGCTTCGACCTGGATGTGGTGACCTCCGACTTGCCTAAAAACGAAGCGGAGTTCAATGCATCCCTGACGGAAGTGTCGCAGATCACCGGACAGGGCCGGGACCAGCTTTATGCGGCGATCCTGGCCATGACCCGCGATTCGTATCAGCCCCAGACCCTGGTCCAAAACATCAGCAAGGACAACGCTCTCGTGCTTATCTCCCGCAAGGACCAGCTTAAAGGGTTTTCCGTCGAGAACAATCCGATCCGTGACTATAAGGATCCCCTCGCGTTCGGGCATCTGGTCGGTTACACGGGCAAGATCACCCAGGATGAGATCGACGCGAACAAGGGCGGCAATTACCTCCTGAACGACTATTACGGCAAGACGGGGCTGGAAGCCGTGTACGAAAAATACCTGCGCGGCACTCCCGGCCAGAAACCGATGGAGATCGACGCCCAGGGCAAATACAAGCGGAGCCTTCCGGAGATCCCGCCGGTCTCGGGGGACAACCTGAAATTGAACGTCGACTACGACCTTCAGAAAGTCCTCTACGACAGCCTGACCAAGATGATGGCCAAGAACCACACGACCAGGGCGGCGGCGGTGATCAGCGAACCGAAGACCGGGAAAATCCGCGCTCTCATCTCGCTTCCGGGATTCGACAACAACTGGTTCGCGCGCGGAATCAAGCCGGCTGAATACAAAAGCCTTCTGGACAATCCCGACGTTCCGCTCCTGGACCGGGCCGTTTCGGGAACCTATCCGCCCGGTTCCACCGTTAAGCCCATGCTGGCTCTGGCCGGCCTGACCGAGGGAATTGTGAAGCCGGAGACCAAGATCCTCGATGACGGGGTCATCCGGGTCGGTTCGTACACGTTCTATGGCTACAAGCGTTCGGGTTTGGGTCTGATGGACGTCTACTCAGCCATCGCCCGTTCGTCGGACATCTATTTCTACACCTTGGGCGGCGGCCGGGCCGGAACGAATATCCAGGGCCTGGGACCGGAAAAGCTGGCCGACTGGTACCGCAAGTTCCATCTCGGAGAGGCGCTGGGGATCGACCTGCCGCACGAGAAAGGCGGTCTCGTCCCGGATCCGGATTGGAAGAAACAGGCCAAGAACGAACCCTGGTACCTTGGCGATACTTACCACTATTCGATCGGGCAGGGGGACCTTCTGGTCACGCCCCTGCAGGTAAACAGCTGGACGGCCACCATCGCCAATGGCGGCAAGGTCATGCAGCCGTACATCTTAGACGAGGTCTCGGGCAGCGATTCGAAAGTCGTGTTCAAGAATTCGCCCAAAGTGCTTTCCGAGAATTTTCTGGATCCGCAATGGGTCAGGGTCGTGCAGGAGGGGATGCGCCAAACCGTCACGATAGGCAGCGCCCAGTCCCTCAAAACCCTGCCGATAGAGGTATCGGGCAAGACCGGTACGGCCCAGTTCGACGCGCGCGATCTGGCGCGCACCCACGCCTGGTTCACTTCGTACGCGCCGTCCAACGATCCGCAGATCGCGGTCACGGTCTTGATCGAAGCGGGCGGCGAAGGCAGCACCTGGTCAGTTCCCGTCGCCAAGGATGTCTACGCCTGGTGGGCCGCGAACCGGTATAATAAGTAGCCTTTCCTTTTTTCCTTGTGTAGAATATAGCCATCTATGCCGAAAGACCCGAAACAAAAACAAAATCAGACGGTTCCCCCCGAAAGCCCCGAGGCCTCCGCGCCTCAGCATTCGGGCGCCCTGCAGAGGGTCGGGCGGTATTGGCATATGCTCGGACCGGGTTTGACCACTGGCGCGGCGGATGACGATCCTTCCGGCATCGCTACCTATTCGCAGGTCGGCGCGAAATACGGTTTTCGCATGCTTTGGCTGTCGCCCCTGTCGTTCCCCCTGATGGCGGTGGTCCAGGAGATGTGCGCCCGGATCGGCCTGGTCACGGGCAGGGGATTGGCCGGCAACATCCGCAGGCGGTATCCCCGCTGGGTCCTCTACCTTTGCACAGCTCTGCTGTTTTTCGCCAACACCTTCAATATCGGCGCGGACCTGGGCGCGATGGGCAAAGCCACTCAGCTTCTGCTGCCCCGGCTGGATTTCTCGCTGCTCGTCGTCTTCTTCGCGCTGTTCTCCCTGCTGTTGCAGGTTCTCGTAAGTTACAGGCGGTATGCCGGCTTCCTGAAGTGGCTGTCCCTGGTTCTGCTGGCCTACGTCCTGTCCGCGCTGGTCATCGATCTCGATTGGCTTAAGGTGCTTAAGGAGACCGTGACGCCGAGCCTCCGCTTCAACCGCGAAGAGATACTGCTGGTCACCGGCGTCTTGGGCACCACGATATCGCCCTATCTGTTCTTTTGGCAGACGTCTCAGGAGATCGAGGAGCAGATCATGGAAGGCAAGAAGACGATCAAGCAGCGGGCGGCTGTAACCACCCCGGAGGAAATCTCAAAAATGCGCGTGGACGTCTGGTTCGGGATGTTCTTGTCTAACCTGGTCATGTTCTTCATCATCGCCGCCTGCGGGGCTACGCTGTTCCGGAACGGGATTACGCAGATCGCGACCGCCGCCGAAGCCGCGGAGGCACTGCGGCCTTTCGCCGGAGACCTGTCGTACTTCCTGTTCACGATCGGGATCGTCGGCGTGGGCCTTTTGGGTATCCCGGTTCTCGCCGGTTCGGCCTCCTATGACATTTCCGAAAGCTTCGGCTGGCGCGAGGGTCTGTACCGCAAATTCCGACAGGCCCAGGCCTTTTACGGCATCATCATCCTGTCGGTGCTTGCCGGCCTGATCATGAATTTCGTCGGCCTTGATCCGATCAAAGCCCTGATCTACTCGGCTATCGCCAATGGCGTGGTGGCCCCGGTGATCCTCATCCTCATCGTCGTTTTAAGCAGCGACAGGAAGGTCATGGGCGAGCGCGCCAACGGCCCGGCCCTCAGGGTAGTCGGCTGGCTGGCGGTCGTGCTCATGCTGGCCGCAAGCCTAAGCACCCTGTATTTCCTCGTGTTTTAGCGATAAAACACGGTTGTCCTTTTGTTGACAACGGAATTAAATTGGATTAGAATTGCTTCGATACAATCGGACCCTAACGTAAGGGCCCTTTTAAATCAATCGACATTGAAGGCAAATAAATATGGAGCGCGAACTTGCAGGTTGGCGATTGCCCCGTTGATTGCCGGCGATTGAACAGGTTATTAATTAAGCGAATCAAACTCATGACGGCGATTAAGAAAGTATTGTTGACCTCCGACGGGCTGACCAAATTGCGGGAAGAGCTCCGGGTCCTTAAGGACGAACGCAGGCGCGAAGTGATCGAACGAATCCAGGAAGCGGTCGCCCACGGCGACCTTTCGGAGAACGCCGATTACGCCCAGGCGAAAGAGGAACAGGCGTTCATTGAAGGGCGGGTGCAGGAAATCGAGGATATGATCAAGAATGCCGAGATTATCGAGCATAACGGGCATCAGGGCCAGGTCGGCATCGGATCCTCGGTTCGCGTGAACTACAAAGGCAAGGAATACAAGTACACTATCGTCGGTTCTAACGAGGCCAATCCCGCTGCGGGCAAAATTTCCAATGAATCCCTGGTCGGCAAGTCGCTTTTGGGACGCAAGGTCGGGGAAATCGTGGTTGTGGACACCCCGTCCGGCAAAAACGAATACCAGATAGTCGCCATCGAATAGAAAATGACAAAATAAGGGAGCCTTCTTCTGAAGGCTCCCTTTTCGTTTTGTCAGCAAATCACGAACGGCGGTCCCGGGCGGCGGTTGCGGTTTGCCGCCAGGCGGACGAGGTCGAGGCTCGGACGGTTGCCGGAACGCGCGATGAGGTGGCGGAGCCGGTAGCGCTTCTCCTTCGGGTCCTTTTTCCCGGAGCCTTCGATGTCGAAGGCGAGATGGAAGTGCGTTCGCGAGCCGGGCACCAAAGCGTGCGGCGTCCGGATGAAGCCGATTACCGGCTCGAGTGTCTTCGAGATGACGACGAGCTCGATGAGCGAGCCTTCCGGCCAGGACGTCGGTTGGATTTTGATGATGGATCGCCGCCAATCCCTGAGATCGTCCTCGATCGAGAAGCGGTAGCCGCCCCGCATCACGAGGTTGATCCCTTGAAGCTGGCGGAACAGGCGATTGAGCGCGTCGAGGAATTCCTTTACGTTCCTGATCTCTCTGGGGCCTTTTCCTGGCAATCCCGACATCCGTTACCCTCCCTGTTGGTGGTCTGCTGGTTCCTCCGGGTCGTTTGCCTATAGTGTATAACTAAAATTTGGAGAGGTAAAATAAAAAGCGCCAGGCTTAAGCTTGGCGCCCGAAATCCTCAGATTTCGATCCTAAACGAGGCGTGTTCGGTGACGAACCTGGCGGCCTTCCTGAGGTCGCGCGCAACGCGACAGGTCGGCTTTGGGTTTGTCAGATGCAGCTCCAGATTGCCGAGAAGGTTCGAGTCCGCCTTGAAGGTCAGGCAGTCCGAACCGACGAAAGGCACGAGCCGGGGCGAAAAGATGCCGAGGCGGACGATCGAGAAGCCGGAGAGACGGATGATGATCTGCTCGTTTACGTCCCAGTCGACGGGGCGGACGATGATCTTCGTGTCGATTCCCGGTCCGCCGATGGCCTCGCTCGCGTAGGCTCCGATATGGAGCGAGGCGGCGTTTACGTCCCTGGTCAGCTTCTGCAGGAAGACGTTGATCAGGCCGAGGAAATAGGCGACCACGAAGTCCATCCTGCTCGTGTCAGTGGTGATGCTCATGGAATCTCCCTATCGGAACTGGATTGATCTGAGTCGCCTGTTGGTCTCGGCGACCGCGCGTCTGAAATGAGTGAATTCCTTCGGATCCTTCAGTACGTAGTGGTGGGTAAGCGGATCCTCAGCGAGCCGGGCCTGCGGAAGTTCGATTCCGAATCCGACTCCGTCTCGCCCCGGATGCATGACGATTGCGCGGGAGCCGATCAGCGGTAAAAGTCTATCGGAGAAGATGCTTGCCCATTCCCACTTGAAATCCTTGAAATCGATCACGTGCACCGCGATGCAGTCGTCCTTCCACCCGGCCGGAATGACCGTAGTGTTTGCGCCCGGCCCGTTCTCTTCAATGCGGGTAGTAAAGCCGTTGATCTTAAGCCTGTCCTGAACAGGCAGATGATCGGTCAGGATCCGGATGAATACGTCCAGAATCCCAACGAGCTGCGCCAGACGGTAATCGAAGTTTCCGATCTTGCGTTCTTTCTTCCTGCCCATTCAACGCCTCCCCGGAGCCTTGCGCTCCGAAACCGGTTGTGGTTCGTCAGCGTTTCGCTGACAAGGTCCTCCTTGGGGTACAGTTACTAATTATACTCTTTTTTGCCGGTTTTGTCAATGCTTACGCTTTTTGGTTTAGACTGGAATATGGTATAATTAAGCGGAATAATTCGGCCGCCTTTTGATGGCTTCGGCCTGAAAGAAACATATGTCTGAAAAAATCGAAGAACTGAGGCAAATCAGGATCGAGAAACTGAACCAGCTCAAAGCCAAGGGGATTGAGCCCTACCCGATCAAGTCCAAGCGCACTCACCGGATCGCGGATGCGCTGGCTGTTTTCGACAAACTCGCGCAGTCAGCGGAAGAGGTGGCTTTGGTCGGCCGCATCAAATCCATCCGCAAGCACGGAAAACTGATCTTCGCCAACATCGAGGATATGTCCGGTGAAATCCAGGTCATGATCCGCGAAGACGAAGTGGGAGCCGGGAAGTTTGCGGACTTCGAACTCCTGGACATGGGCGATTTTATGCAGGCCTCCGGCAGCCTGGCGCTTTCCAAGACCGGCGAGAAGACTCTCATGGCCAGGGATTACGTTTTGCTGTCCAAATCCCTGCTGCCTATTCCCAAGGAATTCTTCGGCATCAAGGACCTGGAGACAAGACTGAGGCAGCGCTATCTGGACCTTATCTTAAACCGGGAAACCCGGGATCTGTTTTACAAAAAAGCGGCGTTCTGGAAAACCATGCGCGACTTTTTGCAGAAGCGCGGATTCATGGAAGTGGAGATGAACGCCCTGGAGCCCATCCCCGGCGGCGCGGAAGCCGAGCCGTTCGTCACCCACCACAACGCCCTGGATCGGGATTTTTATCTGCGCATTTCGCTGGAGCTGCCGTTAAAGAAGCTGATCGTGGGCGGATTCGAACGGGTCTATGAGATCGGACGGATTTTCCGCAACGAGGGCATCTCCACGGAGCACCTGCAGGATTACATGCAGATGGAGTTCTATTGGGCTTATTCCGAGTACGAGGAACTGATGGACACGGTGCAGTCCATGTACCAGGAGCTTATCCGGGCCGTGACCGGGGGACTTAAGACTTCGTACGACGGCAAGGATATAGACTGGTCGGGCGACAAATGGCCGCGCGTCCGCTACTTCGACATCTTCAAAGAAAAGACCGGCCTGGATCTCAATACCGCTACAGACGGGGAACTTAAAGCATACGCCAAAGCGGAGAACATCAAGTTCGAGGAAAACCAGGGCCGCGGCAGGCTCATCGACCTGATCTACAAGAAGAAGGTCCGGCCGGGACTGATTCAGCCGTGCTTTTTGGTCAATCCGCCGGTGGAGATCGAGCCTTTGGCCAAGAAGGATCCCAGGAACCCCAAGGAAGTCCAGCGCATGCAGGTTTTGGCCGCGGGCACGGAGCTCGGCAAGGGCTTCTCTGAATTGAACGATCCTTTAGACCAGCGCGAACGGTTCGAGCAGCAGATGAAACTCCGCGAAGCAGGCGACACGGAAGCCCAGATGCTCGATGACGATTACCTTACCGCCATGGAATACGGCATGCCGCCGCTGTCCGGATTCGGATTGTCCGAGCGGCTGTTTGCGGTGATCATGGACAAATCAATCCGGGAAACGGTATTTTTCCCGCCGATGAAGGAAGAATAATTACAGGCAAAGGGAAACAAATGGAAATGGTAAGGCCGGGCGTCGGAATCGGGGTCATGATTTTTAAAGAAGGGAAGGTTTTGCTCGGCAAGAGAAAAAACAAGCTGGGTCTGGGCCAATATGCCTGGCCGGGCGGTAAGCTTGAGATGCATGAATCGATCGAGGACTGCGCCAGGCGGGAAACCCGCGAAGAAGCGGGAATCGAGATAAAGAACGTCAGGTTTCTGCGGCTCATGAATTTCATCGCTCACGACGGAAGCCATTTCGCGGACATCGGGATTGTAGCCGACTGGGAATCCGGCGAGCCGATAGTCATGGAACCGGAAAAGTGCGAAGGCTGGGAATGGTACGAACCCGATCCGGAAAAGATGCCCAAGCCTCTATTCGCGACTTTGCCCAGTTATTTTGAAGCCATGAAAACCGGAAGAATTTTTTTTGACAGCTGAAAATATGACACGGGATCAAGCTTTAGAAATCCTAAACCAACATATCAAGAACTTAAATCTCATCCGCCACGGCATCGCCGTGGAGGCGATCATGGCTGCTTTGGCCGGATATTTTTCGCAAAACGAAGAAGAGTGGGCCATCACCGGGCTGCTGCATGACCTGGATTGGGAAGAGACCAAAAACGATCCCAAACGGCATTCAGAGGTGGCGAAAGAGGTTCTGGAAAAGACCGACCTGCCGCCGGAAGCGATCCGCGCCATATATGTCCATAATTTCATGCACGGCATCAAGCCGGAAACGCTTCTGGAAAAGACTCTCTACTGCGTGGAGGAGCTGTCGGGCCTCATAACCGCGGCCGCCCTCGTTCAGCCCGACAAGAAACTCATGTCCGTCACCGAGGAGTCGGTGATGAAGAAATTCAAATCCAAGAGCTTCGCCGCCGGAGTCAACCGGGAAATCATCCTGCTTTGCAAGGAATACATCGGCCTGGAGCTTCCGGACCTTATGAAGATCGCCTTAAACGCGATGAAGGAACGCTCGGCCGAAATCGGCCTTTGATCCTAACAAAACCATGAAAAAACTTTTGATCGGCACAAGCAACCCGGCCAAGTTCGACGATTACAAGAGGCTTCTCTCGGATCTTGATTTGGATGTGGTATCCCCGAAGGAGGTGGGGCTTGCGGAAGCGCCGCAGGAAACCGGACGCGATTATGAGGAGAACGCCGTGATCAAGGCCAAGTTCTATTACCAGAAGACCGGCATCCCGAGCCTGGTGGACGACGGCGGCCTGGAAGTCCCGGTCCTGAACAACGAGCCGGGAATCAAGAGTCACCGTTGGATCGGCAGGGAGATG
>JBLMZV010000061.1:0-12452 GCA_050259015.1 Candidatus Saccharimonadota bacterium
GAGATTTTTCACAAAAAAGCGCATCATTTGGGGAACAGTCATCCTGGTCGTTTTGCTAATGAAAGGATGGCGCGTTTTCGGTTCCAAGAAAACCCCAGGCAGCAACCTCACGGAAAACGCCAAGAGGCAGGACATCAAGCAGACCGTGCTTGCGACCGGCCAGGTCACGAGCACCACGGACCTGTCCTTAAGCTTTCGGGCAAACGGGGTCGTAAAACAGATCAAAGTCAACACGAATGACACCGTAAAGTCCGGGGATATTCTGGCGACTCTGGACCAGAAGGATCAGCTGGCCGCGCTCACTTCGGCCCGGGGCACGCTCGCCCAGTTTAACGCCAATTATCAGAGAGTGCTGGATGGCGCAAGCAGCGAAGAGGTCATGGTCGCGCAACGAGCCGTGGATTCGGCTCAGGTCTCCCTGACCAACGCCAAACAGTCGCTTGAAGACGTCAAAAACCAGCAGAAGGTGGCGGTAGAAAACGCCCACCGCGCCCTTCTCAGTTCGGGCGTCGCGGCCGTACCCGCATCCTACAACAGCGGAAACGTCACGGCTTCTATTTCCGGAACCTACAACAGCACGGAAGAAGGCACCTATAATCTTTCTCTGTACGATTCCGGCTTGGGCCGCAGGTTCAAGATATCGGGACTGGAGACCGCGGAAGGGTTCGTCAACGCCACCGGACCGGTGCCGTTCGGGACCCGGGGCCTGTACCTTCAGTTTTCGAGCGTACCCACCTCGGTTACCGATACCTGGACGGTCGAAATCCCGAATACCAAATCCGTATCGTATATCCTGAACAAGAACGCGTATGACGCCGCTGTCCAGGGCCAGCAGACCGCGATCAACGGCGCGGAGGCCGCGGTCAACAGCGCGCAGGCCTCCTACGACCAGGCGATGGCCTCCTTGAATCTCAAGAAGGCCCAGGCCAAGCCCGCCGATCTTCAGTACGCCAGGGCGCAGGTCCTGTCCGCGCAGGGGCAATACGAAGCCGCATCCGCCAGCCTTGAGAACACGGTAATCCGTGCGCCGGCTGACGGCACCATCACCTCCATCGACGTGAAGGTGGGGGAAATCGCGACCGCCCAGAAACCGGTTATGGTACTGCAGGACGTGGACAAACTGCATGTCGAGGCCAACATTAGCGAAGCCAATATTTCCGAACTCAAGGTCGACCAGCCGGTCGATCTGACCTTCGACGCCTTCAGCGCCGACAAGCATTTCACCGCCAAAGTCACGCAGATCGACCCAGCTTCCACAGTCATCTCCGGCGTGGTGAACTACAAGGTGACCGTCTCCCTGGATAAAATAGAGGGCATCAAGCCGGGCATGACCGCGAACCTGACCGTTTTGACGGCGGAAAAGAAGGACGTGCTGGCCATACCGTCGCGCGCGATCATACAGAAGGACGACAAGAAGTTCGTCCGCATAGTCAACGACCCCAAGAAGAAAACCTACGACGAGAAAGAAGTCACCGTCGGCATCAACGGAGACGGCGGCCTGATCGAGATCCTCTCGGGACTCGAATCGGGACAGGAGATCGTGACCTTCATTAAGAAATAAAAGAGAATGCCTCTCATACACGTACACAACCTCAACAAGGATTACCTGAATGAGGACGTGGTTACGCCTGTCCTGCACGAACTGACCTTCGATATCGAGAAGGGCGAATTCGTTGCGATCATGGGCCCTTCCGGAAGCGGCAAATCCACGCTCATGCATATCCTAAGCTTCCTGGACCGTCCTACGTCCGGCGAATATATTTTCGACGGCAAAGACACCTCCACCTTCGACGACAACACCTTGGCTGCCCTCAGGAACGAGGAGATCGGATTCGTGTTCCAGTCCTTCAACCTGCTGCCGCGGACCACGGTCTACGACAACGTCAAACTGCCGCTCCAGTACGGAAGGAACCGGGACAAGGACGAGCTGGCCAAAAAAGCCCTGGAATCAGTGGGCCTGGGCCACCGTCTGGATTATTACACCAACCAGATTTCCGGGGGCGAAAAGCAGCGCGTGGCCATCGCAAGAGCCCTGGTCAACGACCCCGCCGTGCTGTTCGCGGACGAGCCGACCGGCAACCTGGATTCCAAGTCCGGCAACGTAGTGATGAATATCCTCCAGAAACTCAATGACGAAGGCCGGACCGTTATCCTGGTGACCCACGAAACCGACACCGCCAGCCACGCGAAAAGGATCATCAAGATCAAGGACGGCATGATCCTGTCCGACGAAAAGGTGAAAAACCGGACCATCGCGTCCGAACGCGAACTGATAAAATAACAGCCGATGAATTTTTTTGCGACTTTCAAACTGGTGATAAGGTCGCTTTTGAGCCGTAAAGGACGGTCTTTTTTGACCATCCTCGGAATCGTCATCGGCGTGGCCGGCGTCATCATCATAATCGCCCTGGGGGCCGGCGCGCAGGCGCTGATTCTCGGGCAGGTAACTAAACTCGGCAGCAACATGCTTGCCGTGATGCCTGGCAAGACCAACGAATCAGGGGCGCCCGCCTCCGCTTACGGCATCCAGATCACCACTCTCGTGACCGAGGACGCCGAGGCCCTGCAGGACAAAAGCCGGGTTCCGCACGCTACAGCCGTGGCGGGAGCCGTGACCGGCTCCGGCACGATCACCTGGCACAACCAGGAAGCGGACACCAACTACGTCGGGACTCAGGCGGATTATTCGAATGTCGTGAATATCAATCTCACGGACGGAAGATTCTTCGATCAGCGCGAAGAAACAGGCGCAGCCAACGTAATCGTCATCGGATCCCAGATCAAGGAAGACCTGTTCGGCGAGACGAACCCGATCGGACAGATCGTCAAGATCAAAAGCGTGCCGTTCATGGTCATAGGTGTGATCGAGAAAAGGGGATCTTTCATGTTCACCAACCAGGACAACCAGGTTTATATGCCGCTTAAGCTGGCGCAAACCCAGCTGCTCGGCATCCACCACCTCGTGGCCGTATACCTGAAAGTCGATTCGGCCGAGAACATGCCGGTGACGACCGACGAAGTGACCCAGATCCTCAAGGAGCGTCACAATATCAAACGCGACGTGGATATGGATTTTACGGTGAGGAACCTGGCCGACGCGATCAAAGTCATGACCCAGATTACTGACGCCCTGAGGCTGTTTTTGGTGGCGATGGCAGCGATCTCCCTGATCGTCGGCGGCGTGGGGATTCTGAACATCATGCTAGTTACGGTCGCCGAACGGACCAGAGAAATCGGACTGAGGAAGGCAGTGGGCGCCACCAACGGGAATATCCTCAAGCAGTTTCTGTTCGAATCGGGCCTGCTGACTCTGCTGGGAGGCATCGTCGGCATAATCGTGGGCATCCTGGTGTCGTTTTTGGCATACGTGGGAGCCCGCGCGGCCGGCCTTGATTGGGCATTCATCATATCGCCGATATCGGTAGTGCTGTCCGTGGGCATTTCGATCTTAACGGGTGTGGTGTTCGGCTTATACCCGGCCTATAAAGCCTCAAGATTAAGCCCGATCGAAGCCTTGAGGTACGAATAATGATAAACGCCTTAAAACAAGCCATACGCGCCTTATTCATGAACCCGATGCGCACGGGCCTGACCACGCTGGGCATCGTCATCGGCGTAGGCACCGTGATTTTGGTCTTGTCCGCCGGCGCGGGATTCAAGGCGTTCGTGAACAGCCAGGTGGACGCTCTGGGCACCAACAGCATCATCATCGAGACCAAGGTTCCGCCCACGTCTAAATCCAAGTCCAGCGCGGCCACTACCGACCTCGAACGGGCGGCCTCGACGGTGACCATCACGACGCTCAAGAACCGCGATATCAACGACATCAAGCGGATCCCGAATGTCGCCAACGCGTACGGCGCGGTGTTCGGCATGAAGACCGCCAGTTACCAGAACGTGGTCAAGAACTCGCTCGTGCTCGGGGTCACTTCCGAACGGTTCGACATCGACAAGACCAAGTTCGCCGCGGGCCGGGCTTTCACCGTGCAGGAGGACGCGGGAGCGGCGCAGGTGGCGATTTTGGGAGCGAAGATTTCCGAAACCTTATTCGGCCAGGACGACCCGATCGGGAAAACCGTCCGGGTGGGCGACCTAAATTTCGAGGTGATCGGAGTCTACGAGAAGAAAGGTTCTTTCGGCGGATTCGACGAGGATAACGCCGTAATGATGCCACTCAATACCGCCCAAAAGAAGCTGCTGGGCATCGACTACCTGGTCATCATCATCGCCCAGGCGCAGAATCCTGACATTTCCGACGCGACCGCGGAAGATATCCGGCTGCAGCTCAGGCAGAACCACGACATAAAGGACCCTGTTAAGGACGATTTTAGCGTGACCACGGCAGCCGAGGGGATGGCCATCTTCGATACGATCTTCAGCGGCATCAGCTTCCTGCTGATAGCCATCGCAGCCATCTCCCTGGTGGTCGGCGGCGTGGGGATCATGAATATTATGTACGTCATCGTAACCGAACGGATCAGCGAAATCGGCCTCAAGAAAGCTTTGGGCGCCCGGTACAAGGATATCCTTTCGGAATTCCTGATCGAGGCGATTTTGATAACCCTCCTGGGAGGCGCGGTAGGCATAATCCTCGGCGCGGCGCTGTCCTTTCTCTTGAGCGTCATCGCGAAACAGACGCTGTCCGACTGGAAATTCGTGGTCCCGATGAGCGCCATCATCGTGGGCGTGGGGGTTTCCGGCACGATCGGACTGATTTTCGGGGTGTTGCCGGCCCGCAAAGCGGCCAAAATGGATCCGATCGAAGCTTTGCGGTACGAATAGCTGTTTGCAAAAAATCCCAAAAAGACTACTATGAAATCATGGAAACCCATGATTCCATTAATTTTAGCGACTTTCACAGCCCGACCTACGGACAGATGGACATCACCGAGGTGGTCCAGAAAATCCTCACCTACGTCGGAGAAGTCGAAGGCGCCGAATACGAACTGATCATAGGATCGGATTCCACGCTCGGCCCGAACCACAACGCCGATTTCGTGTCTGCGATCGTGGTTCACCGAAAGCGTTCCGGCGGCATTTATTTTTGGACCAAAAGGAGGGAGGGACATATACACAGTCTCCGGCAAAGGATATTCCAGGAGGCTCTGGATTCCCTCAAGGTTGCGGAACAGCTTCTGCTGAGGCTTAAGGAAAGGGAAGTTACGGACTTCCGCCTGTCGATCCATGTCGACGTGGGCCCGAACGGCGAAACCAAGAAGATGCTTCACGAAATCGTCGGGATGGTCAAAGGCAGCGGCTACGACGTAAAGACCAAGCCAGACTCGTTCGGGGCTTCGTCGGTCGCCGACCGGCATACGTAACCTTAAGACAGCCAACCCGTAAGGGCCCTCAGGGGCCCTGTTTTTTGTCCACAAAATTGTATGCAGTTAAATCATCCCGGGGCCGATTCAAGCAATTGTTTGGTCGAATGGCCAGTTGAGGCCCTTTTGCATTCGTATAGTATACAAATACTGCTTATGCACTTCGAAATACGGACATTTTTTTATATAACCGCCAGCGTGGCGTTCATCCTCGCAAGCCTTGCCTTGATAGTTTTCATCGTTGCCGCCATTCAGGTGCAAAGGACCGTCAAACGCACGGCCAACAGGTTTTCCGCCATGTTCGACAAGACCGGATCGGTGATGGAGAACATGTTCTACTATTGGAGAAGAATGAGCTTTACGGGAATAATCATGCGGGCATTAAGCCGCATATTCGGGAGGTGATACCTTATGTTCTACATAAGAAGGCGAACGAACAAAGCGGGTTACGCCAAGGCTGCGATTTTGGGCCTCATAGGCGGCGCCCTGTTTTGGGAATTTTTCGGGGAAAAAATAAAGCGGAAAGTCCGCGAGAACGAGACGCTGCAGGATTTTAAGGATCAGGTCTATGACCGGGCCGGGAAAGTGAAGGAACTGACCCGCGACCAATACGACAGGATAGTGGACGAAGTGGGGGACAAATACGGCAGGCTTAAAGGAATATCGCAAAACGAACTTCAGGACATGATCAGTGACCTTAAGGGGCATTGGGCCAGAATGAAAGACGCCTGGAACAGGCCGCGTGGTCCGGGCGGCCAGGATGGAACATCATTAACCAACCAACTGGAAAGGGGTGATATCAAGTGAATATAATCCTTTGGATCGTCTTCGGAGGGATAGTAGGCTGGATTGCCAGCATAATCATGAAGACGGACGCCCAAATGGGCATCGGTTCCAACATCATCGTCGGGATCCTGGGCGCTCTCCTTGGCGGCTGGATCGTTACTCTTTTCGGAGGCCCCAGCGTGAGCGGATTCAACCTGACGAGCTTCCTCGTCGCCATCGTCGGCGCGATCATCCTTCTCGCCATCGTGCGCGGGTTTCGCTCGCCGGTGGGTCGCGGACTCTGAGAATAAGGTGAGGCGATTCCAGGCCCTTGCCGTAGCGATTATCATTATCGTGGCCGTATTATGCTTCCTTACGGCCTACCCCATCCTTAATAACCAGGTGAACATCCATTAAAAAAAGCCCCCTTTCGTACGAGGGGGCTTTTAGCGTATTTAACCCAGGATATGGTTGATTTTTTCCAAGATCATCTGCTTCGGAGCCGCGCCCACTATCTCCCCGATAATTTTCCCGCCCTTGAAGATTTTGAGCGATGGGATGCTGAAGATCTGGTACTTCGAGGATGACTGCGGATTCTCGTCGACGTTCAGCTTAGCCACCCGGAGCTTATCCTTCATTTCCTCGGCGATTTCCGTGACCGCCGGCGAGACCATCTTGCAGGGGCCGCACCAGGGCGCCCAAAAATCCACGAGAATCGGCTTTTCCGAAGCCGTTATCTCCTGATCGAAATTCGCATCTGTGAGTGTTATTTCCATGTTTTCTATCTCCTCGCCGCTTAATTGCCGGTTTATTATAGCCGACATAAAAGGATTTGGAAATATGACCGCTCCGGATTGTAAAATGCGGGCATTTTTAGTAAAATACCAATGAAATCGCAATACACAGAAACAAATGCTTAACTTAAAAAACGGATTGGGTTTTCTGGCGCTGCTGACGATCCTGTGGATACCGCAAAAAGCCAACGAATTCGATAAACCGCTCGCCCAGGTCAAAGGCCTGGCCGTTTTCAGCGAGTCCGCGGAAAGGATCCCGTCCGCTCCCGAATTGGCGACTGCGGAACTGCCCCCTGATCTGCTGGCGAAAACCGGCCTGGCGTACGACAACAGCTCGGGCACTATCCTTTATTCGCGCAATATGGACGAAAAGCTGCCGATCGCCAGCGTGACCAAGCTGATGACGGCGCTCGTGGTCATGGACAGGCTCGATCTCGACAGGACTATAGAGGTCAAGGCGGAAGACATAAGAGTGGTCGGGAGCAACATGGGTCTCGTACCCGGAGAAAGGATCAAGGGTCTGGATCTGCTCAAGGGCATGCTCATACCATCGAGCAATGACGCGGCAAAAGTGCTTGCCGCCGCCGCGGGAGGAACCGAAGAGAATTTCGTGGGCATGATGAACCAGAAGGCAAAAGACCTGGGTTTGGATTCCACGCACTTCAGCAACCCCGTGGGCTTGGATGATCCGGAGAATTATTCCTCGGGACGCGATCTGCTGAGGCTCGCCCAGGAATTCATCAAGGATGACACCCTGAATTCGATCGCGTCCACCAAAAGCGAACGCGTCGCCTCCACCGACGGTAAACTCAAGCACGACCTTCGGTCCACCAACAAGCTTTTGCTTGAGGATGGCCGGGTGATCGGGCTCAAGACGGGGTATACGTCCCTGGCCAAAGGGAACCTGATCACGAGAATCGAGGACGGTGGCAAGGACATCATCACCATCATCCTAAACAGCGACGAACGGGAAGAGGATACCCGGAAACTGATAAATTGGGTGACTGCGGCGTATCGATGGTAGTTTGGCGTTTGCAGTAAGTTTATGGTATAATTATGCAGAATTCGCGACTGCAGTCGTCTGCCATCCATTAACCCCGAAACAAATAGCAAATGGATCCTTTTGCGGCAATAATCAAGGCTTTCAGCCTCTCGACCATAGCTTTCGTGTTGGCGATGGCCCTAACGCCTCTCCTCACGCATTTCCTCTACAAATACCGGCTCGGGAAGCAGATCCGGGCGGAAGGGGACACCCCCGTCTTTTCCGGACTGCACGAAAAGAAACGCGGCACCCCGACGATGGGCGGGATTTTAATTTGGTTTACCGCAATTTCTCTGGCGGTGCTCTTTTGGTTCCTGGACCGGATGGTCCACATCAGCTTTTTCCATTCTTTGAATTTCCTTACCCGCCAGCAGACCCTGCTTCCGCTCGGGGCTCTCGCCGCCTCGGCGCTCGTCGGCCTGTTCGATGATTACCTGAGCGTCAGAGGAGTGGGGGGCAAAGGTGGCGGGCTTCGGATGCGCCATCGGGTGATTCTCTATACCGTCATCGCGGTGGTGGGGGCCTACTGGTTCTACCACAAGCTCGGCTTCGACGTCCTGCATATTCCGGGTTTCGGCGATTATTCGATAGGCATCTGGTACGTGCCGCTTTTCATCTTCGTGGTTATCGCCACCAGTTTTTCCGTGAACGAAACAGACGGGTTGGACGGCCTGGCCGGCGGCGTGCTGGCGGTTTCGTTCTTCTCGTACGGGCTGATCGCATTCCTGCAGGGCCGATACGAACTGGCCTGCCTGTCCGGCGTGATCGGCGGCGCGCTGCTGGCCTTCCTGTGGTTCAATATCTATCCGGCCAGATTTTTCATGGGGGATACGGGCGCCATGTCCCTCGGCACGGTCCTGCCGATCATAGCCTTCCTCACCAATTCAGTGGCCGTCCTGCCGCTGATCGGGATCATCCTCGTCCTCGAATCGGGATCCGTGATACTCCAGTTGTCGAGCAGGAAACTTTTCGGACGGAAGATATTCCTCTCCACTCCGATACACCACCATTTCGAGGGCAAGGGCTGGCCGGAAACCAAGGTGACGATGCGTTTCTGGCTGATCTCCGCCGTGGTCGCAGCCATCGGCGTGGCCATTAACCTGATCGGTCGGTAGATTTAATCCAAAACACAAATGTACGACATCCTGATAAAGAACGGTATGGTCATAGACGGGACGGGCGCGGCCGCGTTTAAGGCGGACGTGCTCATCCAGAAAGGGGTCGTGGCCGAAATCGCGCCGAACATAAAGGCCAACGCAATCGACGAGGTCATCGACGCGACCGGCAAATTCGTGACGCCGGGCTTTATCGATATCCAGAACCACTCCGATTCGTACTGGACCCTGTTCGAGCAACCCGATCAGGTGAGCCTGCTGTCGCAAGGCATCACGTCCATCATCATCGGGAACTGCGGGGCCTCTCTTGCGCCTCTGGCCAGCGCCGAATCCATCAAGGCCATCCAGAAATGGCACAATCTTTCCGGCATCAACATCAACTGGACTTCGGTCAGGGAACTGCTTTCCGCCATCGAGAAGATCAAGCCGGGCGTCAACGTCGGCACGCTGGTGGGACACGCGACGCTTCGCCGGGGGCTATTGGGAGACCAGATCAGGGCTACCACAGCCGACGAAATCGCGATCATGAACAGGATGCTTTCCGAATCCCTATCGGAAGGCGCGCTCGGGTTTTCCATGGGCTTGGTGTACGCCCACGAAGTCAACTCGACCGAAGCCGAACTTGCCTCGCTCTGCTCGGCGCTCAAGAAGAACGACAAGTACCTGAGCATACATCTGAGATCGGAAGACGGCGGCATTTTGGAAGCCGTCGATGAAGCCATCCACCTTGCCGAGCAGAACCAGGTCCGGGTCAAGATCTCGCACCTCAAGGTCCGCGGCAGCAAGAACTGGCACCAGTTCGAATGGATCATAAACAAGCTCGAGAACGCCTACCACCGCGGACTGGACGTCACTTTCGACGTCTACCCTTATCACTCGACCTGGTCGGTGCTCTACACCTACCTGCCAAAATGGAGCTACGAAGGCGGCCGGTCCCAGATCTTGCGGCGCATCGGGTCCAAAGAAGACCGGCCAAAACTGCTGGAAGCGCTGCGCGAACAGGCCTACAACTACGACAACATAAAGATCGCTTCTGCTCCGGGAGCCGAACACCTGGTCGGGCGGACCATACCGCACGTCGCGATCGGCCAGGCCGTAACCAACGAGCAGGCTCTCCTCAATATCCTCACCGCCACCAGCTGCCAGGCGATCGTATACGATCACAACCTGGACACGGACCAGGTCGAGCTGCTTTTGGCTTCGCCGCTCTCCGTCATAGCTACCGACGGGGCGGGCTACAGCAACGAGACGGCGGACCTGATCCACCCGCGCTGCTTCGGCACGATGGGCCGTTTCCTGTCCCAAGTCAGGGAGAAGAAGCTCATGACCTGGGAACAGGCAATACGGAAAATCACCGGCGAACCGGCAAGGATCCTTAAAATCGACAGGGGCACGCTCCGCAAGGGCGCTCCGGCCGATGTGGTGGTCATGGACCCTGCGACCGTGCGGGACATGGCCGATTACGATCATCCGTACCAGCTCACGGAAGGCATCGCTTCGGTAATCTTAAACGGCCGGGTCGCTTTCCAAAACAGAAAACCGGCGGGTGAATATGGGGAGATCCTGATACGATGACGCTGCATGACCTGAAGAACCTGCGGATAGCGATTCTTGGACTCGGACGGGAAGGTTCGTCGATTTTGAATTTTCTGAAAGACAAAGGAATCACTCCGGAAATCGCCTTGGACAGATGCAAGCCCCACGAGGAGATTGAGCGCACTTTCCTGGATAAGGGCGTTCGGGTCCGATACGGCGACGATTATCTTGACGACCTGGATGGTTACGACTTGATCTTCCGGAGTCCGGGAATCCCGCGACTCCATCCGAAACTGCTTGCGGTGAAGGACCAGGCGAAGATATCCAGCTCGACAAGGCTGTTTTTTGACCTTTGTCCCTGCAGGATCATCGGCGTTACCGGAACGAAAGGGAAAACCACGACGTCCACCCTCATCTACGAAATCATCAGGTCCTCGGGCAGGCACGTCCTGCTCGGAGGCAACGTCGGCGAACCCGCCCTGAATCTGCTGGAAGGGTTGGACGGGGAATCCCTGGCGGTTCTCGAGATGTCCAGCTTCCAGCTGCAGGATATGACCGTCAGTCCGCACATCGCGGTCCTTTTGAACGTCACGCACGACCACATCGACCTGCATCACAGCTTCAAGGCAGCCAGCCACGATTCTTACGAGGAGTATGTCGCGGCCAAGCAGCAGATCATAGCCCATCAAAAACCGGAAGATTTCGCGGTGCTGTCGGAGGCGTTACCCGCTACCTATCAGAAAATCGGCGCCGGCCGTAAAATCATCGCCAGACAATCGGATGCCAAGGCATTCAGCACCAAGCTTATCGGCGAACATAATCTCGCGAACATCGCGGCTGCGGCTGCGGTCGCCGCCATCCTCGAGATCCCGGAATCGATGGTCAAGGACGCCATCGGGAACTTTGAACCGGTTCAGCACCGGCTGAAAATCGTTTCAGCCGCAAGGGGAGTGACCTACGTCGACGATTCCGCCAGTACCGACATCGATTCCAGCATGGCGGCGATCGACGCATTCCCGGGACGGATAATCATCATCCTCGGCGGCTCCGACAAGAATCTGGATTACGGCCCCTTAGGCAAAAAGATCGTTTCCGAAAACAAGGTGAAGGGCGTAATCGCCGTCGGACAGGTAGGACCGCTGATCATCGACTCGCTGAAGGGCTATCAAGGCAAAATTTTGACGGGCGCGAAGTCGATGCGGGAAATAGTCGACCAGGCCAACAGCCTTGCCGAATCCGGCGATATCGTGCTCCTGTCGCCGGCGGCCGCAAGCTTCGACATGTTCAAGGACGCCAAAGACCGCGGCGACCAATTCATTAAACTCGTGAGATGAAAAGAAAAACCCTGCCAAAAATCGATTACGTCCTTTTGATTATCGCCGGAGCGATCCTGGCTTTCGGGCTGATCACTCTGCTTTCGGCATCCTCAGTGCTGTCGTTCCAGCGGTTCGGCAACAATTACTACTACTTTCTCCGGCAGCTCCTTTTCGGCGTGGTGCCTGGGCTCATCGCCATGTACGTCTTGTCGCGGATCGATTACCACGTCTGGCAGAAATACGCCCCGGTTCTCGTGCTGGCGGGCATCGTGATGCTGGTGGCCGTGCTGATCCCCGGCATCGGCTTTAAGGTCGGCAACGCGCGGCGCTGGATCAATTTCGGAGCCTTCCTGTTCCAGCCGGCGGAGTTCGTCAAATTGGCCCTGGTTTTCTATCTGGCCAGTTGGTACGATAAACGCCAGCAACACGCGCACGACCTCTACTACGGCTTCCTGCCGACGCTGGCCCTCGTCGGTCTGGTTTCCGGCCTCAATATCCTGCAGCCTTACATGGGCACCATGATATCCCAGGTCTGTAACGCCGCGGGCATGTTTTTCATCGGA
>JBLMZV010000062.1:0-6260 GCA_050259015.1 Candidatus Saccharimonadota bacterium
CTGAAGCCGTAGGCGTTGTCCGGTCGCGTCCAGAACAGGTCCACGTTGCTGTTGGAGAACCAGGCCGCCTGGTCGGGATGCGAACCGGAAGTGACGGTCACCGCCCCGCCGGCCGGCACCACTAAAGGTTCGGTGATCGTAAACCGGGCCGAACCCCTGCCCGACAGGGCGTTGGTCCCGTTCCCGTCGTTTAGGAGCAGTTTTCCATCCACGATCGAAACCACCGCGGTGCCTACAGAGCGGGCGCGGAACGTCAGGGTGCCAAGAAGCCCGGAAGTGCCGTTGTAGCCGGGTGTCGGCAATCCGCCCGCCAGATAGGCCGTGCCGTTGCCCTTGGCCGGCGATCCGGGCGCGGCCAGGTAGTAAGTCTTGCCCTGCGATACGGTCGACAGGGTCACGCCGCCGGAATAGGTCATGCTGGCTTCGGCGGTGTTGATGTCCTGATTCTGGGTGTTCACCCGGACGCTGACTGTGATGTTGGAGCCGACCGGATAGGAACCGGAGGATGGACTCAGGTAAAGGTTGGCGGCGCTCGCCGCTTTGGGCAGCAGGAAAAAGCCGGACAGCAGGACGGCCAAAAGGAGAAACTTATAGATTGTTCTTTGCGGGGCCAATGGTTTTATGTTTGTTTATTTTTCGCTTTGTTTCGCCGGAAGAAGTACCACGCCAGGACAGCGGCCAGGACCGCGATTCCGGCCGCAATCGGCAGGATAGCGCGCTTGTTCAGGTAGCCCGGATAGTCGATCACAGCGTCCCGGAAATTGCCGGCATTATCGTACGCCCTGATCGCAATACTGTCTCCGTAGAACGCCCGGCTCAGGAAATAAGGACTGGTCGCTTTATGCCAGGAACCGAACCAGCCGATTCTCGCTTCATAATGAGATATTCCGGACGTTTTGTCTAATGTGGAAAAACTCAGGAAAGATTTACCGGAAGCGATGGACGCATCGGAACCGATAACCGGCTTGAATTCCTCCGGCGAGCTTCCGTCGATCTGAACCCGGAACACTCCGGCTTCCTGCCAGGAGTTCTCCGACACCCTGGAATTGACCTTGAAATAGTAGACGCCGTCGGGCAAATCGGAATATTCGAAAGAGGTCTTCTCCGTCGGCTTGTTGTCCGGATAGATATCCGGGTTGGCGCTGAAGCTTACGGAGTAAATTTCCCCGGATTTGGCCTCGAAGCTGACTCTAAAGTCACGGTCCCGGTACCAGGCATCCTGATTGGGGTGAGTTTCGGAACTGATGGCAATCAGATTGCCCTTAGAAACCACTGGAAAGGACAGGGCGGTGAACGTCAAAGCCTCTGGGCTGCCGAGGCCGTCGTTCTTAAGGTTCATGGATTCCGGATCCATCGCGATTTCGGCCCGACCGGAAGCGATTGCCTTGAACACGCTCCTGAAAACAGGGACATTCGGTCCCTTCACGCCGTTCGTCACGCCGCCGGTCAAGCTGATCGTGCCGTCGGAATTGTTGAAAGCCGGCGGCCTGATCCAGAGGTTAAAGAGCGAGTTGCCGGGACCCGCGTCCACCACCTGCAGGATATCCTTGCTGAAATGGAGTTTAAGGTCGACGGTGTTGATGCTTATGTCTCCGGTGTTCAAATACCAGTCCACTTCGAAGCTTTGGCCTTCCTCCACGGTCTGGTTGGCGGAAACGGTATAGAGGCTTGAGGCCTCCGCCCGGTGCCAATACGATATCGAGGCAACCGCGATCGCTGCAATAAAAATTAGCTTCTTCATCAGCCGGTCCAATCGTAAAGCATAATGGAAAAATCAGTCAGGTCGACGAACCCCGACTTGTTGATGTCCGCCCGCGGATTCGCCGGCTGGGTCTGCTTCCAGTAGTAAAGCAGGATGGAAAAATCGGTCAGATTCACCGAACCGTCGCAGTTAAGGTCCGATCGGCGGCATTGGGTATCCGGCGGCGTGGTCTGGTCCCCGACTTTGAAGGCGACCGCGTTGCTGTAGGGCGACAGCAGTTCGGTCTTGCTCGTCTGGGACTTGGTGGTGTGGTCGCCGAATTCCAGCGGCGAGGTGTTGAACGCCTTTAAGTATTTGCCCGCGGCGTTCGAGGTTACCTTCTCTATGAACTGCTGCGGAGAGTTGACGAACACGGATACTTCCGAGGACGGCGCGGTATAGCCGAAGATGCTGAGGGTATCGCCCTTCTTGACCGTTGCCGCGCTCACGCCGATGGTCGGACCCAAAAACAGGTTTTCCACCTTCGTGGTCACGCTTGAAGTCAGGGCCTGGAAAAAGCTTAAGGTCGGAGATTGCTGGCCGTCGGAATCTTCCGCATAAAGAGAAAAAGAATAGATGCCGGTGCTGATGTTGTTTAGGGTAACGCTGAAATTTGCGCCGGCATCGGCCTGGACGGTTGCGGCAACCGCGCCATCCTTCAACACGACCACCGAGCGGCCGGGATAGGCAATCCCGCTTAGTTGAATCGAGGTGATTCCTCCTCCGCCCCCGCCCCCTCCGCCGCCCCCTCCGCCTTCACCGGTCGGGGTTGCCTGGGCCTCGTTGGAGTAGACCAAAAATACCCCGCCAGGCCCTTTGGCCTTTATCCTAAAAAAATAAGGGGTCAACGGGGTCAGGCCAGCCGCCTCGTAAGCGTTCCGCTTGCCGACGTCGGTAAAGGTATAGGTGCCGGAAACGGTCCCTATCCCCACCTCATAACTCGTAACAGTCATCCCCAGAAAGGTTTCGGGGTCAGGCCAGGCCAAATCAACCTTGCGGTTTCCGGGGGTGGCGGTCAGGACATTCGGGTTGACCTTGAAATAGTATTGGAACCCGCTCCAAAGCTGGAAACTGGCCGAGGAAGACCGGCCGATGGCTGTCTGTTCAAGCGATTGTCCCAGCCCGAAATTCAGGGAGCTCGAGGTCTTTTGGCCTCCGTCAATCACGGGATCCTTCACTTTGAAACTGGCGGAATTGTAATCTGTGGCTTGTCCCGAAAACGGCGACACCAACCAGATGAGTGCCGCTGCCAGCAGAATTTGAATGATTTTTGTTTCGATCGGACGTTTCATTTCGCGCTTATTATACCATAAACATCCCCTAAATGCCTAACCCAATCGATTGGCCGGCGGCCTCCGCTTTTTTCCGACAAAAAATCCGGGGTGATCCCGGATTTTTGGTTTGGTTTCCTATTTGGACTTGTACTTGTTGATCGCTTCCACGACTTTGGAATCATCCTTGAGGTTCTCCCAGAACAGGACCTTGTCGCGGCCGATGTACATGACATCCTGCGGCCCGTGTAATTCGGACCCCAGCTTCACCAGTTTCATCTCCGAAGAAGATTGCTGGCCCTCGGCCGCCTTTGTCGCATCGCTGCCGCCGGCCTGCTGCAGTCCCCCGGTCACCTGCAGATAATAAACATCCGTCAGCTTGACCCAGTCCCGGTTCGTCTCCTGCATCTTTCCGAAGTAGACCTGGTTGTTATTCAAGAAAATGGCCTGGTATCCTGCCATGCTCTTGCGGTCCAGGCTGAGCCGGATTTTGGCGGCGAACGCGAATGCGCCGACGACTATCAAAAGCAAAACCAAAAGCGCGATTATCCAGATCGTTTTGCGGCTGCGTGGAGCTGTTGTGGCATCCATATTTGTTTTGTTTCAAATGTTAATGCAGTATCTTCCGTCATTATACCAAATTTTTGGAATAATCGAAAAACCGCTGGGGAAAACTAAAACCAGGCCCTCAAGGCCCGGTTTAGGAAACAGGAATTAGGTTTACGGAGCGGCTCCGCCTCCTCCGCCCTGCGACGTGCCGCCGGCCGTTCCTCCTCCCTGGGAAGCGCCGGAGAGCGGCCCTCCCTCCCAGGAGTCGAGCCGGCTCGACCCGTAAAAAGCGGAGTTGTAAGACGCGATACCGACGTTCCCGGTGGCATAAGTGGTATCCACTATATCGGACCCGATCTGGGCGCCGTTCTTGTACAGCTTAATCGTCGAGCCCTGGGCCCGGATCTCGATGGTATCGCCGGCGCTAAACGCGCCGCGGCTCGCACCATCCGGAATGTCTGTCCAGGTCGTTCCATCAAGCTTGCCGAAGTAGCTTTCGATGTCGCTGGCGAAGAAATAATATCCGTTGCTGGTTGAAGGATTGACCCGCACGGCCACCCCCATCAGGGCGTGAGTCATCGCGCCGAACACGCCTTTGGCGTACTGATTAGGGTCGGTGGAAGCATTCCAGTTGGCCATTGATCCGTTTCCGGACCCTTCCGCGCCTACAACTCCGTTTGAGCTGAGCTGGTAAGCGCTGCCGGTGTTTAGTACCCATCGCGAGTCATGGGACGAGAGCAGGGTCGAATCCGCGCCGGTGAAAGCGTCAGAGAATGCCACAGCATCTCCGGTGGAGCCGTTGCCGCCGCCCTGCGAGCTGCCGCCGGTAGTCGGAGTCCCGCCAGCCAGACCGTTGTCTATCGGGGCAAAAATCGGGATGGAGCCGCCGCGGACCGGAATCTTCCAGCAAGATTCGATATTACCCGCATTGTTCACGGATTCGCTCAGGCTGATATTATTGCCGCCGGAGCACCCGGCATCCTTGATCGTGACGAAGCTTATGTTCGATGTGCCGGTGAAGTTGATCCGCCACATCGTGCCTGGAGTGTCCGAGGCCAGGACCAGCGGTCGGCCTGATTGCCCCTGAAGATTGAGGGCGCCGTTTACGCCGAACGTCCGACCGGCGCCGAAGTTGATTACAGCCGCCCCTTTGTTGATAGTCAGGTTGTAGAAATTGGTGTTCGACGACCCGCCTATAGTCACGATAGTCTTGGTGGGGTTGATAACGACTGTTCCGCTATTGCTCGTAAATGTTCCGTTGTTTATGAAGTCGCCGTTGAGCGTAAGAGTCGTAGGCGCCCCTAAGGTTCCCGAAACAACAGTCAAGACGTCTTCCACGGACAGGGCTCCCGTCAGATTGGCCGCACCCGAAGATTTGTTGATTTTAAGGTTATAGTAAGAGAAACCCGGTACCGATTGGTCGGAAGTGCCGTCCAGTTCCACCGTGCCCTTATTGTGATTGAACGTCCCTCCGCCGGTCAGGTTGCCCGAGATCATCAATGTTTTCGGGGTCGAGGTGAATGTCCCGCCGGTCAGGACGAAGCTGCCGTTGATATCCAGGTTTCCGGCGGTCAGCGATGTCCCCGCCGAACCGTCAACGAGTGCGCCGGTCGACAGGTTGCGCTTTTCCAAACGGCCGGTCGCGTTGTTATGCAGGCCTCCCAAATACATGTAGGAAGAATCGATGGCCATGGCGTAGACCTGATCGTAGCTCGGCGAATATTCTCCAAGGACCATGCCGTTGGTACCGAAGTCAGTCACCAAAGCGCCGGTGGCGATTTCACGTTTCTCGATCCGGTAGCAGTCCTGATAGCCGCCATAGGCGCAATCGATATATTGATGGCCCCCAAGGTAGATATAGGAAGAATCAATCGCGATCTGAGACAACGTATCTACGCTGGCGGTTGGGTCGGTAACCATCACGCCATCGGAATCGAACGCCGTGACCAAGGCACCGGTCGTGATACTCCGCTTTTCCAAGCGCCAGCACTTCATGCCGAGCGCGCACCCGGTAGTCTCCTGTATGCCGGCCAGATATATATATGAGGAATCGAGAGCGATAGAATTCAGCTCATCGTCAGCCCCTGGATCGGATTGCACCACGCCATCCGTATCGAAGGCGGTAACCAGAGCTCCCGTGGTTTTATCGCGCTTCTCAAGCCTCCAGCAGTTGCCGGTGTTCGAGCAATCGCCATACTGGTAGCCGCCGATATAGAGATAGGACGCATCCACTGCGATCGAATTGACATAATCATTGCTGCTGCCCGGATCGGAAATCACGTAGCCGTCGCTGTCGAAAGCCGTGACCAATGCTCCCGTCGTGATATCGCGCTTCTCAATGCGCCAGCATTGTCCGCCCAAGGAACAGTTTGTCGTACTCTGGTGGCCGCCGAGATAAATGTAGGACGAATCCAGGGCAATCGCATAAAGATAATCCAAGGAGTTGGTCGGATCGGATTGCACGATCCCGTCAGTGTCGAAGGCGGTAACCAGAGCGCCCGTGGTTTTGTCGTGCTTCTCCAGCCTCCAGCAATAGCTCCCGGCTGAACAACCGCTGGGCTGCACGCCAGCCAGATAAACATAAGAGGAATCGACGGCTATCGCATAAATATCGTCAGACCCGGAAGTGGGATCGGAAAGGAGCACGCCATCGGAATCGAACGCCGTGACCAAGGCACCGGTCGTGATACTCCGCTTTT
>JBLMZV010000063.1:0-5018 GCA_050259015.1 Candidatus Saccharimonadota bacterium
GCGGTATACGATCAGGTTGCGGACCAGGCAGGCACCGATCCCGAACCCGAGCCAGAACACGGACCAGATCAGTAGTTGCCTCGTGTGGGCGATGTTGGTGGCCATTCGCGCTCGGCCGTAAGGTCCTGTGTCAAAGTTGCCAAAAACGTTTTACTTACTTTATGCTTAATGCATGACCATCAAGGAAAAAATCCTGGAACCGGCGCGCGGCTTTTTAGGGAATTCCCGGTTCGTCAAAATCGATCAGGAGCAGCTGAACCGCTTGGCCGCAGCTCTTGCGGATTCCCCGCTGCCCGAGGCGGGCAACCTGTTTTTCCCGGACTTCAAAAGCAACGCGTATTTTTCGTTTTTCATAAACAGCATCAATTTCTGTTTTTGGTCCAGGAAGGATTCGCCGAAATGGGGGATCGAGCAGGATGGGCATGCGATCACCGGATATTATGGGTTCGTGGAAGCGGCCAAGCGGGCGTTTGCCGCCGACAAGCGCCTCTGGGAGCCGGATTACCTCTCGGAAATCAGTTTCGAGGAATTCCGCAGGATCTTTACCGGCACGGGAGGGGAACTGCTCCTGTTCCCGGAGCGGCATGAGATCATCTGCGAGAATTTCGAAATCCTCTGCGGCTATTACGTGGGAGAAATCGAAAGGCTCGTGAATTCCGGAGGCGCGGACATAAACGCTTTTCTGGATAACCTGACCAGGGATTTCCCGAGCTTCCGGGACCAGGCGGAAATTCCCGGGCGGACTCTCTATTTCCTCAAGCGAGCCCAACTGTTCGCTTGCGAACTCGCCCGGGCAGGCGCTCCGTTCCGGAACGTCGCGGATTTGGCCGTCTTCACCGACTACAAGCTGCCGCAGCTTCTGCAGGCGGAAGGGGTGCTGGCGTACGAGGAAAGCCTGCTTGCCAAGATCAAGGCCGAGGAACCGCTGCCCGCAAATTCCGACGAGGAACTGGAGATCAGGGCCGCCACGGTCGTAAGCTGCGAGCTTATCCGCGATGAGCTGGCCCGCCTTAACCGGGACTTGACCTCAGCCGACCTGGATTTCCTTCTTTGGGTGGCCGCCAAACAGCGGCAATTCGCCCTCCCGCACCACAAAACCATGACTATCAACTACTGATTTTCGATTTGCGTTTTTTCGCGAAAAGGAGTATAATGTATAAGTGATAAAAACACAGGGAACATATGAAACAAGCGGCAAAAGCCGCTATTTTTATTGCAATAAAAAAGCCGCAGCTCTTTTTCAGAAGCTGCGGCCCGGGCAGGCCGTTTAGAAGGGCGAGCACGATGTGGTCGTGGCGATGATGGTCAGCATGACCGCGGTCACGAGCAGGTAATCGATCTGCTTCCGACCGATGATCCAGTTGCGGATCACCTGGAAATACTCTTCGCCGTTTGTTTGTGATGTCTCTCGGGTCCGTTCCGCCGCCATGGTCGCCGCGATCAGCGCCGCCGCGAAAAACGGGACATTGATCGCAAGGAAGCGAGGCGTGAAGGATGCGATAGCCACGAGGGCCGAGACGAGGAGGACGATCAAGCCAATCGCCGCGCAGAACCGGATCCGTCTGCTGCCGCTGATACTCATATGCCTCCTTTGCTTGCCTTAAATATATCAGATTTTTATCGGCGTCGCCTGTTGATTTCCCTTATGTTTATTCTTGTCAACACCTGAGTTTTGGCTATAATTAAACCATTATGGAACCCCTCGCTTCAAAAATCAGGCCCAAAGACCTGTCGGAATACGTCGGACAGGAACACCTGGTCGGAAAGGACAAACCCCTAAGGCTCGCCATCGAGAACAAGAACCTGTTTTCGTTCATCCTTTGGGGACCGCCGGGCGTCGGTAAGACCACGCTGGCTAAGATCTACGCGAAAGCGGTTGACGCGGACCTGTTCGAACTGTCCGCGGTCTCGGCGGGCAAGGACGACATAAGGAAAATCGTCGCGGCCAATACGGCCCGGCAGAAGATCCTGTTTTTGGACGAAATCCACCGGTTCAACAAGGCCCAGCAGGACTTCCTGCTGCCCTACGTGGAGACGGGAGAGCTGACTTTGATCGGGGCCACCACCGAAAACCCGAGCTTCGAGGTGATTTCGCCGTTGCTGTCCCGCTGTCGCGTATTCATCCTCAACGAATTCACGAAGGACGAAATGGCGGAGATAATCGACCGCACGAAATTCAAGCTTGACTCAGACGCCAAAGAATGGCTCGCCGGCATGGCCAACGGCGACGCGCGGCAGGCGATCACGATGCTCGAGAATACTTCCCAGTTCTACGAGAAGATCACCGTGGAGTCTCTTAAGAACACCCTTCAGAACAAGTACCTGCGCTTCGACAAGAAAGGGGAGGAGCATTACAACACCATCAGCGCTTTCATAAAATCCATGCGGGCCTCCGATCCGGATGCGGCGCTTTATTATCTGGCGCGGATGCTGGAAGCCGGCGAGGATCCGAAGTTCATCGCCCGCCGGATGGTGGTGTTCGCATCCGAGGACATCGGGATGGCTCTGCCCACGGCTCTGGTGGTGGCTAACGCGGTGTTCCGCGCGGTGGAAACCATCGGGATGCCGGAATGCGCGATCAATCTCGGTCACGGCGTGGTTTACCTTGCGCTCTGCCCGAAAAACCGCAATGCCTACGATGCCCTGCGGTCAGCCCAAAGCGATGCCAGGGAATTCGGGAACCTGCCCATCCCGCTCAAGCTTCGCAACGCGCCCACCAAACTCATGAAAGAAGTCGGATACGGGGAGGGATACGAAATGTACGGCGACCCGAACCTTCTGCCCAAGGAGCTTAAAGGCAAGAAGTACTTCCGCAGGGAGAAGGATTCAGGCAAGCCCAAGCCGCAGGAGACCTAAAGAACGGGGTGATTTTTCGGGGGTTATCAGGAAGTTTTCCTCTTATTTTCCGGGCGATTGTGCGAAGGACAAAAATTATCCCCAGTTTTCCGTCGCCTTATCCAATGGGATTTGGCGTTTTTGTGCAGTACGATAAAGGCATCAAAGGAGGGTATCATGTCTGCGGATGTGGCCGAGGCGGTGCTCGGCGTCGAGATCGAAGGCGCGATCGGCGACGAAAGCTACCACGTCATGCAGGCGGTCAGGCTGGCAATCGGTCTGGCAACGCGGTGGTCGGTAGGCGCGGACAGGGTAGCGTTCGAGCTGAAGCCGAAGGACTTCTCCGGCGTAAGCGTCAAGATCCGCGGTACCGAGGGCTTTCCGTCCGCGACGCTCAAATCCCTGGCTTCAGGGGTCGGCGACGCGGTGCACGGGCAGGCCCCGACCGCAGAGGTCATCTGTCAGGTGATCGAGCTGGGGGGTACGATCGTCGAAAACTGGCGATCCGCGGGACGCTGAAGCGTTCCTGCACCGGGTGGGCCCAATGGTCCTCCGGTTTTTTTATTGCCGGACTTCTCTGCTATAATAAAGAAAAGCTTTAGCCCCTGAAACAAAAATCAATGAAAGAGATTATTTCGATCGTCCTTCCCATCTTCCTCGTAATCGGAGCCGGTTTTCTCATGCGCCGTTACCGGCTGGTGAAAGAGGACTGGGTGCCGATCCTCAACAGTTTCGTCTACTACGTATCGCTGCCGGCCGTGATCCTCATCAGTTTCTGGCAGATCAGCTGGCAGAGAATCCTGCCACTCCTCGGCATTAACGTCTTGGGGATGCTTGCGTTTGCGGCTATCCTGATCTTCGCTCTGTATTTCGCCAAGATAAGTCCGAAAACCAAATCCGCCCTGTTTATGGCCGCTCTGGTAGGGAACACTATCTACATGGGTTTCCCTATCATCGGCAATGCTTTGGGCCGGGAGTCAACCGATGCGGTCGTAGGCGCCGCCACTCTGCAACTGGTGCTCGGTCTGGTCCTGTCGGTGATGGCCGTAGAGTTTTGGGTGGTTAAGACGCGGTCCTTCAGGGTATACGCCCTGGACTTCCTGAAAAATCCGCTCATCATTTCGTTGGCGGCAGGGATACTGTTAAGCTTCGTCAAACAGACGGGCACCGCGGTCGCAATCATCCAAAAGCCCATAAGCATGCTGGGAGCCACGGCCTCGCCTCTGGCGCTTTTTGCCCTCGGGGCTTTCATGCACGGCAAATTCATCCGGACGCACCTGGGCTTAAGCCTGATGTCGTCCACGATCAAGCTCCTGTTCTTCCCGCTGTTCATGATGCCTTTGGCCTGGGTTTTTTACCGCCCGGTCGACGACGTGGTGGTGACGCTTTTGGTCTCAAGCATGCCCGTGGCCGCGACCGCGTTCGTCATCGCGGAGAAATACCGGCTGGACGAGAAGTTGATAGCCAACGCCATCCTTATAAGCACCCTGATCTCCATCTTCACGATCTCGGGTTTCCTGGCGCTGGCCATCTATTGATTCAAGGCAATTCAAAACCGCCCCTTTTTACCGGGGCGGTTTTTTTAGATTGCGGAACCCAAAGGAACCAGATTCACGTCTCCGTCGGAGACGGTCCTCACGTGGGACAGGGAGTAACCGTAATTCTTTAGGGCCTGCTCGGAGCTGAACGTCTGCCGGACGCCGCCGGAGATCAGGTAGATCGCCGGGTCGCTGCCTTTAATCAGCGAACCTTCCGGGAAGGCAAGCTTATCCCCGGTCTGGTACTGGAAGCCGCCCGGGATCTCCAGGACGTCGCTGAAGTTCGAGTGGTAGAGGAAGACGTCGCTGCTGGTGATCGGCCGTTTGGTCTGGTTTTCCATCAGATAGACAGTCGGGTCGTTTCTGTACTTGATGAAGGTGCCGTTGCTGTGGTAAGGCAAAGCGTTCAGGTCGCTTAACGGGTAGGAATCGAGATCCCCCTGGTTTACGGTTCGGACCTGGCTTAGCGTGTAGCCGAACCGGGCGAATTCCTCCATGGACCGGAAGGCATAGCGGGTGCCGTTTCCGAGGATCAGGTAGATTTGCTCGGAGTCCGTGGTCTTAACCAGTGTGCCGCCCGAATATCTGACCGCATCGCCGGTAGGGTATTGTTCGGAGTCGGAAATCGTGGCTATCGGCCGGTTC
>JBLMZV010000064.1:0-5232 GCA_050259015.1 Candidatus Saccharimonadota bacterium
CTCCCGTGCCGCTGCAGGCTCCGCCCCAGCCCAGGAAGACGCTGTTGGCGTCGGCTGCCTGGGAGAGCGTGACGGAGGTACCGGAAACATAGGAGGCTGAACAGGTTCCCCCGCAGCTGATGCCTGCGGGACCCGAGGTTACGGTACCCGTGCCGGTGCTTGTTTTAGAAACCGTAAGAGCATAGCGAGGGAGGACGCTGACTGTGACGCTGGCTGTGGCGGTGCCGCCTGACACGCCCGCGCACGAGATGCTGAAGGTGGTGGTTCCCGCAAGCCCGACCGAGGCGTCGGAACCGGAGGTGGCGCCGCCGGCTATCGAAAATCCCGCCGCTCCCCCGTTGGTCACGGCGCAGGAAGATGAATTGGTCGAGGACCAGCTTAAGGTCGTGGCATCGCCCGAGGCCACCGGATTGGGCGAAGCGGAAAGCGCAGCGGTCGGCGTGGAGCTGTTGAAAGTCGCGGTGACGTTATGGTCCCTGTCCATGTAGACCTGGCATCCTCCGGTGCCGCTGCAGTCTCCCGACCAGCCGGCGAACGTGCTGCCGCCGGATGCGGATTGGTACAACGTAACCCAGGTGGGCGTATACCTCTCGGTGCAATCCGCACCGCAGTTGATGCCACCCGGATTCGAGGATATGGTGCCGGAGCCGGAACCGTTTCTCCCGGTGTCTAAAACATACGTGATAATACCGAACGAAGCAGTGACGTTCCTGGCCTGTGTCATAGAGACCGTGCAGGTACCGGTGCCGCTGCATCCTTCTCCGGACCAGCCCGTGAAATAGCTGCCGGAAGAGGGCGAAGCGGAGAGAGTGACCGAAGCGCCGTAATCGTACGTCTCGGAACAATCCGGACCGCAGTTGATGCCGGTTCCGGTTACCGTGCCGGACCCTGCCCCGTTTTTGTAAACATTCAGCGTGTACCTCGGCAAGACAAAATTGATTTCGATGTAAGTGTACCCCGGATCAAAAGTATCGTCGGGAGAACCGTTCTGGCACGAGGGAGAAATGTCCCAGGTGAATTGGGCTGGACTGGTAAAATTTGCGCTGGCATCCCACGTATGCCAAGAAGTAAAGCTTCCCTCAGACCATGTCTGACCCCGACCATATGGCCAGCTGACGACAGAATACGCGCTTAACTCAGGAGCAACCGCGTTCCCTCGAATCCTCAGAGGAGTGCCGTAATCAACGGTCAGGGTGGTTATCAAAACAGTTTGCCCAGTCATGCCTGGATCGGACGGGTGATACTCGGCAAGCAGGGCACCGGTCGCAATGTTATAGATTTCGAGGTCGACGGCCGAACCTCCCCATTGCCCGCTGCAAACCCGCGAGGCCGAGGATTGTTTAGGCGACAAAAGCAGCCCTGCTGCGAAGGACAGACATAAGATAACAAGAAGTAATCCCCTATTCCACATTCTTTTATTTGTTATTTTTGTTTTTATTTCCCGGCTGATTTCAACTTAATATAATTATAGCACAATTCCAGAAAAAAAGCAATAGAAAAGGCCCGTCAGTCTCAAGGAGACTGCGGGCCCGACGAAACTACTGCGGAGACTTGTACCCGACCCACTGGTCGAGGTGGGCGTCGGGGGGTCTCAATGCCGCTTGCGGTCCTTCAAGTCCCGGCGCCTTTGCCATCCATCCGACGATTCGGATGTACTTCTTGTCCGGCATACCCTTGTACGCCTTGAATGTGGTGGTCATCTCGCCGTTGCACTTCAGACTGACAGGAACCAACGCCCCAATCGAATGCTGAGGCAAGGGATCGCTCGGATCGGAAATGAAATCAGCATCGAGGACGGCTTCGTATCCGCCACTCGGACCACCACAGGTGATGGAGACCGTGAGGGTCTGCCCATCGGTCAGTTGGGACTCCTTGGCCGGGCCGAACCGGGTGATCCAGACCCGAAGCGGTTCCGTGGCTCCCGGCAAAGGGAAGCTGGCGACTTCCGTACCGGGTGCCGGTTGTGGATCCACTCCAGGCTTCGACGGCGCGATAGGACTCTCCCCCTTGCACGCCAGGGACAGCGACGCGAGGACGATGAGAATTCCGAACAACTGCTTGGTGCTCATGGCACCCTCCTTGGGGACACCAGTCAGCGCTTTTTTGGATGATGGCGCTGAGGAGTCAGCGCCAAGAGTGGGTGACGCAGAGTTCCTCCTACAGAAACAAAAACGACACAAAAAGCTTAGCTGAATATATTATACCACTTGCCTCGGAAAGTCAACACCTACTCTCTCCGGGTTTTATGGCATCAAAAAAGCCTGTCCGTACGACAGGCCGCATTTCATTCGGTCACTCCCCGATCTTACCTGAGATGCCATCCACGGTCACTGTCCGTTCGAGGGCTGCTTCCGAATCCTGGACCGTAAAATTGACGGTGTTAAACTCGCCAAAGGTTCCGCTGCCGCTGGTGGCCGCAGTCATCTTTGCGAAGGGCGGGGTAAAACGCACCACTATCGTGTCCGAACTGTTGCAGCCGGGATTGCAGATCGACATCGACCCGGATTTGAATTTGGTACCGTCAGGCAGGGCGAAGTTTTCCACGACTGGGACGGGTGAAGTATTGCAGTAATCCTCCACGGCAAGACTATAGCGGCCGGTGGTGCGGTTGAACGTGACTTCGTAAGCCACCGGCGACCGGTTGGCGCAAGTCGCGGCATCAGGCAGGACCTTGCCGCTTAAGGCATAGTTCTGTCCAAGCCTCAAGGCGCTGACCAGGCCGTCGGCCGCGTATGCGACCTTCTTCTGCCTCTCCCCTTTCCGCATGTTCGTGACGCTCACCAGGGTCAGGATGACCATGATCGAAATCGCCACGAGCATTTCCACGAGGGTAAAGCCGGCGCTTTTGTTGTGCTTTAAGTTACTCATATCGTTATAGACAGGTTATTTAAAAGCCGATTAAAGCCAGGTACCAGCTCAGGATCGGCCCCCCCCAAAGCAAAGTTATTATAGCAGAAAGCGACAAAAAGGTACCGAAAGGCAACCGCGACGACAACTGCTTTCGCCCAAAAGCGATGAGGCTCAAGCCGGCGAAAGCTCCGGCCAGGTACGCCACGAACAGCAGCACCAGGCTTCCGCCCATGCCGGCCGACAGGCCAAGCATCAGACCGTACTTCACGTCGCCGAAGCCGATCCATCGCCCCTTCGAAATCAGGTGCTGCAGCAGGAAGAAACCCGCGATGATCGCGGCGCCGATCAAGCCGGATATTGTCCGGCACTGCCACCAGGAGGCGCAGGATCCGGACAGATCGGTTGCAACATTGAATAGCAAAGCGACTACGGCTCCGGGCAGGACCACCTTATCGAGGATGAGCAGATGTTTGAAGTCATAGACCGCCACGACGATAAAGAATCCGGACAGGACGGCGGCGGACAGGCCTGGCAGGCCCAGACCGAACCGGAAACCGATAAGGCCGAAGACCACTCCGGTCACGAGCTCCACTATCGGATATTGGGGGGACAGCTTGGCCCTGCAGTATCGGCAGCGGCCGCGGAGGAACAGGAAGCTTGCGACGGGGATCAGGTCCAGAGCGGACAGCTCATGGCCGCATGACTGGCAGGCCGATCGTCCTTTGACGAATTGCCGGTTGGACTTAAGCCGGAAAATGACGACGTTAAGGAAACTCCCGACGATCAGGCCGAACAGGAAACTGATGATAATTGTTGCTGGAGTCATTTTCTGAAAAAAAACGAATCGGATCCCAAAAGAGAGTCGCGATTCGTCGGGTCAAATATTTCTTTAGAACGGCGCGCTGCCGGTCGAACCGCTGGGAGTCAGATAGTAGGTGCCGGCCGCTCCCAGGGTGGTGGGCAGCTCCGTTTGAAATCTCACGTAGTACCTGGGATAGACGGTATCGCCGCAGTTGCCTACCGTGCCGCCGCTGGAGTTGTCTACGGCATAGGTGTAATCCGTCATGCCGCCCGGATCATGCGGCACCCTGAGGATCTGGTTGCCCGAACAGGTCACGTTTCCGGCGGTCCAAGCCGCGGTATCCGGATACCCGGAAGACTGGCTCAAGTACAAATCCATCCCCTTGCGGATCTGGTCCATGTCGCTCAAGCGCTTGGAGTCCCTGGCCTTCATCCGTGCCCGCCCGACCCCGGCCATGATAGTGGAAGAAAGCATTCCGATGATAGCCACGACCACCAGCAATTCGATCAGGGTGAAACCGAGAAATTTTGTTTTTTTACGAAGCATAAGAGAAAAAAATTTTAAGGCACTTTTATGGTTTGGGGACCCGACCCGTAACGCCCTGTTTTGGAACCGAGACAAAAGGACAGGATGTAAGAGCTCCCGCCGTTGAAAGTCTGGTAGCTGTACCGGTTCTGCTCCTTGGCGCATGATCCGTCCGCCGGTTCCGGCGCGGCTGGCCATCGGTCGAGGTACTGGTTCAGGCCTACGGGCTGGTTCTGGGCGGCATCGGGAAAACGGTTGTTATCCGTCTGGTAATTCTTCAGAGCCTGGGTGATCCTGTCGATGTCGACCGCCCTTTGCGAGTCGCGGGCCCCTTCCTTGGCCCCAACATAAGCCGCGGCGACCACAATCAGGATAATTGCGAACATTCCGAGAATAAGCAGGATATTGAAAATTGAACCGGCGCCTCCCTCTTTGTTTCTCATGACAGGTTTCAGTTAATGCCGGACGGCGACGCGGTATGCCCGCCAGCCGTGACCGTAGCGGTGTTGTTTTCCAGAGAAAAGGTAAGGCCGTAACTGGAATAGACGGTGGCGCTGCCGCAGACGACCGAGGTGGAAGAAGTGGCTCCTGTGGTGTTGTATCCGTAGCTGCCGCCCGGGGGCGTGGGGTTGGACGGTACTGTCGCCAGAAAAGTACTGGATGAGCTTGCGATCGGGCTGTTTATGTTCGCCGGATACCCTCCGCAATCCCCATAGTAGAGCTCGAGAGCCGTCCTGATTTCCCGGATATCCCTAAGCCTTTTCGCGTCCCGCCCCTTGCCGCGGGCCGAGCCGAGCGACACCAGGGCAATCGCGGCGAGCATGCCGATGATCGCAATGACCACCAATAGCTCGATCAAGGTAAAGCCTTCTTGTCCTGTTTTCAAGGGATTTTTCAAAATCAATCAGAAGATAGTGAATAATCGTTCTATCTGATACCGGACGGAGTGGCAGTGTGGATGCCAGTCCCGAAAGAACCAGTGGCGTTCTCCAAAGTGAACGTCAAAGTATATGTCGCGGTTTCGTTTCCAGTGCAGGTAGCGTTTGTTTCGCCGC
>JBLMZV010000065.1:0-7597 GCA_050259015.1 Candidatus Saccharimonadota bacterium
GGCACGGGGAGACAATCGAGAACGCCAAGAAAGTCCTGATGGGACACCATCCCGGCACGCTGAGCGCGATCGGCAAGAAGCAGGCCAAGGCTTTGGCGAAAAAATTGTCCGCCGAAGAGTTCAGCGCAATCTACTGTTCGGATTTACGGCGCTGCAAGGACACGGCCAAGGAGATAATCAAGTACCACAAACGGGTCCCGGTAATATACACCAAGCTTCTGAGAGAAAAGAACCTGGGCGTATTCGAGAATAAGCCTGTAGACCAGGTCGACTTCGACGGGCTTAAGGGCACCTACCTGACCCGGAAGCCCGAAGGCGGGGAGTCGCATAACGACGTGAAGAAACGGGTGAGGGAATTCCTGGTCCTGCTAAAGAAAACCCTACCGAAGGATGCAAAAGTTCTTGCCATCACCCACGGCGGGGTAATCCGGGCATTCAAGCATATCCTCACCAAAACCGAAATGCGCGGGATCCTGACCCAGTACGGGTCAGCCAAAAATACCGGCATCAGCGAGTATACTATCGAAGGAAGAAAGGTCATCGAGCACCGCTACAACGACGACGGACACTTAAGATAAAATGCGAGTATGACAGAGCAAACAATAGAACAGAAAGGCCTGACCATCGTCTACATCGGCAACGGCAAGGGCAAGACGTCCGCGGCCGTGGGTTTGGCCGTCAGGGCCGCGGGTACGGGACTTAAGGTCCTGTTCCTGCAGTTCGTGAAAGGGGACTGGCCGTCCGGGGAACGCCTGGCTTTAAAGAAGCTTGGCGTGGAGGTAAAAGTCTTGGGGCACGGGTTCGTGAAGATCCTGGGGGACCGCAAGCCCATGACCGAGCATATCGCCGCGGCCAGGGCCGCGGCCAGGGAAAGCATCAAGGCCTTAAAGAGCCGGCACTACGACCTGGTGATCCTGGATGAGGCGCTATCGGCCATCGAGGAGAAACTATTGACCGTGGACGAGGTTTATAAGATCATGAAAGCCAAACCCAAGGATGTCCATCTTTGCCTTACCGGCCACAATAATTTCAGGAAACTGACGGGTAAGGCGGATCTGGTGACGGACATGAAGATGATCAAGCATCCTTACTATAAAGGAATCCTGGCGCAAAAGGGGATCGACTTTTAACGAAAGACTATGACCGACGACAATCAGGAAATCGAGATCAAGATCAAGCTTAAGGACGCCGGGGCGCTCAGGCGGAAAGTGATGGACATGGGCGCCACGATCGTGCACCCGAGGACTTTCGAGCGCGACGTGATGTATGACGACGGCAAGGGCTTCTTCGAGGCTCCCAAAGTGTTGCGCCTCAGGCAGTTCGAGGACGGCCGGGCGCTGTTGACTTACAAGGAACCGCTGCCGGGCGAAAAGCACCAGCACCTGCTGGAACGGACCGAGATCCAGGTGTGGGTGACCGACGCCCAGGAAATGGACAAGATCATCCAGAAGCTGGGTTTCTTCCCTTACCGCATCAAGGAAAAATATGCCGAGCATGTGAAGCTTAAGGGTTTCGAACTGGAATTCCATACCCTGCCTTTTATCGGCGATTTCCTGGAAATCGAAGCTACGGAGGAAAAACTGGAGGAATTCCTGCCCACGCTCGGGTTTTCCCTCGGGGACGGGATCAACAATGACTACACCGGGCTCTATGAGACCTATTGCGAGACCGTAGGCATACCGATGGGCGTGCCCCAGAGCTTCGAAGAGGAGAAAAAATACCGCAGCGGAGGCGCGGTTGAAAACCGGGCCCAAAATTGATAAACTGTTCGAGCAGTTTTAGAGAGGAGAAAGACATGACTCGTTTCAAGAGAATCGTTCCGGTTGTGGTCCTGCTGGTGCTGGTGATCGTGGCAGTCGCTTATTCCTTCCACAAGAAGGCCGTTGCTCCCACTGCTCCCGTAGGCGACCAGCAGAACCAGGCCCAGACCGCCGGCCAGCAGCCGCAGGGAAGCCAGACGGTGAGCTACGAAGGCCAGGACGGCCAGACTGCCATGGTGCTGCTTATGGCCAGGCACGATGTCGCGACCAAGGATTATTCGTTCGGAAAGATGGTGACGGGAATCGACGGCGTCACGCCCGACAGCCGGCACTTTTGGGGCTTTTACGTCAACGGCCAGCTTTCGCAGGTCGGAGCAGATGCGTACGTAACCAAATCCACGGACCGGCTGGAGTGGAAGCTGGAGGAGATAAAATAATGGATTACTTCATTATTCTTTTGGGCGGACTTTTGCGCGTCATCCCGCACCCGGCCAACTTCGCGCCCATCGGGGCCCTGGCTTTGTTCGGAGGCGCCCGCCTCAGGAAGAGCCAGGCTATCCTGCTGCCGCTCCTGGCAATGGCCGTTTCCGATATTTTCATCGGGTTCGACTCGCTTCCGTCCCGTCTGTCGGTCTACCTAAGCTTCATCGTGATCGCCCTGATCGGCATGGCGCTGAGGCGGTCCCGGTCGGTCGTGAAGATTATGGCGGGCAGCCTCGCTGGTTCCGTCGTCTTCTACCTTGTCACGAATTTCGTGTTTTTCCATAGCTCCGGGCTTTATCCGCACACGGTCGCCGGCCTGGTTTCGTCTTACATAAACGCCATCCCGTTTTTCCGCAACACCATCCTGTCCGATCTCGCTTACTCCGGAGTTTTCTTCGGGGCCTATGAGCTGGTCCGGGTCTGGCAAAAAAAACCGGTCGGGGAGCCGGTGGCAATCGATGATTAAGACCTCCGCAACCATATGAGCAGGATAATCCGGGTGAAAGTGCAGGCCCACGCCAAGAACGAAAAGATCGAGGAGATGGGCCTGGACGAATATAAGGTCTGGGTCACCGCCCCGCCGGCGGAGGGTCAGGCCAATGAGGCCCTGATCGAAGTGCTTTCGGATTATTTCAATCTCGCCCCCAGCCGGATCCGCATCAAATCAGGGGCCAAGAGCAGCCATAAGTTCGTGGAAATCGACGACTAATAAACCGGATCAGGGCACCTTTAGTGCAGACGTCCAAAAAAACTATCGGATAGGGGAATAAAAATGGGACAAAACACACAAAACCGCGGCTTTGGGGCCGCGGTTTTCGCTATTGACAAAGCCCGGCCTATAAGGCACACTATACAGTCAAGTTCTTTAGCAAGGACAAGGGGGACATAGAAGGTAATGGATGGAGCACGGCAGTTTTACTACCCCTTGCCCAAAGCTTAAACCTCTAAAGCCAAGAAACAAAAAGTCCTTTCCGGACACGCTATTGCCAAGATTCAAAGCAGCTATTGTCTACTGGAAGCCATAGGGCTTTCGGAGACAACCCGCTTCCCAACTCGTTGGCGATCAAAGCGGCCGGCAATGACACTTAAGGGGTATTGTAAGCTTCCGTGTCAGGTGACGCTCTGCAAAAGGGCATCACCGCCTTGCCCCCGAAAGGGGGCCGAAAATTACCCGACTACCCCCTTCGTGGGGGCCATCGTTAAGCTCCAATCTCTCCTAAATCCCTTTCAAGGACGCCGGCAATCCGGCACTTCCCAACCAACTCTCTTTCGTACCCGTCCTTGTTTTTCTCTCTTCTCCGTTTCTCTTATTCCCTTGGAGCTTCTCCCCGTATTTTTCGTTTCAGTTTACCGTTTTAGCTCAAGTACTTGAGCCGGGGCCCCTTAGAGGACTTCAGGCTTAAGGCTTGATCGTTACGGTAACTTTGAGGCCTTTGGCCTCCCCGGTTCCGATCGGCTTTACCGCTGATCCTACCCGGACACATCCGTCCTTTACCTTCTTAATATATAGTGCGCAAGCTCTCTTTCATCCTCCGGTGCCTGTTGTCGAAAGCGGGCTTTTTTTATTTGCTTATGTTAGAATAAATCCGGAAAAACCAAGTAAAAATACCACCAAAATGTCCAAGACAATTCCGCAGTTGCTCAAAGGCTTCCGGGATTACCTGCCGCAGGAGCAGATCGCCCGCCGGAAAATGATCCTCAAAATTTCCGAAATTTTCGAACGGTTCGGCTTCGCCCCCATCGACACCCCGGCTCTCGAATCCTTCGCGTTGCTTAAGGGCAAGCTTGGCGAAGAGGAGCGTCTGATCTACAAGTTCAAGGATCTCGGGGACAGGGAAGTGGCCCTGCGCTACGATCTGACCGTGCCTTTGGCCCGCGTGTATTCGAGCTATCCCGACCTGCCCAAGCCTTTCAAGCGCTACCAGATCGCGCCGGTCTACCGCGCGGAAAATCCCCAGCGCGGGAGGTTCCGGGAACTGGTCCAATGCGACGTGGATATCGTCGGAAGCGAAAGCCCTTTGGCGGACGCGGAAGTCATCGCCACCCTCTACACGGCCTTCAAGGCCTTGGAAGTCGGCGAAGTCGTGGTCAGGCTCAACAACCGCCGGCTGATCGACGAAACCCTGACTCTGCTTAAGGTTTCCAAGTCCCGCATCGGGAACTTCATGCGCATGGTGGACAAGATGGACAAGATCGGGGAACAGGAAGTGATCCGCGCTTTGGAGGACGACGGTTTCGATTCGCATCTCCTGAACCAGTACTCGGAGTACATGGAACAGCTCGGCGAGCGGTATGTCAGGGAAATGAGGGAAATGCTTTCCTGCCTCGGCGTCGAGAACGTGACGTTCGACAAGTATCTGGTACGCGGCCTGGATTATTACACGGGCACGATTTTCGAATTCGGACTCAAGGACAAGCCGGAATTCGGTTCGATCGCGGGAGGCGGCCGTTACGACAACCTCATCGGCAAGATCTCCGGCACAGACACGCCGGCGGTCGGCGGGTCCATCGGGCTCGACCGGCTGTTCGCCGCTCTGCAGGACAGGGGAGTGATCGCGCCGCAGACGGCCGCGGAAGTCATCATCTTGAATCTCGATGCCAAGCTCCTGCCTGAATACCTCAAGATGGCTACGGTTTTGCGCAGGGAAGGCCTGGACACCGAACTGTTTTACGAGACGGCAAAATTCACCAGGCAGTTCAAGTACGCGGAAGCGAAGAACATGAAGCTGGCGGTGGTGTACGGTTCCGACGAAGCCAAGCAGGGCAAGGTAAGCATCCGGAACCTCGAGGAGAAGCGGCAGGTCACGGTGGATTCCGACGAACTGGTGACTACGGTCAAATCCATGCTCTGGTAAATCCATGCCCTCGAAGTCCAAAATATTCCTGGCGGTCTGCGTAAGCTTCATAGCCGGAATATTTTTGGGCCGCTACATAAACTTTGAAATCATGGCCATCCTGGCCATGATTTTTGTCGTCATAGGAACCCTGGGCTGGAGCCGGCCGAAACTGCGGCTCTTGGGCTTCCTGGGACTGGCGCTCGTTGCCGGGGTCTGGCGGATGGATGCCGCTTCCGGGCCGGCGGCCAGGGCGGACTGGGGCAAGACCGAGTTTTCGGGCACGGTCTGCGAGGAGCCGGACAAACGGACCGACAAGACCCTGCTGACCTTATGCCAAGCGAAAGCGGGGGAAACAGAGCTGCCCTACAAGGTCCTGGTGACCGCCGCGCGGTTCCCGGAATTTTCGTATGGCGACCGGCTCAAGGGTTTCGGCAAGGTGCAGGAGCCGAAGGCGGCCGAAGCGTCAGGCGAATTCTCCTATCGGGATTACCTGTCGCGCTTCAACATCGCCGCCGTGGTCTATTTCCCCAAACTGGAAAAGGAGGCGGGAGGACAGGGAAACCGGCTTAAGCTCCTGCTGCTTAAGTTCAAGCAGTCCTTCATCACGCGTCTGGGCGACATCGTGCCGGAACCGGAGAATTCGTTTCTGGCGGGACTTCTGGTCGGGGCCAAACGGGGGATTCCGGACGACCTGATGCAGGCATTCTCCGATACCGGCACGACGCATATCGTCGCGATTTCCGGGTTCAACATCACGATCATCGCCTGGGCCTTGGACAAGCTTCTGAGACGCTTCGGCCGCCGCGTTTCGTTCGTGCTTTCGCTTCTGTCCATCGTCCTGTTCGTCGTCTTAACCGGCGCCTCTTCGTCCGTGGTCCGCGCGGGGATCATGGGTTCCCTGCTTCTGGTGGCGCTGAACATCGGGCGGCTGTACGCTATTACCAATGCCCTGGCTTTGACCGCGGTCGTCATGCTTGCGGTAAACCCGAAGCTTCTGCTGTTCGACGTGGGTTTCCAGCTGTCGTTCCTTTCGCTTATGGGCCTTGTCTATCTGGCTCCCAGGCTGGAGCCGCTGCTTGCGGGCGTGCCGCGGGCAATCAGGGTGCTATTGGTCGCCACGGTCTCGGCACAGGTGTTTACGCTGCCTTTGCTTCTCTATAACTTCGACCGTCTGTCCCTGGTTTCGCCCGCGGCCAACGTGCTCGTATTGCCGCTCGTTCCGTGGGCCATGCTGGCCGGGTTTTTAACCGGCGCGCTCGCCTTCGTTTCCCCGTATCTGGCTTTGCCGGCGGCCTGGGCCACCTGGTTCCTTCTGACAGTCATCATCCGGATCGTCACGGAGCTTAGCCGCCTGCCGTTCGCCGCCGTCTCGGTGGGGATTCCGGCCTGGTTCATCGGAGTTTACTACGGAACCTTATGCTTGGCGCTCTGGGCAGCCGCCCATCCCGGAATATTTGCTAAAATGAAAATATGGAAACCGGCACCAAACGCATAATTAAATATCTGCTCTGTCCTTTACTCATTGCGGCGGGCCTGGTTGGCGTCGCCGCAAGGGAATTCAAGCCGGACTATCTGCTCCACGTCAGCTTTTACGATGTCGGGCAGGGGGACGCGGCGCTGGTGAGGACCTTCGAAGGAAATCAGATCCTCATCGACGGCGGGCCCTCCGACGCCATCCTGTCCCGGCTGGGTTCGGACCTGCCGTTTTACGACCGCTCGATAGAAGCGGTGATCCTGACCCACCCGCACGCGGATCATTTAAGCGGCCTTGTGGACGTGCTGCGGCGCTATCGGGTCAGGCGGATTCTCATGCCGGAATTCAAGGATGCGGACAGCGCGGCTTTTCGGGAATTCCTGGGTACAGCGCAGGAGAAACGTGTCCCGATCGTGTTTCTTAAGACCGGGGAGCGCGTATACCTCGACGACGCCACCGTCTTCGACGTGCTCTCGCCGCAAGGTTCGGTGCTGGGCGCGGTCACCGACCAAAGCAGCGGAGAAGGCAAGGGCGTAAACGACGGGTCCCTGGTCGGCCGCTTGAGTTTCGGCCAAACCCGCTTTTTGTTTGAGGCCGATGCAGGAGCCAACGTGGAGTCATCCCTGGCCGGCAGGTATGACCTCCAGGCAGACGTGCTTAAGGTGGCGCACCACGGTTCCGCTTACGCCTCTTCGTCCGGGTTCCTGGCCCAGGTAAGGCCCCGATATGCCGTCATCGAAGTGGGGAAGAACAACTACGGCCATCCGGCCGATGAAGTGCTTGATAATCTGAAAAAAGCGGGCGTCACGGTCTTGCGCACCGACCAGGACGGGACGGTTAAATTTACCTCGGACGGCGGCTCCGTGCTTTTGAAATAGCGCGATTTACAAACCCTCGAAAATCGGGTAAGCTTAAAAGGCAAAAAATTAAAACAAGGAGACGCGATGAATAAAGTTCTCTCAGTGCTCATCCTGATTGCGCTCGTCGTCGGCGGTTACTTCTGGTACCAGGATTATCAGAAGAAACAGGACGCCAAGACCGGA
>JBLMZV010000066.1:0-6092 GCA_050259015.1 Candidatus Saccharimonadota bacterium
TCGGTGCTGTCCTTGCGCTTATTCAGCTGCGTGCCCCAGAAATTGAACTCCGCAGTTTCCGGGTTATAGTATTTCGGGATATTGCGAAGGTAATCCTCTATCTGATGGACTTCGGCCTTCGGGTACTGCGCGAACACCGCGCTTTCGAACAGGTTGCGGTAGCGTTCGGCGATCTTCACGATGTACGAGACCTTGCCGCCGAGGCTCACGATTTCGAAGGTCGTCGTCAGAACCACCTTGCCGTTGAACTTCTCGCCCCAGCTGAAGCCCTGGTTGGTGGCGTGCATGGCCGCGATGATCTGCTCCATGGCCAGAGGCGACCGCTCGTTCAGCTCGTCGATCCTCACCTCCAGAAAGATGTATTTGACGGTCTTTAAATATTTGGTCTGGTTGTTGCTGATGTGAAGCTTGTACCAGATGTAAAAACCGGCCCACAAAAAGAAAACCCAGCCAAAATAATTGACGAGGGCAACGTCGAAGATCAGCCTAAAATAGTCGATTGGTGTCAGGTTCATGAAGCCACGATGGCGCTGTTTTCAGCGATTGTATATTTGTCTTTGCCAACCTTTTGGAAATTTTTGCGATTAGACAGGCCCACGAGGATGGTGTTGCGCTTGACCAGGCGGCGCTTCAGGACCTGGGCGATGATCTCATCCCGGGTCAGCGGGCGCCCCGATTCCTTCAGCACTTCGCGGATCACGTCCGCGACCACGCCCTTCTTGTATCCCCACTCGGAAAGGGCGTAGATGCCGCGGCCGATAAGCACGAAGCGGCTGTCCTTGATCAATTCGTTGTGCACGGTTTCCTGGAAAGCCGTCCGGTCGTCGAACTTATGTTCGTTGATGAGTTTGGTGATTTCGGAATAATGCTCCGGCTTGCCATGATGCTTGAGGACCAGATAAGCCTTGTCGCCCACGTCCCTGGGTTTTACTTCCGACCAGTCACGCAGGCCGATTTCCCCGAACGGATTTACCTGGATGGCCTTGGCGATGTTTAGATAGCTCTTGATTACCTTGTCCGAAAGTTCCAGAGCGTGCTCCAAATAGTACGGGGTCCGCTTGAATCTCTCGTGCAGCTCTTCCTGGCTGATAACCTGACCGGAACCCTTCAGTATCTCGATAAAGCGGTCCACGACTTCATTCAGACGCTCCATCTTGAAGCCGATCGTTGACCAGCCCTGCTTGAGGGTCGGGGTTTCCTTGACGTACTCCAGCTGGTCGGAAAGGCTCAAGAGGAACCTGACGGCGGCCACATCCTTCGCGGCGTCCTTCATGTCCCGGCCAAGAAGCACGGTTTTCATCAAAAACTCCTCAGCCATTATGTTGCCATGCTCGATGATGGTGTTGAAGATCAGTTCCAGCGATTCCGCCAGATCCCTGTTCCGCTTCTGCTTTAACAGAGACAGCGAATCCTTTTCGATCTGCCGGACGCGCTCGCGGGTTAGGCTGTATTTCTGCCCGATCGCCTCCAAAGTCTCCACTTCCTGACCGTCCAGTCCGAAGCGCTTGACCACGATTTCGCGGTCCCTCTCCTTAAGCACGGACAATACCGAAGACACCAAAGAAGCCGGATCGAAATTGTTCAGGCTCGTCTGGGTCTGGGAATCCATGATCGTATCGAGAATACTCGATGGATTTTGCGTGTTTGGCATATCCGAAAAGGAATGATTATTGTACTGACCGTAGTATAGCACAAAATTTAAATATTGTCAAGAGCAAAATTGACGGGAGGATTTGATTTCCATCATAATATAAACATGAATAAACAGGGTTCTGTTAGCGCCGGAAACCCTTCGGTAGTCGGCGAATGTCTAAGCTGCGGAAATCTCCTGAGCCTCAAGAGCTGCCCTGACTGCAATCAGCCCGAAAATTCCCCTGCCGTAGCCAAGCAAACGAGCCAGCCCTCGGCTGTCCCAGGATTTCGTTCGCCCGACGAGCAAGACCTTGCCCCTGTTCTCTCCCCTGCCGAGATCTGCGATTATCTGGATCGGCTCCGCCTTCCGCCGGAATAGCTTTTTGGCAATTTTAAAACCCCCGGGCAATTGCCTGGGGGTTTTTGTTTTTGGGAATTTACGCCCGGCGCCTCATGTCCCACTTGTGCCAGACCAGAAGCAGAGGGCTTGCGATGAAGATGGATGAATAGGTGCCGGCGATGACGCCGATCAGAAGCGCGAGGACGAAGTAGCGGACGGTCTCGCCGCCGAACAGCAAAAGCGCGGTCAGGACGAAGACAACCGTAAGGGAAGTGTTGATCGAACGGATCAGCGTCTGGTTGATGCTGCTGTTGATGATTTCGGGAAGCGACTGGCCGGCCCGGAGCCTCAGGTTCTCGCGGATACGGTCGAACACCACGATGGTGTCATGGACCGAGAAGCCCAAGACGGTCAAAAGCGCGGTCACGAACAAACTGTCGATTTCCACCCCCTTGAAATGACCGAGGAGGGAGAACGCCCCGACCACGATGATCAGGTCATGCAACAGGGCGACGATAGCGGCCCAGCCGAAGCGCCAGGACGAAACCGGCTTACTGACCTTCCGGAAGGCGTACGCGATGTAGAGCACTATCCCCAAAGACACCAGCGCCAGCTGGAAGAAGGCCTGGGAGCGCAATTCCTTGCCGACGACCGGTCCGATAGAGGTAAACTGCTCTTCCCTGGCGTCGCTGTATTTGGCCGTGACGGCGGCCAGCATCTTGTCGTGCTGATCTTTCTCCTGGGGAGCCGTGCGGATGATGATGGAACTGCTGCCTGCCGACTGGACGGAGGCTTCGGAAAAGCCCGCCTGATCGAGCACGCTCTTCATGTCCGCCGTCGAGGGTGTCTGGTTATTAAACTGCAGCTGGGTCAGGGTGCCGCCCTTGAAATCGATGCCGGGTTTGAGCCCGAAGAAGACGAGCGAACCTATCCCCAAAAGAAGGAGGACTATGGAGACGCCGAACCAAAGCTTGAAGTACTTGATGAAATTAAGCATTGCTTTTCTCCTCCGACATGGCCGGCACTCCGTAGAGCCCGTGCTTTACCAATAAATTATGCCCGACCAGCATGCGAAGGAAGGTCCTGGTCACTGTGATTGCGGTGAACATGGAGACGACGATACCGAGCGCCAGGGTGATGGCGAATCCGCGGATGATGCTGGATCCGAAGTAACCGAGAATAAAGGTGGTGATCAGGCTTGAGACGTTGGAGTCCCTGACCGAGAGCCAGGCCCGGCTGAATCCGTCCTCTACCGCCTGGCTGAGGCTCTTGCCTTTCCTCAGCTCTTCTTTCATGCGTTCGAAAATCAGGATGTTCGCGTCGACCGCCATGCCCACCGACAGGATGAATCCCGCGATGCCGGCAAGCGTCAGGGTGATGCCGAAAAGTTTGAACAAAGCCAAGCTGACCAGCGTATAGATGGACAGGGCCAGAACCGCCAGCAAGCCCGGCAGGCGGTAATAGATGAGCATGAACAGGGCGATGACCAGGAAACCGATAAGGCCCGCGGCCACGCTCTGCTTAACCGACAAAAGGCCCAGAGTGGCGCCGACCGTTTCCTGCTGGATAAGCTTGATCGGCACCGGAAGGGCGCCGGAGTTCAGGCGGGTAACCAGCTCTTTGGCGTCCTGAACGGTGAACTGGCCGGTAATGACCGCCCGTCCGTCGGTGATCGCCGACTCCACGGTCGGAGCCGACAGGATCTGACCGTCCAGGAAGATCGCCACGCGCTTGCCGATGTTCTTCTGGGTGATGTCGGCGAATTTCTTGGTGCCTTCCGCGTCGAACTGCAGGGAGATCTGCGGCGCGCCGGTTTTCTGATCGAATTCCAGGGTCGCCCGCTTGAATTCCTTGCCGGTCAGGCCGGTCGGCACGAAAGCCTGATCAGCCGAAACCTCCACCTGGCCCTGAGCGTTCGGGGTAAGCGATTGCGGATTGGGGTTCTCCTCCCGGAACTCCATATACGGGGTCTGGCCGATCTGCTTGATGGCCTCGTCGATATCCTTGATGCCGGGCAGTTCGACGATCAATCGGTCGGAGCCGGATACCTGCACCAAAGGTTCGGAAACGCCGAAAGCGTTCACGCGGCGTTCGATGACGTCGCGGGCGGAAGCCATGGCGTCGGTCCGGGCTTCCGAAGCGATATCCTTGAGGTCGCCTTCATAAACCAGATGCGAACCTCCCTGCAGGTCCAGGCCGAGCTTGAGCTTGAGGGGCTTTTCGTAGTTGATCTTAAGGGGTTTGAGGCTGATCTTGCTGCCTTTCGGATAATCGATGTATCCTGCGCCAAGCGCCAGCAACAGAATCAGGACGAACGTGATGTACAGTCCTTTTCGTTTCATTGGTTATATTGCATTAAAAAAAGAGGATTTCCTCGTAACTAATTATAGCCGAAAAAGGGGAAAAACACAACAAATCGGCTTATCTGACCGGAAATCAAATGGCGGCCGGCTCCCTTTTGGAGACCGGCCGCCTTCCGGCTACTGCACCGTGCTCCAGTGCCACCATTCGCGGGGCAGGCCATCGAAGCCGGCCGCCTCCATCGCCTGTTTGAGGAGCTCCCGGTTTTCGGCGACCCGGGCTTCGGCCGATGTTTTGCGCTTCAGGTTCCCGAAATAGCCGAATGCGGCTTTTTCCGTGAGATCGTCGTGGTCCGTGCCCATGTCGAGTTCCAGTCCGCAGGAATCAACGACGGTGAGATCCACGGCGCCGCCGTTCCTGTGGCAATCCGGCCGTCTGACCACGCGCCTGGCCTTCGCCGCGTACCGGTAAACCTGCCGCATCACGGCAAGTTCGCTTAAGCCGGGGTGCTCCGAACGGATCCGGTCGCGGAAGCTTATGATCATCCTGATCTGGACTTCCCTGCTCCGATGCATGTCCCAGATCTTGAAGTTGTACCCCGCCGGCAGCAGCAGTCTGGCCTTAAGGAGGGCTATGACCGCCGAATCCCGACCCAGGATGCCCGAAGTCGTGGCCCAGCCCTGCATGAAATATCTCGGCTCCAGAACGAACCGGAACTTCTCCAGACTGATCAGCCTGAATCCGTTTATGGTCACTTTAGCCTCCGTTTGTTTGCCACAATTATACCCCTTCCCTCCCTAAGCAGGCAAAGCCGCCCGCGCCAGGAGGCGCGGGCGGCCATAAACGCCTGGCTATTTCTTCTTCTGTTACCTGACTTTGATGGCAACGGGAGTCTTCACGTTCCCGGAATTCTCCAAGAACTTCTTGAGAAGCCACGAACTCGATTCCACTTTCCCGCCGCGGCCGATATTGAACACGATCTTGCAGCCGACTTCCGCGCAGGCGCCAGCCTCCGGTATCTTATCCAGGGAATTGCGGTCGCCGCCCTTGGCGAAAATGGTCGGCTTGAGTTTCCGGATCGCCCCCGAGACCGTAGGGGTGCCGTCATCCCAGGCCATCACGTCATCCACTCCTTTGATCGCCTTGATGATCTCCAGCCGGTGCTTTAGCGGCATGAACACGTAGCCCTTCTTGCGGATCAGCCAGTCATCGCCGTTGACGATCACCACGAGCCGATCACCCAGCTTGCGCGCTTCCTGGAACAGCCGGATGTGCCCGATGTGCAGGGGATCGAATCCTCCGCTTGTCACGACCAGTCTTTCCTTCTTCTTTCCTGCGGTTTTTGCCATATGTCTTATTTAATGGTGCAAACGCCGTCGAGCGCCCGGATGTCGGCGCTGGTGGCATGAATGTTTTCCAGATCCTGTTTCTGCATCAGATAATACATGATCGCCTCCGGGTCCTGGACATGATCGAGGGTCAGGGCGTGGCCGAGTTCGTGGGCCAGGACCATCTCCAGATCGGACATATTGTTGAACTGGTAGATATCGATGGCCGATCCGGTATAGACGCCCTGATCGAACTCCTTGGGTTTCCCGAATTTGCCGTTGTAGAACTCGACGTCCAGGTTCAGTTTCCGCCCCAAAGCATTGATCCTGTCGGCCGAAGCGTTCACCTGGTCGGCCTGGGCGTTTACCGCCTTTCGCGTCCGTTCCAGGGCGGCCTGTTTGGCCTGCAACTGCTTTTTTTCGGCATTCAGGCGGTCGTATTCGGTCTGCGTGATATCCTTGCGTTTGTTCCAGTTATCCACATCGCGGTT
>JBLMZV010000067.1:0-4144 GCA_050259015.1 Candidatus Saccharimonadota bacterium
ACGGCCGAGGTGCTGCAGGCCGAGACCAAACCGGAGCCCCGGCTTTCGGCTTTCCTCGAGCCGGGAATTATCAACTGAATAATTTAATGCGGACATAAGCGAGCCGCGGGACCACGAGAGCCCACCCCAGGACGAAACCTTTTTCGGTTTTTCCCCGGGATGGGCTCTTGTTTTGCGCGCAAGAGAATAAAGGTCGAGCTTGCCGCGATCCAAGCACCCAAAGAAATTTTAATCAAGGAGAACATATGAAAAAAATCATTTCATTGCTGTCCGTTGTCGCCCTGGTGGCGTTCGTCCTGCCGGCCAGCGCTTCGACGATCACCAGCACCAATGACGGATCCCTGGCCAAAATATCCCATTGGCTGACCGTGACCTTCACGGGAACCAATATGAATTCGGCCATGATCGAAAACTCGATCAGCTCCGTGGCCAACAGCGGCGACAACGCGATCTCCTCGGACGAATACCAATCCGGCACTTCGATCAAGACCGGCGCGTCCGAAGCGATCAGCAGCGTGGAGAATAACGCCAACCTGATTACGGTCGACTCATCGACCGACACCGTCTTCGGGAGCAACGACGATAGGATCGAAAGCACTAACGACGAGTCGACGGCCAAGATCCGCCAAAGCGAAAACGTGGCGGAGGACTATACCAACGCCAACCTGGTCGGCGTTTCCAACCAGGTCGAAGCGGTCGCTAATGCGGGCGGCAACACCATCACATCCGGAGAAGAGCTCCAGAACTCCTCCATGGAGACCGGCAGCTCATCGACGGGCGGCGTGATCACGAACTTCTTCAACAAGATCAGCGAAACATTTCATCGCTCGATCCACTAACGCCGGCGGCTAAGGGCGGTTTGCGCCTTCGGGCCGCCGCCCTGCCGCTTACAAATCTTTATGAAAATCTTCAATCACAAGTCCAGAGGAATAGACGCCTTGTGCGTCATCAGCGGCCTATGCCTTCTTGTCTCGTCTGCCTGCCTGCCCATGTTCCCCTACTGGGCGGTCGCCGAGGACCAACCGGAAACGCCTGCGATAACCGCCGAAGTCCCGGCCACGCCGCCGCCGTGCGTGAACGCGGTCAGCCAAACAGATGAACCCGATCAGCTCCAGGTTGAACCTCAATCTGATTCCACCTCGGACAGCGGATCAACGGACAGTGAGAATGCTCTGCAGGAACCAGCCATTGACCCGGAAACGCCGGTGGACCAGGGAACACCGGCAACCGACCCGGAAACGCCCGCGGACGATCAGGAAACAATGACAACCCCGGAAACCCCGGCGGCTGACCCGGCCACCCCCGCGGAAGAGGCGGCGGAAACTGAACCCGCACCGGAAACTTCCCCAGCGGCCACCGCTGAACAGGCCTCCCCTGCCCCGAAACCGGCCCCGCCAGACTGCAGCAGCATAACCCAGGGAGAAGTCAGCGAAAGCGATACCGAAACGCAAACCGGCGCGGAAACCGGCGTTTCGATCAACAATGAGAACAACGCCTCCGTGGCAAACGACACCATGACCTCCGGCGAAAGCGGCGGCAACCAGATAACGGGACCGGAGGAGCAGGAACAGGCCCAGGCGGCCAAAATCGACACCGGGGACGTGAACGTCTACGCCAACGTCCTGAATATCGTCAACACCAACGAGATCAATTCCGAGATCGTCCAGGTCGTGGAGAACTACAACAACCTGACGACTGATCTGCTCATGAACGAGCCGGAGATGTCGCCTCAAAAGCTTAACGAGAACATCGTTTCGGGCATCTGCCCCGACGTGTCCTGCACCAGCCTGTCCACCTACAAACTGAGCAACAAGAACAAAGCCGACATCAATAACAAGGTGGAGGTGAACGCGGACTCCGGCAACAACTCCATCAGCAATCCCGGATCGGACTCCGAGATAAAAACCGGCAGCGTCAAAGCTTTGGTCAACATCGTGAACATCGTCAACACCAACCTGGTCAACTCCCGCTGGACCATCGCGACCTTCAACATATTCGGAGACTGGGAAGGAGACCTGGTTCTCCCCTCGGAACTGTATTTCGACGGCTACCGGACGACCGGCAAGACTTCCGACGACTCGGCCGATCTCGGCCAGGTCTACAAGGTGGTCCTTGATGTCACGAACAACAACGAGGCTACGATCGGCAACAACGTGGACAGCTCCGGCGACTCCGGGTCGAACGCGATCGATTCCGGGGAGAGATTGAGCGACAGCGCCGTCGAGACCGGCGATGTGCAGAACATCAGCAACGTCAGGACCGTGGCCAACTCGACGGTCGTCAACACGGATTGGTTCTTGAGCATCGTGAACACCCTGGGCAGCTGGACGGGCAACGTCTATTCCCTGCCCGAGAACATGTCCTTCGAACAGACGCCCTTGGGTCTGGCCTTCTTCTCCACGTCTTCGGGCGACGAAAGGCTCAACGGCCAGTTCACCGACTCGATGTCCGACTTAAACGGCGGCCAGGAGGTGACCGTGGAAATCGAGAATGACAACCAGGCCACGATCGAGAACGACGTGAAGATCAAAGCCAACTCCGGCAAGAACCGGATCGAGGGCGCCGAAGACACATCCAACACCCGCATCATCAGCGGTCCGGTCCGGATATTGAGCAACATCCTCAACTTCGCCAATACCAACTTAATCTACAGCAACCTCAACTTAGGCATCATGAACGTGTTCGGAAAATGGAACGGCAACGTGGTGTTCGGCTACCCCGACCTGACAATCGAACATAAGCTCGGAGGCGCGCACATCCCCGCCTCGACAGGCCAGCAGGCCGAATTCAAGATATATTACGGCAACAATTCCGGCTCCTCGATGCAGGACGCCAGGCTCGCTTTCCATTTCGATCCCCATGCTCTCGCCTACTCAGGCAATTCCGCAGGGCTGACGGCGGCTGAGCCGGAAAACGGCATCGTCGAATTCGATCTGGGCAAGCTTTCGGCCCAAACCAACGGCATGTTCATCCTGTCCATGTCCACCGTCCGGAGCTTCACGGCGAACGAAGCGGTGGAAACCATGGCCGCGATTTCCGGAACCGGTCCGGAAAAAAACCTCGGCAACAACACCAGCACCCTGATCAGCACCGCTGACAATCCCCCGTCCGGAGGAGGCGGAGGAGGCGGGGGCGGAGGAGGCAACGCGAACGGCGGCTCATCCGGCGGCTCGGGCGGAGCAGCCACCGGTGAACATATCAAAGTGGTAAAGACGAACGATGCCGCGACAAAGCTGAAATCCGGGGACAGCGTTTCCTTCCAGATCACCATGTTCAACGAGAATTACAACAAAGTCCAAAACGCCGCGCTTTACGACACGCTCAAAGGCCCTGACGGCGCGGTCATCACTTCCGAGGCCCATGACCTCGGAGAACTCCAGGCGCGGGAAGAGATCGATTATGCCTATACCCTGGTGATAAGCGAGACGGTGAGCAACGGAACATATGCCAATTCCGCCTATATCGAAGGGCAGGATGCTTCCGGCCAGACGATCAAATCCGACGTCTCGACGAGCAGCTTCGAGGTGGAAAATCCCCTGCCGCAGACAGGGTCTGCCGTTTCTCCCGCCGCGCCGGCGCCCCTGCTTTTGACAGGCCTCCTGACCGGCAAGGTTAAGGGAAGCGGCGAAGTGCCGCCTCCTGAGAATACATCGCCCCGGGTGGCCCTGTCGGAAGAGCCGGCGGGACGCGTGGCAGCAGCCACTACGGACGTCAAAGGCGGCCTGAAAATCGGCACGGGAGGCTGGCTTATTTTCTACCTTGTGCTCGTGATCCTCGCGGTGGCGGTAGCCTACGAGCTTCTGCTGCTATTCCTCAAGCGCAACCGATCGAAGCGAAAGCCTGCCCCGCCCCGGCCATAAAAAATGCCCTCACTCAAAATCCCCCTCGTAAGGAGGGGGATTTTTTGGAAGCGCTTTTAGGGCGTCTTGCGGGTGATCATGCGCGGGAACGGGATGGTTTCGCGCACATGCTTAAGGCCGCAGATCCAGGCAACCAGGCGTTCGAGCCCGATGCCGAAACCGGAATGAGGCACCGAACCGTAGCGCCTGATGTCCAGGTACCACTCGAAAGCCTCGACCGGCAGGCCGTGTTCCTTGATGCGGGAAAGTAGGGTTTCGTAATCATCCTCGCGCTGGGAACCGCC
>JBLMZV010000068.1:0-25143 GCA_050259015.1 Candidatus Saccharimonadota bacterium
GGGTTTTTATGTTTTTATTTGCTTTTGTTTGTCTAAAGGGAGTTTTTTTACGGTAGTTTGATAATCTGCCCCGGAGTAATGAGTTCGGACTTCTGGAGGTTGGGATTGACGGCTACGATATCGGCCACGGTGATGTTGTATTGCTTGGCGATGGTCGCCAGGGTGTCGTTCTGCTTGATGGTGTAAACCTTGCCGGGGAGCTTGCTGGTGGTGCCCTGCGGAATCTTAAGCTGCTGCCCGGGTTTTAAGACATAAGGCTCGGAAAGCTTGTTGATTTGGGCGATCAGATCCCAGCGGATGCCGTATTGCTGGCTGATATTGAACAGGGTGTCGCCGTTTTTGACTGTATAGGAGGTGTACTGCTCCAAAGCGGCCGGGGCGGCGGTGGCCTGCGCTTCGGTGGAGGCGCCTAAAACCTGTTTTTCGGGGATTACCGGGCCTTTTTGAGATTGTGAAATCGAAGCCACTGTTCTATTATTATAGGAGACGCTTTTGTTGTGCTTCGGGACCAGGTTAACGGCAAGAACCGCGCTCAGCACCAAAAAAAATACACCGGCAGCCGTCAGCCTGCGATCGCGCCTGTTGCCAGGAGTGATCTGGGCCCGCAATTCCGGTGACAAATGTGGCTTTATGTACTTCATCTCTCGATTTGATTTGTTATTTGATTTCACGATCTAACTTCAACTGCATTATAGGATATTAAAAAATACCGTGTCAAAAAAATGAACGACTCCGGGATTAAACTAAGGATCGAAAAGCTCACCAAGCAGATAAATGAGCTTAGATACCGTTATCACGTGCTGGATGACCCCTCTGTCACTGACGAGGTTTATGATTCCCTGACCCGGGAACTGGTGGCTTTAGAGGACAAATATCCACAGTTCAAGTCCGAGAATTCGCCTACCCAGAGGGTCGGAGGCGCGGCTTTGGATAAATTCACCAAAGTCAGCCACCGGACCCGGATGCTCTCGCTAAACGACGCCTTTTCGGAGCAGGAAGTGAAGGATTGGGAGGACCGGATCAAGAAGCTGCTGCCGAAGGAAAAGCTTTCCTACTATTGCGAACTCAAATTCGACGGCCTGGCGATGAGTCTGACCTACGAGAAAGGGAGACTGAAGCTTGGGGCTACGCGGGGAGACGGCTTCGTGGGCGAAGACGTCACGGCCAATATCAAAACGGTGCAATCCGTGCCCCTGACGCTGGAGGCGGCGACCGACGCGGAAGTCCGGGGCGAAGTCATCATGAGCAAAAAGACCTGGGAGGACCTGAACCGCCGCAATCAGGAGGCCGGCAAACCCCTGTACGCCAACACCAGGAATGCGGCAGCCGGGTCTATCAGGCAGCTCGATCCCAAAATCGCCGCCGTAAGGAAACTCGAGTTCTATGGCTACGACCTGATCACGGACCTCGGGCAGAAAACCCACTCCGAAGTGCACGACAAGATTTCTGATTTAGGTTTTAAGGTCAGCAAATACCAGAAAGAGGCAGGCGATCTTAAGGATGTGTTTGCCTTCTATCGGGAGATCGCCAGGGTCCGGGAGAAACTGCCGTTCGGGATAGACGGAATCGTGGTTTCCGTAAACGACCTGGAACTGTTCCGCCGTCTGGGCGTGGTCGGCAAGGCTCCTCGCGGGGCGATCGCGTACAAGTTCCAGCCGGAGCAGGCGACCACGGTGGTGGAGAATATTTTCGTCAACGTCGGCCGGACCGGAAAGCTGACCCCGGTGGCCGCCCTCAAACCGGTATTCGTTTCCGGCACCACGGTATCCCGGGCCACGCTCCATAACGAAGAAGAAGTGAAACGCAAGGATATCCGGATCGGGGATACCGTGGTCATACAGCGGGCCGGCGACGTCATACCGGAGGTCGTACAGCCCCTGGTCGACCTAAGGACCGGCCGGGAGCGCAAATTCGCCATGCCTGCGGCTTGTCCTGTCTGCGGCACCGCGGTGGAACGCCGTTCCGAAAAGCTGGTGGATTTCTACTGTCCCAACCCGAAATGTCCCACCAAGAATCTCCGGAGCATGGAGCATTTCGTCGCGGCTTTTGAGATCTACACCATCGGCCCCAAAATCCTGGAGCGGTTCAAGGACGAAGGTCTTATCTCGGATGTGGTGGATTTATTTTATCTGAAGAAGGAAGATATCCAATCCCTCGAACGGTTCGGGGAGAAGAGCGCGGAAAACATCGTCAGCTCCATCCGGGAGCACAGGAAAATCACCCTGCCCAAGTTTATTTACGCCCTCGGGATCCTGCACGTGGGAGAGGAAACCGCCTTCGATCTCGCTCAGCGCTTCGCTACGATCGACAGGCTGATGAATGCAGGACCGGATGAACTCGAGAGTATAGAGAACATCGGAGAAGTGGTCGCCAAGAGCGTCTACAGCTGGTTTAAGGACAAGACTAACCGCGAATTCGTGGAAGCCCTGCTTAAGGCCGGCGTCGTCATCGAGAGGGTCAAGGTCAAGCAGACGCTCTTAAGCGGCAAGTCGGTCGTGGTCACCGGTTCGCTTGAGACGCTTTCGCGGGAGGAAGCCAAGGCGGCGGTGCGCGAAGCGGGCGGCGACTGGGTCTCCTCGGTTTCGAAAAATACCGATTATGTGGTGGTCGGCGCAAACCCCGGCTCGAAGGCGGCAAAGGCGGAGCAGTTGGGTGTAAAGATCCTCGGCGAAAAGGAGTTTTTGAAACTGCTGGGTAAGTAAGTAATTAATTACGTATTTAAATATATACATGGAGATAAAGATCTGGACAGACGACTGGAACCAATACGAATTGCTGGACTCGGGCGATTACATGCGGCTGGAGCGGTTCAAGGACATGACGATCGCGCGAAGCGAGCCGCGGGCCTGGTGGAGCCCGGAACTTCCCCGGACTGAATGGGATAAGGCGGTGGCCGTATATGATAAGGAAGAGAATGGCCAATGGGCATTCAGGAAAAACGCGCCGCACGAGCTGGTTTTGCCTTTTGAGGATATCAAGGCGAAGATCAAATTCACTAACGCGTCGAAACACGTGGGGGTTTTCCCCGAACAGTCCGGACAGTGGAGGCTGATTTCGGAAAAGATCAGGCAGCGGAAGGGGAAGGAAACCGGCGTCCTGAACCTGTTCGGCTATACGGGCATGGGAACGCTTGCGGCGGCCGCGGCGGGAGCTTCGGTGACTCACGTGGACGGCTCAAAGCCGGCGATCACCTGGGCTAACGAGAACCAGGACCTTTCGGGACTGGGATTCAGGCATGTCAGGTGGATGCTCGATGACGCCTATAAGTTCGCGAAACGGGAGGTGCGCCGCGGCAAGAAGTACGAAGGCATAATCCTGGATCCGCCCGCATTCGGCAGGGGACCCAAGGGCCAGGTCTGGAAGGTAGAGGATCATCTGGTCTCGCTTTTGAACGAATGCCGGCAGCTCCTTTCGGATGACCCGTTGTTCGTAATTCTGACAATGTATTCCGTCGATTCTTCGTCCTTATCCATCGCCAATCTGCTGGAAGACATGACCAAGGGACTGGGCGGCAAGGTTCAGGCCGGGGAGCTGGTCCTGAAACCGAAGAAGTCCGGTAAGGTCCTGCCGGTTTCCATCTGCAGTATCTGGCAGAAATAGTCTCTTGGAGAAGGAGGAGCCCATGATATTCGCGGTGGGGAAGCTCAACTGGATTGGCTTGGCCAGGGGTGGGTTGTTGGACCTGCCCCGGGCTCAGGATTTGCCTCCGGCAACGCCGGAAATCGATCCCGGGAAGAAGCCGTTTCTTACGATCGTGGACGACGAAGAAGAGACCGGCGAGCTGCTGACGGTCAGGGACGAGCGGAGGGACGGGAAGTGACCGTGAAACCGCCTTGCTTCGGCAAGGCGGTTTTTCTTTTTGACAAAAAGCCGGCGTTTGATATATATTGTTACGTCGGCAAAAAGGAGGAGGTTAAGATGACGATGGAAGGCATCCTGCCGGAGCGGAGCGGACTCGGCATCAGGGGCGGCGAGAAGGGGAAGCAAGGCTTCGCTTCCATGTCCCCGGAGAAGCAGCGCGAGATCGCCTCGAAGGGCGGCCGCGCGGCGCACATGAATGGCACGGCGCACGAGTGGACCAGGGAGGAGGCACGCGTGGCCGGCGGCAAGGGCGGGAAGATCAGCCGCGGCGGCCGGGGCCGTCTCCCGGAGGTCGTCCCGGCCAGTTAGGGATTAGAAACGGAATCAAGGGTGCGGTTGCTCGCAGAGCGCCGCACCTTTTCTTTTTGACTGATGCCCGGTTAGGGTATACATTTATACGCCAAGCCAAAGGAGGCGCAGTGAAGGAGAAATGGCCGAAATATTACCGGTCGCTTGAAGAACAACTGACGGTCGTGAACGGACGGATCACCCGCATACGCAAGACTCATTACGTCGTACGGGAGGATTCGCCGGGCAAGCGGGTCATGTGGGACGCAAGCCTTGAAGACTGGGTCCAAGTGCCGGATCCCCTGATGGCCGAATTCAGTAAAGCCTACCATTCCTGGCTGGTGCCTGTCCACGAGGCGGCGAGAGCGATCGTAAACGAGCACCGAAGGAAAGGCCGGCCTATTACCTACCGGGAAGCTTGCCTGAAAGCGTTCGGCCGGGAACCGCAGACGGGGCGCGGGTTCGGCCGGCTGGACAGCTCCACGCGGCGGGAGATCGCAAGCCATGGCGGCAAGGCCGGCCATCTGAAGGGGACAGCCTACGAGTTCACTTCCGAGGAGGCGCGAAGGGCCGGGCGGATCGGCGGGCAAAAGAGCGGGGATAGACGAAGGAAGACCGCGGACCACGCGTCTTAGGGAGGCAGGAATGCGCAGGATTTTTTTCTTCTGCATGGGCCACGAGTCCGAGCCGGTCGAGGTCAAGGAGGTATTGCTTGCCGACGGAGAAACCGCGGCCGAATACCTCGACAATCACGATCGCGATCCCGGCAACCGTCGCAAGGCCGGAGAAGCGGTCGATCTCGGCTACCTGCCGAAGATGCTCGCCAGGGCATTCGACGCCGGCCGAAGGTGGCAAGCCAGGCAGGACGGCCGTTGGGAGGATGAAGACAAATAGATAGGGCGGCGGCGCGGTTTTCTGAAAAACCGCGCCTTTTTCTTAGCTTGAGGCAGGGGCATAAAAAGTACTTGACTTAGCAAAAATCACAGAAATTTTTTTTGAGAAAAGCCTTATTTTTAGCCATTTTTACAAAATCGCGTATTTTCTCTTAAGATTCTCTTGACATGGTTTCGGTAAAAAGTTATAATTGCCCTACAGTTTAAAACAAACATCTTTTTAGCTACATATCCTATGTTAATGACCAGTTACCAGTCCCAAGAAAGGCGGTGTGAACACTAGCGCGAATTTTGCGTGTGTGTGCTCCACCCGCCGACAGGCGGTTTTTTAATCCGGGAGAAGAGCAAAAAAGATTTGGTTCCCTGCCCGTATATATAAGGTATAGTGTCCAGGCTTCACTGCTTCACCGAATAACCTGATTTAGGCGGTTCCTAAAGCAAGCAGTGGATTCTGGATGGTATATGGATAGCAGCTTAACAACCGACCGGCATCTGTTGAAACATATCTTTATTCCTCAGGCGTAACGAACTGATGAGGTTCTGGTAGGCGCCAAAAGGGACTCAAGCCAAAAGCTTGGGGGTATGTTTGAAAGCAAATCCCCGTCATGTAAGCGGGGTACTCTGAGAAATCAGAGTGTGTGCAATCTCGTAATTTAGTAGTTACGAATTGCTAGTCAAATAACGAATTAAACACTTAAGGGTGTATGGTGGATGCCTTGGCAATTGGAGCCTAAGAAGGACGCAGCAGCCGTGCGATACGCCTCGGTGAGGTGGCAAACAACCTTTGACCCGGGGATTTCCGAATGGGGCAACCTACATGCTGGAAGAGCATGTGTCCGATAAGCGTGGTGCTTATTAGGACGGGAACCGCGTGAAGTGAAACATCTCAGTAACGCGTGGAAAAGAAAAAAAGGGCGATAAATAATTTTACCAAGTGGGCAAAATTTGATCATAACAATCCCGCAAGGGATTGTCTGATCAACTATTTGCTTATTTGGAAGATCACTCCGGTGATCGCCAAATTTGTTTATTGTCTCATTCCCCTAGTAGTGGCGAGCGAAAGGGGAACAGTCTAAACTAACTTTGTGTTCTGGAGTTTTGTTAGCCATAGCAATATGGTCGGCAATCTCTAGTTAAAGCTTACAGGCGTTGCAAGGATTAGGGTTACAACGACCAGTCATTAGAATGCTGTAACATTCTTGAAGAGATCATCCGGTCTTGATCTCCCGCAAGGGAGATTGAGATTGTAGAGCTGTCTAGCCGAATGGCCCTGGAAAGGCCAGCCATAGAGAGTGATAGCCTCGTAGAGCGAAAGACCTCTAATGTCTTCCGATTGGTTTGTTAAGTACAACCAGACACGTGAAATCTGGTTGGAAGTTGTGTCGACTACGACATAAGACTAAATACTCCAATTGACCGATAGTGAACTAGTACCGTGAGGGAAAGGTGAAAAGCAGCCCGGTGAGGGCGATGAAATAGTACCTGAAACCATACACTTACAATCGAGTGGGAGCCGGGCCTTCGGGCCTGGTGACCGCGTGCCTATTGAAGAATGACCCAACGAGTTAGCGATACGTTGCTTACTTAAGCCTAAACAAAGGCGAAGGTATAGTGAAAGCGAGCGTTAATAGCGCGTATTAGTTATTTGAATGGGTCGGTTAGTAATAATCGACTCGTTTCATTTAACTAAAGGTAGCGTATCCTAAACCCGAAACCCGGTGAGCTACTCATGGCCAGGATGAACGTGGTGTAAAAACCACGGGAGGTCCGAACGCTAGTATGTTGCAAAATACCGCGATGAACTGTGAGTAGGGGAGAAATTCCAATCGAACTGGGTAATAGCTGGTTCTCCTCGAAATAGCTTTGGGGCTAGCCTGTGCCGCACGTGCAAGAGGTAGAGCACTGAATCGGCTCTACGGACGCAAGTTCGTAGACCGAACCAAACTCCGAATTCTTGCACTTAAGGGCATGGAGTCAGACAATGAGGTCTAAGCTTCGTTTGTCTAATGGAAAAGAATCCGAACCGCCGTTTAAGGTCCCCAAATCGAAACTATAGTGTAAAGGATGTGGGATCGCTCATACAACCAGGAGGTTGGCTTAGAAGCAGCCATCCTTTAAAGAAAGCGTAACAGCTCACTGGTCAAGCGATCTTGCGCCGACAATGTAGCGGGGCTAAGTTTCGTACCGAAGACGCGGGTGCTCGCATTTGATGCGGGCGCGGTAGAGGAGCGTTGTTAGCGGGCTGAAGCGGAAAGGGAACTTTCCGTGGACTGCTAACAAGTGAGAATGTTGGGATAAGTAATATAAATGCGTGTGAGAATCACGCTCACCAAATATCCAAGGTTTCCTGGGCAATGATAATCATCCCAGGGTTAGCCGATCCTAAGTCGTAACCCGAACGGGTTGCGATGATGGCATATACGGTTGATATTCCGTAGCCACTTATAATACCGACGTAATGACACATCGTGGTACTCTGAGCACGTTCTGACTATACGTGTTCTTGCGCTCGTAGCAGGATGCGGGAGGCAAATCCCCCGCGTCTATGTGCCTGGCACTATGTCGCCGCAAGGCGATAGGTGTCCGGTTACTGTAACTGTGAAGGCGTGAGTGAATTCCGCAAGGGAAATTTGGACGAACCATGGTGTCAAGAAAAGTTGCTAGGGCTTGGAGTGTCTCCGACTCAGGTCGGAGTTCTCCAAACAGTTATAAGTGATCGTACCGTAAACCGACACAGGTGGATGAGTAGAGAATACTAAGGTGACCGGGACAATAATCCTTCAGGAACTCGGCAAAAAAGCAGGCGTACCTTCGGTATAAGCCTTGCCTCTCTTTTGTCGCAAGACACAAAGAGAGGTCGCAGCGAATGACCTCTCCCGACTGTTTATCAAAAACTTAGGTCCGTGCAAACCCAATAGGGGAAGTATACGGGCTGATGCCTGGCCAGTGTCAGAAGGTTAAGGCTCTCTGCGCAAGCTCGGAGCTCAAGCCCTGATGAACGCCGGCAGTAACTATAACTGTCCTATGGTAGCGAAATTCCTTGTCGTGTAAGTTACGACCCGCACGAATGGCATAACGAGTAGAGGACTGTCTTGAGGATTAACCCGATGAATTTACATTGACGGTAAAGATGCCGTCTACCCGCAACAAGACGGAAAGACCCTATGAAGCTTTACTATAGTGTGTCATTGATGCACGATACTTTTTGTTTAGCATAGGTGGGAGCCTTTGAAGCGCTGGCGCTAGCTGGCGTGGAGGCAACAAGTGAAATACCACCCTGAAAGTGTTTTGCATCTAACGCAGGCCTAACCAGCCTACGGACAGTGGCTCATGGGTAGTTTAACTGGGGCGGTTGCCTCCTAAATGGTAACGGAGGCGTTTATTAAGGTCAGCTTAGCTCCGATGGAAACGGAGCTGGACGCGCAAACGCACAAGCTGGCTTGACTGCAAGGCTGGCACGCCGCGCAGACGCGAAAGCGGAAGTTAGTGATCCGACCATCCTTCGTGGAAGGGTGGAAGCTCAACGGATAAAAGTTACTCTAGGGATAACAGGCTGATCGAATCCAAGAGTCCATATCGACGATTCGGTTTGGCACCTCGATGTCGGCTCATCGCATCCTGGGGCTGGAGAAGGTCCCAAGGGTTTGGCTGTTCGCCAATTAAAGCGATACGCGAGCTGGGTTCAAAACGTCGTGAGACAGTTTGGTCCTTATCTGTTGTGGGTGTGCGAAACTTGAGTGGATACATCCTTAGTACGAGAGGACCAGGATGTATGGACCTCTGGTGTACCGGTTGTCCCGTCAGGGGCATGGCCGGGTAGCTAGGTCCAGTTAGGATAAACGCTGAATGCATATAAGCGTGAAGCCGTCCACAAAACTAGGTTTCGTTGGCTGAAACATGCCGATAGATTCGGGGAAGACGACCCCGTATTTCCAAAGAATTTCAAGAGCCTGAGTAGCAATACAAGGGTTTGAGAGATTTGGCGGACTATAGGTCGCAGGTGTAAGCGCAGTAATGCGTTGAGCCGAGCGATACTAATCAATCGAAAGTTTAATTCAAATTTGACTGGCAATTTGTGACTACTAACCCGCTTTTTAAGCGGGATCGAAGTTACCGAAGCGCCCCGATTTCGACGGTTGTCGATAGAGGGGATTGACTCTGCGTTTCCGATTTGAGAAAATTAGGACATGCAGAGATACAAAGCTTCGTTGAAATTGGTTGGACTGTTGGCTGTGATGGCGGCGATCGGACTTCTGATTTTCGCAGTTACTTCCAATACCTTACCCATGCAGTGATCTGCATGCTAATATTTGTTAAATCTCCCCGTGCTTCAAGGCTCACGGCACCACCTGATCCCTTCCCGAACTCAGCAGTGAAACGTGAGACCGCTCATGATACTCCGGTGCATACCGGTGGGAAAGTAGGCAGTGCGGGGTTTTTTATTTGGAAAAATTTTTGTTTTACTCGGACATCTGCAAAATTAACGGCTGTAAAAAATTGCCATTGGAAAGACAATTTTTTCAGCCTGCGTTCTCGTCCCGTTGAAACGGGACTCCGAAGGCTGATTTTGCAGATATCCTTGCTTAAAAATTTTCGGTTGTGGATGGGGGGGGTGGGGAGAAGAGCCGGCGAAGGCCGGTTTTTTGTTTGCTATTGAAAAAGTTACGATTTTGTGCTATAATATATGCAGAATGATTTCTGGCCAAAGGTCAGATTTTTTTAATCCCTTAACCGAAACTAAAATGAAAGAAAACGAAATGCGGCCGATCATGCCGCCGGAAGGGCCACAGGTCACGCCCGAAGAACAGAAAAGGATCGTGGAAAGCGGCCAGGAATTCGAAGCGGAACAACAGGCTACCCGCCAAAGCCGCGAGAGGTTAAAAAACAAAGCGGAGACAGTGGACTATGCGGACCAGGGCAAGATCCTGGAGGGCCAGCAGAAACGCATCTTGCGGGCCAAGATAGCCGGCTTAACAGGACCAAAGGAGGCTCTTCCCTCGGATTTCGCCGTGCGGCGCGATCTGAATGACCAAAGCCTGGTCCAGATGGCCAAGGGCAAAAGATTCTGGGAGAAACTCAAAAACTTGTTTAAGTGACCGCAACCGGCCTCAAGGCCGGTTTTTTCTATTCCGGTTACGATTGACGCTGTCCTTAAGAAAAAGTAGGGTGTTCTTGCGAAAGAGGAATTTGAGGAAGATCCGGAATGCATTTATCGATGGCACCTCTTCCAGGCTTGACTGGACCTGCTTAAATCTGGTAGGATTACAGGTCAAAAGGAGGAATAACAGTGACACGACTGAGGCCGATGATATTGTCCTTATGTTTGTCCGCTGCCATCGCCGCCGGCTGCGGAGGGGACGGGAAGAGCCAGGAGAAGGGCAACGCCTTGCGCTACTCGCCGGCCCACAAGCCCCAGGAGAACCTCAAGGCCCGGAACCAGGCGGAGATGATCGCTCATGTCGACGCTTGGCGGCTCGACAGCTTCAGCCAACCCGATTCAAGCACCGTGGTGCTCGGGATCAGCGATCCGCAGAGCGGCAGGACTCTCACGGTAACCGCCCAGATGCCGCACGCAAACTGGGACCGGTACCTCCACCTGCAGGGGATGGAAGGGGCGACCCTCAAGTTCCAATTCCTACGGCAGGGCTACCGCGAGGATATGCAAAACACGAACAACGGGGATTACTTAAGTCCCACAGTCGTTTCCGACGCCAAAGAGAACTCTACCGTAGGGTTCTCTTTTTTCGTCTTAAAGAGCATTTGCCAAACCGCAAAAAAACGCCTATAGTGAATGTGATTTTTAAAGAACAACCAACAATAATATGAATCCGGAGACAAATCGCGGACTGGAAACCGAAATAGACGGCAAGGCCTTCGAAGCGAGGCATGAAACGTTCATCGAAAAGCATGGAAACGAAACTTATGAATCCCTGAGGCAGCAATTAAGCCCGGCTGAGGCCCAGGAATTGCTGGTCAGCATGGTGGGAGCCGAATATCTGGAACGGCGCCTGTCCGGAATGGGGAAGGCCTAAAAGAATGCTTGGACTATTCAAATTACTGTTCGAGGACCGCAACCTGCCGCCCGATAAGGTCGACAGTTACGCGACAGGGTTCGCCCTGATCGTAGTTTCCGTCATCATCGAAAAATCCCGCGATCGTCTAAGCGACGAAGAATCCCGGGAAGTCAACCAGCTTATAGCCGCCAAGAGCTTCGATCGGGTAGCGAATATGATTCAGGGAAAATACGAAGATAGGGAATGGGAGGCCCTGATCGATTCCCATGTCAGTCCTATGATGGACAGCTACTTTAAGGAAGTGATCCAAAATTCGATATAATCCGGCTTGAGGAAAGCCCCGCAAGGGGCTTTTGTTTTTGCGAAAATTTGCTTGACGCGAAACCCCGTCCCCTTTATGGTCAAAGGACAATAAGCTTACAATAAGCTTGAAGATATGGCTACAGACGACGGCAAGAGCGAATTCGCTGAGGAGGAAGAGGATAAACACGGCGACGAACATATGGCCGAATCGCCGGAATTATCCGACGAAGGTTGGCCGGAGCGGCCGGCTGATTTTGTGGCGTTCGGTCCGAAAATGAACCGCGCGGAGATGCCGGAGGATATCGGCGATATAGTGGAGGAGTGCCGGCGCAAGGCCGCCGGGATTTCCCAAAATCTCGGGGATGACGAACGGCACGCTTTGGAATTCATCCTGAATACCATCGAGGAGAATTTCGGCTACGAAACGCAGGAACCGTGGAAGACCTATGCCGCCCGGCTGACGACGGACGTCCTCGACGAGTACGCGGCCGGGAAACGGGAACTGGCGGCCGATAATCTGTTCGATCTCAGGCAGGAGATGGAGGAAAATCTGCAGTAAATCTTGACATTTGCCTTAAATAGCAATATAATTCCCAGGCAGTTAACTCTACAATCTGACGATCCCATGTGCGACGGGTCGGTTTTTTTATGCCACGAAGAGCGCGGGCTTTGAGTAAATCACGGCGGTTTGGCTGGGAGACGAGGGATCGCTCCCAGCCACACCCCCGCGATTTTTTGTTGATTTCCGGCCGATTTGACTAACGCGGGCTCCGGCGGTAAACTTGTTTTGTTAATTAAAATCGAAAAGAAACATGAACGAATTCTACGAAGGCCGATACGCAGGAGAGGAAGGACTTGAAAGCGAATCCAACGAAGACCTTTTGACCGTGGTCGGGGGCAAATTTTCCGAAATCAGGAACTCGATTACGAATGACAGCCTGCACGACGGGCTGGAAGAGCTGCTTGGCGAAGTGGAAAACCATTATGATACGGCTGCCAACCAGGAAGACTGGGACGACCTGTTGAAATCCGTCCAGCAGGTGCTGGAACGGATCGAAGAAGGCGACGAAGACGCGGCCGAGGCCGCCTGGGAAGACATCAAGACGGAATTGGATAAGGTAAAAGCCAGGGCATAAACTTATACAAATGAACATCATCGCCGATCTGCATATCCATTCCCGGTACTCGAGGGCCTGCAGCCAGGACCTGATGCCGGGCAATATAGCGGTCTGGGCGGATCGGAAGGGCTTGGGCGTCATCGGGAGCGGCGATTTTACCCACCCCGGGTGGCTCGCGGACTTAAAAGGCGCTTTGGCCGAAAAAGCACCGGGTCTGTATGGGCTTCGCGACAACAGCGCGAAAGCCCTTTTTCTGTTGTCCGCGGAAATCTCCTCCATCTATAAACAGGGCGATAAGGTGCGTCGCGTGCATAATCTTGTGCTCGCCCCGGATTTTCAGGCTGTAGACCGGATCATCCGGTCCATGGAACGGCTGGGCGCCAACCTCAAGTCAGACGGCCGGCCGATAACCGGCATCAAGTGCCCGGATCTCGTGAAGCTCGTCAAGGATTCCGATTCCAGATGCGCCATAGTCCCGGCTCACGTTTGGACCCCGCACTTCGGGGTATTCGGCTCGCTGTCCGGATTCGATTCCATCGAAGAGGCCTTCGGAGAAGAGGCGGAAAATATTTTCGCCCTGGAGACCGGGTTGTCCTCAGACCCCAAAATGAACTGGCAGATATCCTCTTTGGACCGGTTCCCCCTGATTTCGAATTCCGACGCCCATAGCCTCCGGAAGATCGGTCGGGAGGCGAACGTCTTCGATGTCCCCCAGGTGGAACTGTCATTCGCCGCATTGCTTTCCCGAATCGCCGCAAAGGATCCGAAGGAATTCCTTTACACGATAGAATTCTTCCCGGAAGAGGGGAAGTACCATCTGGATGGGCACGCGGATTGCCGCTTCAGCTGCCTGCCCTCCGAAACGGCGAAATTGAAAGAGACTTGCCCGAAGTGCGGCAAGAAACTGCTGGTGGGGGTCCTGAACCGGGTCGGGAGTCTGGGCGACCGGGAGTACGGATACGCCCAGGATGGCGCGGTGCCGTTCCGGAGTCTGGTGCCCCTGGAAGAGATCATCGCGGAAACCTACGGGGTCGGGGCAGGCAGCAAGAAAGTCGCCTCGACTTATATGGGAATGACCGACATCAGGCCGGAGTTCGAGATTCTGCTTAACTCGACGAAAGAGGAGATTTCGGGATTATCGGATGTCGCTGTGGCCGAATCGGTCATGCGCGTCCGGGAAGGGAAGCTCCATATCGAGGGCGGCTACGATGGAGTGTTCGGCAAGATAAAGATTTACACGGACGAGGAAAGGGAGAGACTTTTGAGGAAGGCTAAACAGGAGAGCCTGTTTTGACGTCATTGACATCAAACGCGGGCTTTTGATATGCTTGGGTGCCAAGGAGGAGACGATGTTCGATTTCCGTTTGAACTGCGCCACTGACTACGGCGATGACAGAATCCCTCGAGGCATGTTCTCGGAAAACTTCTACAATCATAGCGACGACGAAGCGGTGCGTGAAGCGGAAGAAATCCTGGAGCGACTGAGGCTGATCTACCCGCATGACGCCCGACGGGGCTCCGGCCGGATCGTATCCGCCAAGCTTTACAAGTGGGACTGGGAGAAGAAAGAGTGGGTTTTGCTCCGGACTCTTTACGAAGATCCCCGGGAGACCGCGCGGATGTATCCGTTATAGAGGGGGCGGGGGGCTGGCAATTGGGTGCTTGACGACCTGTCGACAGGTCGTTCTTTTTTTGATTTTTTGCTATAATCCAGGGTGTAATTGATCAGGATAGAAACAAATGAAAAAGACGAAAATCATCGCGACGATAGGACCGGTTAGCGGCAAAACCGAGATGCTGGAACAGATGGTTATGGCTGGCATGAATATCGCCCGGCTCAATTTTTCCCACGGCGATTACGAAATGCACGCCCAGTTCATCGAGAATATCCGCAAGGTATCGGCGAAACTCAGGAGACCGGTGGGGATTATCCAGGACCTGCACGGGCCCAAGGTGCGGGTAGGAAAGCTCTCCAAGCCGATCGAGGTTAAGGTGGGCGACACGGTGATTATCGGTAAGGATTTCGATTTGAGTTACGACGTGTCCAAATGGGTCAGGCCGAAACAGCATATCCTGATCGAGGACGGCCTGATCGAGCTTGAGATAACCAAGATTGCCGGCAAACGGATACAATGCATGGCCTTAACGCCCGGCAAGATCCAGGAGCGCAAAGGCCTGAATCTCCCGCGGACCAAGCTTAAATTTCCGATCCTGACCGAAAAGGACATCCAGGATTTGAAATTCGGGTTGCAGCACGACGTGGATTACATCGCCCTCTCGTTCGTGCGCAACCGCAAGGATATCGTAAACCTCAAGAAGTACATCAAAAAATACAACCCCAAGGGCCATGAGACCCCGAAGATTATCGCCAAGATCGAATGCCTGGAAGGCGTCAAAAGGTTCGACGAGATTTTGGCGGAAGCTGACGCGATCATGGTGGCCCGGGGCGACCTGGGGGTGGAAGTGCCGGAATCGGAGGTGCCGCTTTTGCAGAAGACCTTCATCCAGAAATGCCTGCGCGTGGCCAAGCCGGTCATCGTGGCCACCCAGATGCTCGATTCCATGATCCGCAACCCCCGCCCGACCAGGGCCGAGGTCTCCGATGTGGCTAATGCCGTGATCGACCAGACCGACTGCGTGATGCTTTCGGGCGAAACCGCATTCGGCAAGTATCCTCTGAAAGCCGTGTCGGCCATGAACAAGATCATAGAGACTACGGAAAAATCGCCGATCAGCCATAGTCATGTCCTGCTGCCGACCAGAGCCATTTCCCGATCCGACGCCATAGCCGAATCCGCCTTCCAACTGGCCAAGTTCTCCAAAGTCAAAATCATCGTGGGCGCCACGATGTCGGGGTTTACCGCCCGCGAAATTTCCCACGAACGGCCCCATCACGCCCGGATCGTCATGTTCACCCCGAAGGACAAGGTTTACCGCCAGATGAGTCTTTTATGGGGCGTCTCGAGCTTCATGATCCAGAGGGTCCAGACTTATGAGGAGCTGATCAAGACCATGCTCGAGATGGTGCGCCGGGAAAAGCTCGTCAAGAAAGGGGAACAGCTTCTGATCGTCACCGGCGAACCCTTGGGTCAGCGCGAAAATCTGAACGTGGTGGAAGTGAAGACAGCATAAACTTATCGAATCGAAACGAAATAAAACCCCGGTTTACCCCCGGGGTTTTATGCTGAACGCATTCGGCCCTTGATTGTTTAGTTTATGGTATAATAAAAAGACTTAAACGATAAATTCAGAAACTAAACCTTAAAAACCATGCAAACAAAAAACAACCGTTTCGTGCTGTGGTTCGACGAGATCGGCAAGACCGATATCCCGCTGGTCGGAGGCAAAAACGCCAACCTGGGGGAAATGTACCAGATGCTGACAAAACGCAGCAAAAAAGGCGAGGTTTTCGCCGGGGAATCGATCAAGGTTCCTTATGGCTTCGCGGTGACGGCGGCTTCGTATAAACGGTTTTTGGATGCCAACAAGCTCGACAAGACCATTCGGGATATCCTGGCGGGGCTCGATACCAAGGATATAAAACAGCTCGAGGATAAGGGCCAGCGCGTGCGGCAGGCGATCCTCGAAGCGGAATTCCCGGAAGACCTGAAAAAGGAGATCGTTGAGGCGTATAACCAGCTGGCCAAGAAGCTTAAGGTGCCGGTCGCTTCCCTGGATGTGGCTGTCCGCTCTTCCGCTACGGCAGAGGACCTGCCTGACGCGTCGTTCGCCGGACAGCAGGAATCCTACCTCAATGTCCGCGGCGAGTATGCGCTTATGGAAGCCATCAAGAAAGCCATCGCCTCGCTGTTCACCAACCGCGCCATCTCTTACCGCGTCGACCGGAAATTCGACCACTTCAAGATTCAGCTGTCCGCGGCGGTCCAGAAAATGGTGCGTTCCGACCGCGGCTGCTCCGGGGTCATGTTCACCTTAGACAGCGATACGGGCTTCAGGGATGTGGTGCTCATCAACGGCTCCTGGGGTTTAGGCGAATTCATCGTGAAGGGCGTGGTGACGCCGGACGAATTCATGGTCTTCAAGCCGACTTTGGAACAGGGGTACAACTCCATCATCAGCAAGCAGCTCGGCAGCAAGGAGAAGAAGCTCATTTACTCCACCGAGGGCAGCAATCCGACCAAGGAGATTCCGGTTCCGGAAGGGGACCGGCACAAGTTCGTGTTGACCGACGAACAGATCCTTAAACTGTCCCGCTGGGGCATGATCATCGAACGGCATTACGGCCGGCCGATGGACATCGAATGGGCCTTTGACGGCGAGACCAAGGAGCTGCACATCGTGCAGGCCCGACCGGAGACCGTCCAGGCCCGCAAGGACGCCAATATCCTGGAGGAATTCAAGATTCTGCAGAAAGGCAAGATTCTGGCCCAGGGCGCGGCGGTGGGGGCCAAGATCGGACAGGGCAAGGCGCATTACATCAAGGACGTCAGCCAGCTGTCCGAATTCCAGAAGGGCGAAGTGTTGGTGACCGAAATCACCGATCCGGACTGGGAGCCGATCATGAAGATGGCATCCGCCATCGTGACGGATTCCGGCGGCCGGACTTCCCATGCCGCCATCGTATCCAGGGAACTGGGGATTCCGGCGATCGTGGGCTGCGGCAACGCCACCAAGGCGGTGAAGACCGGAGCGCCGATCACGGTCTCATGCGCGGAAGGCGAGGTCGGCAAGGTCTATGAGGGCCTGCTCAAGTTCAACGTGGAGAAGCATGACCTGACCGGATTCAAGCCGCCCAAGACCCAGATCAAGATGATCGTGGCCGATCCGGAGCTCGTGTTCGGATATTCGTTCATACCGAACCAAGGCGTGGGCCTGGCGCGGGAAGAATTCATCATCAGCAACTACATCAAGATCCATCCGAACGCGCTCATTAATTACTCGAAAATCACCGATCCGCTGGTCAAGAAGCAGATAGACGACCTGACGGCGGGACATACCGACAAGGTGGACTACTACGTCAACCGCTTGGCGTACGGCATCGGGATTCTGGCGGCCGCCTATTATCCGAAGGAAGTGATCCTCCGGTTTTCGGACTTCAAGACCAATGAATACGCCAACCTCATCGGCGGCAAGGAATACGAGCCGGAAGAGGAGAATCCCATGATCGGCTGGCGCGGCGCTTCCCGCTATTACGATCCGAAGTTCATGGAAGCGTTCGCCCTGGAGTGCCAGGCAGTCAAGAAGGTCCGCGAAGAGATGGGCCTTTACAACCTCAAGGTCATGATTCCGTTCTGCCGGACGCCCGAGGAAGGCAAGAAGGTGCTGGATGTGATGAAGGTCAACGGCCTGAGCCGGACCAAGAAGAAGACGATCATCAAGAAACTGCTGCCCAAAAAGAATGAGGCCTTAAGCCGCGACCTGGAGGTCTGGTGCATGGCGGAAATCCCATCGAATATCCTGCAAGTCAGGGAATTTGCGGAATTATTCGACGGATTCTCGATCGGTTCCAACGACCTGACCCAGCTGACCCTGGGGCTCGACCGGGATTCTAAACTGGTGGCGCATATCGGCAACGAGAAGAATGAATCCGTGAAATCCCTCATCAGGACCCTGATCAAGAGCGCGCACGAGGCAGGCCTGAAGGTCGGCATCTGCGGCCAGGGACCTTCCGACTTCCCGGATTTCGCGGAATTCCTGGTGAATGAGGGGATCGACTCGATCTCGCTCAATCCGGATACGGTCCTGAAGGCTACCATCAGGATTAGACAGGCGGAAGACGGCGTCAAAGAAAAAGTTAAGGCAAGGAAATAGAGACGATGGGCAGCAAATCCATCCTTCAATCCTCCCCGGCCACATTCGACCGGGAAAGGTTCTGCGACCTCTTCAAGAACGGCCAGGCCCACGGCATGGTCGTGAGCTTTTCCGAATACACCTATTCGTTCGATTCCAAAGTGATCCATGAGGTGCGGCGAATGACGGATGAACTGGACAGGCCGGTGGCCATCCTGCTTGCGGTCCGCGGCCTTCCGGAAACAGATAAGGATTTTTTGGACCTGCAGTTCGGGATCAGGGCCGGGATCGACTTCGTGCTGCTGCCGATAGTAAAATCCGCGAAAGAAATCAGTCTGATGAAGCAGGAGATCCGGAAATTCGGCAAGGATCTGCCGGTCATCGCCCAGGTGGATAACGCCCGCGCTTCGGCGGAGCTTACGGCGGTGATGAAGTCCGCGGATGCCTGCTTCCTCGATCCCCGCGACGTCGTGGTGCCTGCGGACCTTCCTAAGGATCCCGATGCCGACATCGTGGAGGACGTGAAGAAAAAAACCGCGGACCCTGATTTATACCGGGGCAGGATCTGGATCAGGAATAATTCCGGCAAACGTTCGGCCGCCATCAGCCAGACCCTGCTGCACCTGGCCGGTCAGGTCGACGCCGACGCCATCGCTGTCGGCGACTTTGAACACGCCCTCGCGCTTTCCGCTCTAAGAACGGACAAGAAAGTGATTTTCTCTTCCAGGGACCGGATGATGCTGAACCGGGCCTCCCTGCTTTGGGGAGTGACGCCGATAAACCCCAAGGCCGATCTGGCCGGAATTCTGAAGGCCAAGGGGCTGGTGAGTCCGGGTAGGCGTTACATAAATGCCACCCAAAAAAGCGCCGGGAGCATCGAATCAATGGCCTGAACAGGCCATTTGATTATTTGAGGCCAATTAGGTATAATAGGGTCCTGGTTTGAAGGGAGAGGTCGCATAGCGGTCTAGTGCGCTTGCTTGGAAAGCAAGTAGGTTCGAAAGGGCCTCGGGGGTTCGAATCCCCCCCTCTCCGCCAGTGGTTTGCGTGGCACCTAAAGTCGGTGGCAGGCAAGCCATTGTGCAGGAAAAATATGTTTTTAGCATTCTTTATGATCAGTCCCGACTACCGTACGGGATATTTTGCTATTTAACGGATTAGAACTGATGGATGAACAAAAACCTAAAAAAGAATGGGTGCGGGAGTTTTCCGCGGGCGGCTTGGTCTACAAGAGGAAACAGGGCGTAACTTATCTGCTGCTTATCGAACCGAAAGGACCTCATTGGGGCCCGCCGGTCGGATACTGGTCATACCCCAAGGGCAGGATCGGGGACAGCGACCCTTCCGATACGCCGGAATCAGCCGCGCTGCGGGAAGTCAGGGAAGAGGGGGGCGTCAGCGGAAAGATCGTGGAAAAACTGGGGGACATCAAGTACACATTCGAGTGGGAGGGCCGGAACATCTTCAAAATCGTGACGTATTACCTCATGGAATACCTGGACGGCGATCCCTCGGATCATGATCATGAGGTCGCCCAGGCAGCCTGGTTCCCGCTCCATCAAGTGCCGGACAAGCTTAAATTTTCCCACGACAAGGCGATCTTCAAGAAAGCATCGGAGTTACTAAAACTGCTCTGAACCGTAATTAACTATTGCGACGATGTTGGACAGTCCGGTCGAAGAGATCAAATCCAGGCTGAACATCACCGATATTCTCGGCGATTACATCCAGCTGAAGAAAGCGGGGACAAACTACAAGGCCGTCTGTCCTTTCCATTCCGAAAAGACCCCTTCTTTCATGGTGTCCCCGAGCAAGCAGATTTGGCACTGTTTCGGCTGCGGTCTGGGCGGCGATATCTTCGAGTTCATCAAGCAGATCGAGAACGTGGAATTTTCGCAGGCCCTTCGGATGCTGGCCGACCGTGCCGGCGTGGAGCTTAAAAAGCCGACCGTCCAGGAGCTTGAGCTCAACAAGCAGCGGAATGTCTTATGCGAGATCAACGAGGCCGCGTCGCGATACTATCAGAAAGTCCTGTGGGAATCCCCGTCGGCCGGAGCAAGGGAGGCTATGGGTTATCTGCGGAAGCGCGGCCTGTCAGACCAGACGATCCGCAACTGGGGGTTGGGATACAGCCCCGATGACTTTCATTATTTGGAGAATTTTCTGGCTAAGGGTTACAGGAAAGACGAGATCGCCCAAGCGGGCCTGATCGTAAAAAAGGAGGACGGGAGCTATTTCGACCGTTTTCGCGGCCGCATAATGTTCCCGATTTTGAGCATAAGCGGGGATACGGTGGGGTTCACGGGCCGTTTGATCCACGAGCAGCCGAATACGGGCAAATACATCAACAGCCCGGAAACGCCGGTTTACAACAAAAGCGAGGTAATCTTCGGCCTGTATCAGGCCAAGAACGCGATCCGTAAACAAGGCAGGGCAATTCTCGTGGAAGGCAACATGGACGTCATCAGCTGCCATCAGGCCGGTTTCACCCAGACGATCGCGTCGTCGGGTACGGCCATCACTTTGGAACAGCTGTCCATCGTCCGCCGTTTCTGCGAGAATCTGCTGTTTGCGTTCGATTCCGACTCGGCCGGCGGCAACGCCACGCGCCGGGCCTTGGAGCTTGCCCTGTCTCTCGGTTTTAACGTCAAGATAGTGGAACTCAAGGCGGCCAAGGATCCCGACGAACTGATCAAGAAGGGCTTGGGTATCTGGCAGAAAGCCGTCGATTCCGCCCCCAACTACATCGAATTCTTTTTCAACAAGCTTTTTTCAGAGCATGATCCGGAATCGGTGGAAGGGAAGCGGGAAATCACCCGGGAGCTGCTGCCGCTGATCGCGCGCGCTTCCGATCCCATTACCAAAGCGCATTTTGTCCGCAAGCTTTCGGAGAAGATCAACGTGGCCGAGAAAGCGGTCTGGGACATGCTGGAAAAGATCAAGACGCCCAAGGCCGAACGTCCGGCCGCCGCGCCTGCCGGACCGAAGAAGGACAGGGTCTTAATCCTTGAGGAACAGGTTTTGGGTCTGGCCATGAATCTCGGAAAACCGGAATTGCTGAAAGGGGCTGCGAAGGCCGATTTTACCGGTCAGAACGCGGAATTGTTTGAAGCCTTAACGCAAGTTCCGGCCAAGGTTTCGGCGGTCAAGAAAAACCGGCCGGAACTCGCCGGCCTGATTGACCTTTTGACATTCGCTGCGGAAAACGAGATTAGGGAACAGGAACTTTCGGCCGAACAGGAATTCGCGCGCGCCCTGTCGGAGCTTAGAAGGTCGGTGCTTAAGGCCCGGATGGAGGCCGTGGCCAAGAAACTGACCCAGGCGGAAGAGGCAAAAGACCAGGAATCCCTGAAACGCCTGTCAGCGGAATTCACGGAACTGAGCGCGGAAATCGCCAAATTTAAATAAGTAATCTGTGTTATAATAAGGAAGATTATGGCCAAAAAGATCAAGAAACAAGCCAAAAAAGTCCACAAAGCCGCCAAGAAGGCCAGGAAGCAGACGCACGGGAAGCCTAAACCCAAGGCGAAGCTTAAGGCCAGGCGTCCGGCCGCCAAGCCGGAGCGCAAGGCTCACGCGCCGCATCCGGCCGTTGTCCGCAAAGCGGAAGACAAAATCGTGGACTGGGACATCCAGGTGAATGCCCTGGTGGACCGCGGGGTGGCCCGGGGCTTTTTGACTGAAGCGGAAATCATCCACGCCATGCCCGAGCTCGAGAAGAACATCGGCGCCGTGGAGAAGCTTTTGGATATCCTGGAATCGAAGGGCATAGAAGTGGTGGAGCAGGAAGTGGCGTCCGTCTGGCAGCAGGCGGAGGAATCGGCGCGGGTTAAGACCCGCAAGGAAGAGCAGATCGCCGAGAGCTACAACTTAGGCGACATCTACGACGACTCCATCCAGATGTATCTGCGGGAAATCGGCAAGACCCCGCTTTTGAAAGGCGCGGAAGAAATCGAACTGGCCAAGCGGATCGGCAAGGGCGACGTGGCGGCCCGCAAGAAACTGATCGAGGCCAACCTCAGGCTCGTGGTTTCCATCGCCAAGAAGTACATGGGACGCAATTTGGGGCTTTTGGATCTCATTCAGGAAGGCAACCTGGGATTGTTCCGGGCGGTGGAGAAATTCGACTGGCGCAAGGGCTATAAGTTTTCGACATACGCCACCTGGTGGATCAGGCAAGCCATCACCCGCGCTTTGGCGGACCAGTCCCGCACCATCCGAATCCCGGTCCATATGGTGGAAACTCTCAACAAGTACGCCCAAGCCGAAAGGCAGCTGGTCCAGGATCTCGGCCGGGAACCGCTCCCGGAAGAAATCGCGGCCGAGATGGGCATTGAAGTCGAGAAGGTCTATCAGCTCAAGAAGATCTCCCAGGAAACGGTATCGATCGACACACCGGTCGGCGATTCCGACGAAGAGGATTCGTACCTGGGCGATTTCATCGAGGACCCGGATTCCGTGACCCCGCAGGAAACAGCCGGCCGGCAGCTTCTCAAGGAATACGTGCAGGAAGTCCTGCGCGACCTGGATCCGCGCGAACAGAAGATCCTCAAGATGCGGTTCGGGCTCGAGGACGGCGTAACGCACACTCTGGAGGAAGTCGGCAAGGAATTCGGCGTCACCCGCGAACGCATCCGTCAGATCGAAGCCAAGGCGCTGGAACGGATCAAGGAACACTACAACATTTCGAAGCTCCGCGACTACTAAACATCAAACCGTGGAAGAGACGGAAAACCTATCACCGGGCAATAAATATGTGAACGGCTGGCGTTCGCATATTTTTGCTTTGGCAATCTTTGTGGTTCTGGCCGTGATCTATACCTGGCCGCTGTGCCTGCACATGACCGAGCTGTACCCCTCGCTACAAAGCATCGGCGGCAGCAATGACCCCAGCTTTTTCCTCGGATACATAGATCAGGTGGCGCGGGGGATTGCGGGCCGGAATCCGGTACCGACCGAAACCATGGTGTTCTATCCGCGGGGGATCGATATGCTCGGCGCCTATGACGGGCCGCTGATGTTTCTGGTGGCGGTGCCCGCCGACCTGCTGTCCCATAATCCGGTTTTGGCCTACAATCTGGTTTTGTTGTTCAGTTTCCTGTTCACGGCCTGGGCAACGTACTTCCTGCTGCGGCAACTGGTCGACTCCTGGGGTTTGTCCGTGTTCGGCGGCGCCGTGTACGGCTTTTCGCCCTACATGCTGATCCGCGGGGTAGGGCATCTGAATCTTATGATGTTGGGGGTGGTGCCGCTTCTGGCGCTTGTGGCCCTTAAATTCTGCCGGAAGCCAACCCTTAAGGGCGCGGTCTTGCTTTTCGGCGCGGTAATTCTGACCGCACTGTCTTCCTGGTATTACGCTCTTGCCGGTGTTTTGTTCGTCGGCCTGATTTTTCTCTTCCGCTGGCGGATCCTATGGCAGGCTAAATTCCTCTCGGCTGTAGCCGTCATTTTTATCGGTCTGGGCCTGTTCGTGGTTGCCGTCCCGCTTCTGACCTCCGAAAACAAGGGTTCGGAGCCGATGACCGACGATTTCGCCTTCCGGGCCAGCACCCAGATCCAAAACCTGTTTCTGCCCACGCCCATGAACCCCATGCTCGGGCAGCTTACCATGCCGGTTTACGAGAAGTTTCCCACCGTCATTTTCCCGGCCGCCCCGAATTTTTTCGAGATGACCAGCTATCTTGGCCTCACCGGCCTGATCGCCATCCTGGCAGTGATCTTGGGGCGTAAGCTTATGCGGAAAGACATATGGTTTTGGGCTGTATCCGGGATGGTTTTCCTGATTTTATCCTTCGGGCCCTATGTCTTTCTGTTTCATCACCGCGTGCTGTTGCCGTTCTACTTCCTTAGACGGGTTTATCCGTTCGATCTTTTTCGGGTGCCCAATCGGTTCTTCGTCATCACCCTGCTTTGCGCCGTTGTCCTTGCGGTTTATATGCTGGATTATCTGAGGCACCGTGTCGCCTCCGCAAGGCTTAGGCTGCTGCTGATGGTTTCGCTTTCTCTGCTGATTTTCTTGGACACCTCCATGCTGCCGTATCCGCTCATGAACTTCCCGGTTTCGCAATTCTACAAAAATATCGCTGATGACGGAGGCGGTTATGCGATTGCCGACCTGCCGATAAACGAGTTTGCGGTTTATAACTATTTCCAGACAGTCCATCATAAGCCGATCGTGGACGGGCATTTTTTCTATCCCGGCGTCGTGCCGATGACTTATTTTTTCATCAACATCAACCCGCTTCTTTACAACAGCATGTGCCAGAAACCGCCTGGCGACCCGGTGGGGCAGCCCAAATCGGCCTTGAAGCTGCTTTCGGAAGCCGACGTCAAATACGTGGTGGTCCACAACCTCATCATCCATAGCCAGCCGGAATGCGACAAGGCCGGCCAATATATCCGCAAGTTCTTCGCCGGCAAGAAGCCGTACTATTCCGACGGGGACATCACGGTCTATTCCACGGACAGCCAATAAAAAAAGCGCCGTGTCCCGCCAAACGGGGCGTGCGCGTTCCCATGTCACCAGGTCCTGATCGTGATCTCCTTGCCGCAGTTCGGGCAGATGATCCACTCCCTGCCATCCGGCCCGCCGGAGATGTCGCGTCCTTGGCACTTTTGGATATCGTTCTCCGTGTAGCCGATCGAGGCTCCGCAGCCCCGGCAATTGACCTTCCTTTCCACGGCCGGAGAAGGGCCCTTTCGGATCACTCTGGCCATCTTCTTGCCTCCTTTTTGCTTTCCCAAAAACGGGGGAGCATTGAATTATATACCGGGAACCGGCCTAAAGTCAACCCAGGCGATTGTTACCAATCCGGCCCGCAAACGTAATCAATAGCAACAAGTAATTATCTAATCTTATGAAAAGATTTCTGTTGGCGGTGATAATCGTCGCCTTGGTCGCGGTCGGAGTGATCT
>JBLMZV010000069.1:0-10982 GCA_050259015.1 Candidatus Saccharimonadota bacterium
CCGTGACTTTGCCCTACTCGGCGATTTTCCGGAACCGGGGAGTGGCGTTTTTGAAGGCATACGTCGAGGATATCGACTTCGACCGGGGCCTGGTCAGAACCGATTCCGGCGAAATCGGTTACGCCTACCTTTTGGTCGCCCTCGGCAGCCAGCCGAATTACTACGGGATTCCCGAGCTCCCCGAACATGCCTTCCCGCTCAAGACTTTTGAGGATGCAATCATGATCAGGAACCGCCTGGCCGATATTCTGAACAAGCGGGAATCGGGACGGATCATAGTCGGCGGGGCGGGAGTGTCGGGGGTGGAGTTCGCCGCGGAGCTGCGCGGACTGGTTCGGCATTTAAGCGCCAAGCACGGGCGCCGGCCGGAAAATTATCAGATTGTCATGGTGGAAGGAGCGACCGATTTCCTGCCGAATCTCACCGAAAAGGCGGCGCAAGCGGTTTCCGCCAGGCTTAAGGACAGGTTCAACATCGAAACCCGGTTCTCGACGCTCATCACGGAGGCGGGCAGCGGTTACGTTACCCTGAACAACCGGGAGCGTCTGGACTGCGATCTGCTCGTCTGGACCGGCGGGATCCGGTCCGTGCGACTGCCGGCCTTTTCCGCCCTGGAACGCGACAAGACCGACCGGATAGTCGTGACGGAGAATCTCAACCTGAAAAAGCATCCCAACGTGTTTTTCGCCGGCGACATGACCGGGCTGAGGAATTGGGAAACCAAAAAGCCTTTGCCGCAGACGAAGACGGAAGCGATCAGCCAGGGAAGGCACGCCGCCAAAAACATTCTGCGCATGATCGACCGGGGCAGGCCTTTGCCGTATTCGAGCACGCAGAGCGGATATGCTTTCCAGGTCGGCGGCCGCTACGCCGTATATCATTCGAAGGATTTGATCATGAGCGGCTGGCTGGCCTGGCTCATCAAACGCTGGAAGGATTGGCTGTATCTCAGGTCCGTGATGCCGTTTTCCAAGGCCGCGAAAGTCTGGATCATCGGCAGCGAGATCTTCATCAAGAACGACTAACTCATGTTGAAGGCGATTATTTTTGACCTCGACGGCGTGTTGATCGACTCTTTCGAGTCGAATTACCGGTATTTCAAAGAAGTTTTTGTTAAAGCCGGCTATAAGCCTCTTTCGCGGGCGGAGTTCCGTAAGGCCTTCCATCTGACCTTGGATGACCTGATAGACAGATATGTGTCGAAGGGCGACACTAAAGAGTTTAGGCGGGTCTACAGAATCGCCTATGATCTCTATGCCATACCGGAGACGCCGAAAGCCCAGCGCGGCTCAATCGCCGCGATAAAAAAATTCGCCGGCGGCTATAAGCTTGGAATCGTGACAGGCAGGCTTAAGGAAGGGGTGGATGAGTACTTCCAGAATTTTCCGGTCCGGCGGTTTTTCGCCGCTGTGATTCATCACGGACACTACGACAATCCGAAGCCGCACCCCGAGCCGATGCTTCTGGCGCTAAAACGCCTAAAGGTAAGACCTTCGGAAGCCGTTTACATCGGTGATGCTTTATCGGATATCCAGGCGGCAAGCTCGGCGGGCGTCGGAAGCGTCTTGTTTAACGACAAGAAGATCGGCGAGCCCGACTATCGCGTCAGAAACTTCCGGGAGTTAATCCGGTTAATCGACAGGATTTCCGGGAAAAAATAAAAACCGCCGCAAGGGGCGGTTTTTTTGGTCTATTTATTTTCGGATCAGCAGCAGCAGGTCCGAGACATTGGCTTCGGTCGGGCCGGTGACCAGCGCCGTGCCCAGTTTCACAAACAGGTTTTCCGCGTCATAACGTTTGATATGATCTTCAAGGTCCAATCCCGACTCCTTAAGTTTGCTTACGGTTGCCCGGTCTACGATCGCGCCGGCCTTGGGGCCGTTGTCCAGGCCGTCCGAGGCGAGGGTGAGCAGGGTATCGGCAGGCCCGATCAGTTTGAGGGCGTTCATGGCCAGATTGAGGTTCCGGCCGCCGGAACCGCCTTCGGTGGTCACCACCAGGCTGACTTCGCCCCCCGCCAGCACGCAGGCGCCGGGTTTGGCGGCCGCGAAGGTTTTCTGGAGGGCCTGCTCGGTCTGGTCATAAAGTTCGCTGGTCAGGATGCCGGCCTGATACCCGAGCTCTCCGGCCTTGTGCCGCATCGCCTCGAGGGCGGTTAAGTTGGTCACGACCGGAATATTGTGGACCTTCTCGAAGTAGATCTCGTCCTTGGGCGTTTCGTTTAAGTTAAAGGAACCTAACCCGTACTTTTCGATGATTTTCAGGGCATCCGCCATCGTGCTGGTGTCCCTGAAAGTCGGGCCGGAGGCGATGGATTCCAGATCGTCGCCGGGCACGTCGGAAAAGATCAGGCCGATCACGGTGGCCGGGTAAAGGGCTTTGGCCAGACCGCCGCCCTTGAGCTGTGAGATGTGCTTGCGGACGACGTTCAGTTCGCGGATATCCCCGCCGGACTTGAGGAAACGATGGTAGAGGATCTGCCCCTGGTCGCATTCTTCCTTGGGCCAGCAGAGCAGGGCGGAGCCGCCGCCGGAAACGATCACGATGACTAAGTCGTCGGCGGTGGCGTTCCGGCTCATCTCAAGGATGCTGCCGGAGACTTCCACGTTCTGGGCGGAAGGTTCGGGGTGCGTGCCCTGGTAGGTCCTGATGTTCTCGCAGGCCACGGCCTCCAAGCCGATTGCGATGCCGGTTTGGATCCTGTCGCCGATGATCTTCTCGAGAGCGGAGGCCGCCTTGCAGGAGGCCTTGCCGAACCCGATGACCTTGATGTTCTTGAAAGGCTTGAGATCAAAGGCCTGATCCTTGACTTTAAGCGTATCCCCCTGGATGGAGACGCTGTTTCGTATTACCGTTTCGGTGTCGATGGCGTCGAGCGCGGCTTCGGCGATCGCCAGGGCGTCCCGGCGCTCGGGGGTGGTCGCTATTTCGTCGTAATTTTTAAACCAGTTGCTCATAAATTATGCCTTAACGAGATTGACCGGCTGGCGGGCGGCGAAGCCCATCATTCCGTCGGCCGCGGTCTTTAGGATTTCGTGTTTGGCTTCCTGGGTGTAGAAAGCGGAGTGGGGAGTGACGATCACGTTTTCCATGTCTATCAGCACGTGGTCTTCGATCAGCTGGCGCATGTGCTCAATATGGCTCTTGGGGTCGGTCAGAAGACGCATCTCGTCCTTCAGCTCCCGTTCGCCTTCCAGGACGTCCAGGCCCGCGCCGGAAATGATGCCGGCCTTGAGGCAGGCCAGCAGCGCCTCGGTTTCCACTATCTCCCCGCGCGCGGTGTTGACCAGAATCGCTCCGGGTTTGATCTTCATCAGGTTTTCCGAGTTGAGGAGGTGGAAGGTCTCCTTGGTGTACGGGACATGGATGGTGACGACGTCGGAATTCTGCAGGAGCTCGTCTAGGGAAACGTACTTAAATCCGATTTCCTTGGCCAGGTCCTCTTTAGGGAACAGATCGAAAGCCAGGATATTCATGCCGAAGCCGTGCGCGATTTTGACCGCGTTCTGGCCGATGCGTCCGGTGCCGATGACGCCGATGGTCTTGCCGAACAGGTCGAAACCCTTCAGCTGGGAAAGATCGAAGCTGTTGCCCTCCCGGAGCTGGTGATGGGCGCTGAACAGCTTCCTGGAAAGGGTAAGGATGAGCCCGAAGGCGAATTCCGCCACGGTATGCGAACCGTAGGAGGGGACATAACAGACCTCGATGCCTTTCGATTTCGCGTATTGGACGTCCACGTGGTCGAAGCCGGTCGAGCGGGTGTTGATGCACTTCAGGTTCGGCAGGCTGTCGATGACATCCTTCTTGACCTCCGAGTTGACGAACACGGAAACGATTTCGGCGTCCTTGGCCAAGCCCGCGGTTTCTTTGGTCAGCCGGTCGTTGAGAAAGACCACGTCCTGCCCGGTCAGCATCGGCGCCAGTCCGGCCTGATCCTCGGGGGTGGTTTCGAAAATTACGATTTTCATTTGTTTCGCTTTAATTGGGATTGCCTGAATCCATTTTAACCTAACTGGGCGGTAACGACAAATCGGACCGGAAGGGAATAAATAAAGCCAACCTTATCGGTTGGCCTTGGCGTGGTCTGCTTTGTTTTGACGCCCCCGTCAGTTTTCTTTTTGAGAGTCAGCCAGATTCCGTCGGCGTAACAGACCCCGGCTGCCTCGCCGTATCTTGATTCGAATTTCCAACTTTCGATCTCCCATTCGGGGTTCTTGGCTTCATACTCAGCCAAAGCCTTTAAGGTTTGGTCGGCGCATCGGCTGAGCATTATGCCGGCGCTCGGAAGATGGATGTAGGCAAACCGACCCTGTTGGACGACACGGGAGTTTTCTTGCGCGGAGAGTGCGGCGGAAGGAAGCATCAGGCCAGCCAAAATCAATCCGCAGACCAGCTTCATCATCATCGGTTCCTCCTTCCTTGGCTAACCAGAGTAGCAGTTTTAACCGCAAGCTGGAAAGGTCTATATGCAAGGTCCCCTTTGTTTTGTGCAACGGAGCCAATTTTCAAAAAATATCGGAAGTCCGAAAATAGCCGAAGCCATTAACTTCAAATAACATGAGGAAAAGAATGCTTATACCCGTGGTTTCGGCCGTCCTGTTCGGCGCGCTCACGGCTACTGCGGTTTTTGCCTCGCCCACGCCGGTCCAGCCGGCGCCCAGCCCTATTTTCCTTTCGTCTGTCAGCCAGACAAACGATAATCCGCGGCCGGGAGAAACTAACGCGATCACCGTGGCTTTCGGTTCCAAGACCGTACCGCAGCGCGTTTTGGTCGATCTGGAACTGAAGGACGCGACCGGCAAGACGATCTCCCAGCGCTATTGGCCGAGCGTGACCATCCCCAAGAAGGGCAGCCTGCTCCGGCAAATCACGGCGGCTGCGAATCTGCCGGACGGACAATACAGCCTTTCCGTGGGAATCTTCCAGCCGAAGTGGGCCAGGCTGGTCCAATGGTACGATCATGCGGCTGACTTCACGGTCGGACCCCAACCGGTCGGCCAGCTTACCCTGTATGACCTCGCGCTTCCGTCGGGCGCAGGGGGCGAGGTAACCGCCACGCTGATAAGCGGGAACAGCGCCACCCAAAAGGCCCTGGTTTCGCTGTACCTGACCGACTCGTCCGGCAAACGGGTGGCTGAAAAGATCTACGAAGCCCAGACCCTGCCGACTGGCCAGCCCCAACGCTTTGCCTTGCCGACCGGGGATCTGTCCCCGGGGTCCTACCGGTTTTCGCTTCAGGTCTATGACTCCATGGACCGGCTGGTGTTTGATCTGCGGGACGTCCGAACATTCACGTTGTCCTAAAACAAAAAAAGAGCCCTCTCGGGCTCTTTTTGGTTACCGTCTGATATTGCTGTTTTCCGCTTTTTCCACTTCCTGCTGTTCCTTTTCGAAATCGCATTCCTTGTCCGAGCATTTGATCATCCCGTTTTTGGCGTAGATAAGCAGCGACGAGCAGCGGGGACACTTTTCGCCCGTCGGCTTGGTGGGCAGGATAAATTTGCACTTCGGATATTTGGAGCAGGAATAGAACGGACCGCGTTTGCTCCGTTTCTCCACGAGTTCGCCTTCGCCGCACTTGGGGCAAGCCACGCCCGTGCCTTTCTCGATCTTCTTGATGTTCTTGCAGTCCGGGTAGCCGCTGCATCCCAAAAACGAGCCGAACCGTCCGAATTTAACGACCATGGGTTTGCCGCACTTGTCGCAGACTTCGCCCGAATTCTGGTCGATGATCTTCTGGTCTTCGGGTAACGGCCTGGTGTATTTGCACTCCGGGTAGTTGGAGCAGGCGATGAACTTGCCGAACCGGCCGAACTTGATGATCAGAGGGTGGCCGGACTCCGGACATTTCTCGTCCAGGGTCTCGACGTGCTTTTCCACGGCCTTTTCCTTGATCTTGAGGTTGTCGTGGAACGGGCCGTAGAATTCGCGGATCACGGGCACCCACTCTTTGGTCCCTTCGGCGATCTCGTCGAGCTGGTCTTCCATCTTGGCCGTGAATTTGAGGTCCACGACGTTCGGGAAATGCTCCACCAGGATGTCGTTGACGATGAACCCGATTTCCGTCGGGTGGAATTTCTTGTCGATCTTGTCCACGTAGCCGCGGTCCTGGATAGTGGTGATGGTCGGGGCGTAGGTGGACGGCCGTCCGATGCCCTGTTCTTCCAGGGCCTTGATGAGGGTGGCGTCCGAGAATCTCGCAGGCGGCTGGGTGAAGTGCTGGTTGGGCAGGATCTTCACCACCTTCGGCTGGTCGCCCTTCTTAAGTTCCGGCAGCAGGCCTTCCACTTCTTCCGTTTCTTCCTCGTCCCGGCCTTCGGTATAGGCCTTGATGAACCCGTCGAATTTCACGACCTGGCCGGTCGCCCGGAAGCTGTACTTTTTGGTGCCCTTGATCTCGATGTCCACGCTGGTGGCGTCGAATACCGCTTCCGGCATCTGGGTCGCCACTGTCCGTTTCCAGATCAGTTCGTAGAGCCGGTATTGGTTGCGGTCGAGATGCTCCTTTACGGTTTCCGGGTAGCGGGTCAGGTCCGTGGGCCGGATAGCCTCGTGGGCCTCCTGGGCGTTTTTCGACTTGTTGGAATAATGGCGGGGGGAGGAGAGCACGTAATCGGCGCCGAATTTTTCCCGGATCGCGTCCTTAGCCGAGCCGAGGGCAAATTCGGAAAGGTTGACGGAGTCGGTACGCATGTAGGTGATCAGGCCGGTATGACCTTCCTTAAGCTCCACGCCTTCGTAAAGCTGCTGGGCATACATCATCGTCTGTTTGGCGGAGAAGCCGAGTTTGCGGGCAGCCTCCTGCTGAAGGGTGGAGGTGATGAACGGCGCGGCGGGGGAGCGGCGGACTTCCTTTTTCGTAACCTCGGTGACCTCGGCCTTCTGGTTGGCCAAATCCGCCAGGATTTTCTTGGCAGCGGTTTCGTTCTTGATTTCGAGCTTGTCGAGAGTTTGCCCGTTGACCCTGTTGAGCCGGCCCACGAACTCGGTGTCCTTTTTGAAGGTCGCCTCCACGCTCCAATATTCCTGAGGCTTGAACTTCATGATCTCGCGTTCCCGTTCCACGATCAGGCGGACCGCTACCGACTGCACCCGTCCGGCGGAGAGGCCGCGGCGCACTTTTTTCCAGAGGAACGGCGACAGCTCGTATCCGACCAGGCGGTCAAGCACCCGGCGGGCCTGTTGGGCGTCCACCAGGTTCAGGTCGAGATTACGGGGATGCTGGAGCGCTTCTTCGATGGCCGTTTTCGTGATTTCGTGGAACGCGATCCGTTTGGCCTGGTCTTTCTTGAGTCCCAGGATGTCATTTAAATGCCAGGCGATGGCTTCTCCTTCGCGGTCCTCATCAGTCGCAAGAATCACTTCCGGCGCCCCGTGCGCGAGCTTCTTCAGTTCCGCCACCTTCTTCTTGGCCTTCGTCGGGACGACGTACTGGGGGGTGAAATCATGTTCGGTGTCCACGCCCATCTTGCTCGTGGGCAGGTCACGCACATGTCCAAAAGACGCCTCCACCTTGTATTTGCCGTTGAGGAAGCGTGAAATGGTCTTGGCTTTGGTTGGCGACTCGACGATTACGAGAGCTTTGTTGGACATGTATATTTTTTCCAGCGCAGATTTTTGCGTAGTTAAGGGTTTCTTGGAACGCGTCGTTCTAATTTTTATCCAATAGAACTTCGCTTGTCAAGTTTATCTTCCCGAGGATGGCCTTCGATTCTTCGCTGTCGGCGAAGCGCGGGCAGCAGTAATTGTCGATGATTACTGGATGCACTTCGATCCGTTCCAGGGCTTTTTCCCTGAAAGTGAGGGTCGCCGTCAGGCCTTCCCGGGTATCTTCGCTCCACATCTGGTCAAACACGAAATTGCCGAGGGAATAGAAGATCACCCCCTCCTTGTAACGTTCGATCGGCTGGATCCAGTGGGGGTGCGTTCCGATGACGATGTCCGCGCCCGCGTCGATAGCCTGCCGGGCCCGGGTCACATTGCCTGCGTCCGGCTTGCGCATGTATTCCGTGCCCATGTGGGGTGCCACGATCAGTATGTCCGCATCCGGCCGCAGGGCCCGGATATCGGAGAGGACCTGGTCCGTATCGTTCCAGTCGCAAACCAGGGGATTGGGCTTCTTGCCCCCGTCATTGTAGCCGGCATAGGAATAGGCCAGAAATCCGAATCTGATGCCGTCGCGTTCCAGAACAGTGCCTTTATGGCAATCCTCGCCCGTGCCCAGATGCCCGACGCCGTTTGCCGCAAGCAGCTGGTCGGTGAAGTTGAGGCCTTTGTCTCCCTGGTCCGCTGAATGGTTGTTTGCCGTCTGCACGACGGCGAAATCTTTCAATCCCGCGACGTTTTCCGGTTCGGCCTTGAAGACCATGCCGGCCGTTACCTTCGGTCCTGATCCCAGAAAAGGGGACTCCAGATTGGCGAACGAAAGGCTGGCCGCCTTGATACGGTCCGCGACTGCCCGGAAGGGCAGGAGCGGGTCTGAGGCTTGGGAGATTTTAGCGCCTACGTTGCGGGAGAGCATAATGTCGCCGGCGATGAAAAGGGTTGTTTCCTTCGGGGCGCTGTCCGCCGGTTCTTGGGCCGCCTGCCTCGAATAGGAATACAGCCGTCCGGGCAGCCGCGACAAAAAAATCCCGCCGATCAGGATCAGCGCGCCGGCAACGAGAATGGTGATTTTGGTTCTAACCGACACGGACATATTTGCTTCCTCCCAGGCTCTTAATTCTTCCGCGCATCTCCAGCATGGAGACGATGGCGGTGATCTCGGCGGCCGCTTGGCCCGATTCCCTGATCAGTTCGTCGAGCGTCACCGGGTCATGTCCGATCAGGGCCAGCACCGGCTGCTCCGCGGGATCGATAGCAGAGTCATAATCTCCGATGGGCGCTTCGATGTCAAGGTTGAGTTCCCGCAAGATGTCTGAAGCCTGGCTGACGGGGCAGGCTCCCTGCCGGATCAGGGCGTTGGTTCCTCTGGACACTTCGGAGAAGATCGAACCCGGGACTGCGAACACCAGGCGGTTCTGCTCCAGGGCGTATTTGGCGGTGATCAGGCTGCCTGACTCCTGGTCCGCCTCGACCACCAGAGTGCCGGCGCTCAAGCCCGCGATGATCCGGTTGCGGATCGGGAAGTTCTGCCGCTGTACGGAGGCTCCGAGCGGATATTCCGAGACCAGGCAGCCGGTCTTCATGATCTGCTGGGCGATCTGAAAATTGCTTCGGGGTGAGATGCTCCCGTCGTCGAGAGGGGAGGCTAAGACCGCCGAGCAGATTGCACCGGCCTCCACTCCCGCCTTCAGCGCTTCCGCATCCACGCCGAAAGCCAGCCCGGAGACCAGTCCTATGCCCGCCGAGGCGAGGCCGGAGACGATTTCCCAGGCCGCCTGTTTGCCGTAGAGCGTCATTTTCCGGGTTCCCACGACCGCGATATTGAGGCGATTCAAGGCCTGCGCTTGGCCCCGTATATAAAGGAAGGGCGGGGGTGCGGCGATCTCCGCAAGCAGAGCCGGATAATGCGGTTCGGAATCGAGGATGAGGCCGATTCCCCGGGCTTCCAGTTTCGCGAATTCGGCTGCCGGATCGGCCGAATCGCGGTGTCGTGCGACCAGCTCGGCGATTTTCCGGTCCAGGCCGGAATCCAAAAACCGCGGAACGCTTCCGTTCCAGGCCGCTTCGAAACTTCCGAAATGACCGCGCAGGCGGGATAGCCTGACCGGCCCCAGCTCGGGAAGCAGGTTCAGGGCGTTGGCGTAGATTTTTTCGCGGGATTCCATAGGGGCACCCTTAGCTCTTAGTATTGACAACCGGCTTGATTTTTGCTAAACTTAGCTGTTTCGTATAGAATATATAAGTTCCGGGACTTTCACAACGCAGTTGCATCCTTCATCCTATTTGCGAGCGGCGAAAGTGGGCAGCATCCCTCCTATTGTCCGCAAGTAGCCTCAAGTCAAGGCCGGGGTGGTTTTCCATTCTTGTCTTGCGCTCGTAAGTAGGGTTAAGGCCGCAACTGTTTTCGTTAGGAGGGCGTATGTTCATGCGTGGAGTGTGGGCCTTCGCCGTCTTGATCATCGCGATGTGGCTGGTGCAGGCGATCCGCGAACCGCGGTTCCACGGATTGCTCCTCACCATCGGCGCGCTTGGAATCCTTGCGATGGCGGTCGTGTTCGTTCTCCTTACAGGAGGGGATAGTGCATCTGGCAAATCGGAGAATCGTTCGAGTGAACCCTCTGTTGGTACGGCGCCCGGTAGACTCGGCGCCGGTCCTGGACCCTCTCGTTGATCTCGAGATCGAGGGGCAGGATCACCGCGACGAAAGGTCCTTGCTGGAGCCGTTCCTGGCTCTGGCGGGAGTCGACGAGATTTCGACGGAGCAGGTGCTCGCGGAATCCGCCGGCTACTCGGTGCTCCTGATGAAACAGCTCGGCATCAAGGGGCTCCGGGAACTCGAGTCGTAACCGTCGAGATGGTTCACAAACCCCGCATGTGTATTTCGGCCGGATGTCCCAGCGTCCGGTCACTGAACTAAAAGCTTGTCGCGAACCCCAATCTCGCGCCAGGCTTTTTTCTTTGGAAAAAAACCGCCTGGGCGGCGGTTTAGGAGGCGTTGAATTTGGACTGGGCCAGTTCCAGACCTTCGGTCTGTATGGTTTCCAGAGCTCCGGCTGCCTTGTCGATCGTTTCCTTGACGAGGGCCTCTTCCTGCTGGCTGAAATCCTTGAGCACGAAATCCTCGGCAGGCAGATTCCCTTGAGTTTCGGGGTTGGCGATCCCGAGTCTTACGCGGATAAAGTCCTTGGTGCCGATCTCGTCGATTACGGACTGGACGCCGTTATGTCCCGCGGCGCCGGAGTTTTTGACGATCTTTAGGCTTCCGAGAGGCAGGTCAAGCTCGTCGTGCACCACGATCACCCGGGCGGCCGGGTAGTATTTGAGGATTTGGGCCACTGCCTTGCCGCTTTGGTTCATGAAGAGCTGGGGCTTGGCCA
>JBLMZV010000070.1:0-8391 GCA_050259015.1 Candidatus Saccharimonadota bacterium
GACTTGGGCGGTTGCCATGAATAAGGCACAAAAAAAAAAAGCGGCCGGAATCATCAGGGCCGCTGTCGGGAAGCTCCGGCAATAAACATCATGAAATCCACCTTTTGGCACAAACTTAAGAAACCGTTCTTTGTCCTTGCGCCCATGGCTGACGTCACGGACGGCGCTTTCCGGCGGATTATCGCCAAATACGGCAAGCCGGACGTCTTATGGACCGAGTTCGTGTCCGCGGACGGCCTGGCGTCCAAGGGGCGGGAGAACCTCCTGGTTGACCTTTCGTTCACCCCAAAGGAAAAGCCGATCGTGGCCCAGATCTTCTCCAGCAACCCGGATGCGATCCGCAAAACCGCAGCGCTTGTTAAAAAGCTTAAATTCGACGGCTTGGACATCAACATGGGCTGCCCCGACCGCAAAGTGGAGAAGTCCGGCGCCGGAGCGGCCTTGATCAAGGATTTCAAGAAGGCCAAAGAAATAATCCAGGCAGCCAAAGAGGGCGCGGGTCCGAATCTGCCCGTTTCGGTCAAGACTCGCATCGGCTACAAGGAAGACGTCCTGGACGAGTGGTTGGTAAATCTTCTGGAAGAGGAACCGGCTGCCGTAACGATCCATGGCCGGACCCGCAAGGAAATGTCTTTGGTGCCTGCCAGATGGGACGCGATCGCGCGCGCCGTCGAAATCCGCGATGGATTTTTCGGCAAGAAAAAGATCAGGACCCTGATCATCGGCAACGGCGACGTAAAAAATCTCAAAGAAGCGGGGGAGAGGGCCAAGGAGTCCGGCGTGGACGGGGTGATGATCGGCCGGGGCATCTTCGGCAACCCCTGGCTGTTCAACAAGAGACGGAAAATCGAACCCTCCCGGGAAGAGAAACTTAAGGTGATGCTCGAGCACACGCTGCTCTTCGACAAGCTCTTTAGGGGAAAGAAATCGTTCGACGTCATGAAGAAACATTTCAAGGCCTACGTCAACGGCTTCGACGGCGCCAGGGAACTGAGAAACGAACTCTATAAGACAAAGACCGCCTCGGAAGTAAAAGCCATCCTCTCGCCTCTCATAAAATAAATCAACCGCGGATTCCAAGGCCTGCGGTTTTTTGATCGCAAAAAAAACGAGCCGGAGCAATCCGACTCGCTAATACCAAGAGACCCGAAGCGCAATCAGTAGACCATGCAGGACTGCGGGAAGATGCGGGTCCGCTTCAAGCCGCACTCGATCTCGACTTCCGCGATTTCGCCTCCCAGCGGATCGCCGATGTACGCGACCAGCTTGCCGCGATACTGATATCCGCCGACCTTGCAGACGACCTCGGAACCGACCTGCGGCGGATTCCTGTCGTCGAACTGGATCGACTCCGGATAATCGGACTGGCACATAGGCATCCTCCTTTGGTGAGGTTAAATATATCGGATAAGGCTTCCCCTGGTCAAATCGGTTTTTAGAGCCTGGATGGGGGAGGCGAAGAACGGTTGCACAGGAAGAACCGTTTCACTTCCGCAAGAAATAAAAAAGAGAATAGAGGATAAAATATATTTCTATCGGACCTAAAGCGCCTGCAGGAACGGTGCAGGGGCGATTATAGGGAAGTGCCTCAAAAGCCCTGATTTCAGTGAAATATGACGTCGCACAACATAGCTTTTGCGACATATACCCTGGGGCTTTTAAGGCCTTAAGGCTAAAGGACCCGGTACCTATGCCGGCCTATCATCCTCTAAGCGCCGGGTCCGTATAATTTTGTCCGAGTAAACATTACTTAACAAAAATTTTTCTTCAAGAATATTTTTCCCCACTTGCCTATTTTCGATATTTACCACTCCCCTGACATCAGAAAAAATTTTTATAAAGCTCTGCCTCGGGGGCAGGTCCGACCCATCCTTGACCACTTCCCCGCCGACCCCTTTTGGACCCCTTCCCTACCGGTCCGGAATAAAAAAAGCCCCGGGATTAACCCGGGACATTTTTTGGAAAATTTTTATAAGTACTCCAGCGGATTGTACGTGGCGCCGTACGGGATGCGGTAAGGACCGTAGGTCTTGGTATAGGCGCCGGTGGTCACGCCGTAGCCGTCCGCGTCATAAAGGCCGAAGTGGATGTGATAGCCGCGACCCGGTCCGTACAGCAGCCGCGTGGTGTTGCCGGTGTTGCCTTCGAACCCGATAAGATCGCCGGCCTTGAGCGCCTGGCCCTTGCGCACCCGGAAACTGGTCATGTGCGCGTAGAGGCTGATGAGCTGATGCGGGCCGGCTTTGGTCTGGATCGTATGCCTGACCGTGACCCAGTTGCCGTAGGACGCATTCTGGTTCATGTCCGTATCCTCGACCACGCCGTCCGCGACCGCGTAGATCGGAGTGCCGGCCGGACCGGCCACGTCGATGCCGTTATGGAAAGTGTAGCCGAGCTTGGTGAATCCGGTGTTGCCGTAGCCCTGCGTGAGCACCCCGTCCATCGGCCAAGCGATCAGGCCCTTGATGGACGGCAGCCGTTTGTTGCCGAGCTTCTTGTTGAGTTCCGTTTCGATGTCGAATATCTCTTTTTCGAGTTCGCCCTGCAGATTCTGCTGCTGGGACAGCAGTTTCTGATAAGCCCGTTCCTGGCCCTTGGTCTGGTCGAGCACCAGCTGTTTGGATCTCTGCTGGTCCACGAGTCCTTTCCTGGAGGCCGCCAGAGAATCGTTACGGATTTCCAGATCGGATTTCACCTTCTTCAGTACGGCGTTCTAGACGGCCAAATGCGCATTGAGCAGATTGATCTCGTTAAGGAGCTGCTGGCTGCGCTCCTGGATGCTGGTGGCGTACTGCAGCTGATTCAGGAAATCCGTGAAGTTGTCGTTCTCCAGCGCGATCTCCAAAGGAGACATCTGGTCCAGGTCGTTGATCTGCGAAATCAGCTCCCGCAGCACTTCCTTCTGCTTCTTGATCTGGTTCTCGGTCTCGATGATCTGGTTGGTCACGTCCGCGATCTCGAGATTGGTGGCGTCGATCTTGTCGTTGGTCGCCTCAATCTGGGCTTCCGTAGCTGCGATCTGGAGGTTTAGGATGGCGATGGCGTTCTTTAAGGTGTTCGCCTGGCCCTGTTTCTGTTTGATTTCCGCCTGGTAATCGGCAATCTTCTTCGTGATCTCGCTTAACTTGGCCTGCTTGGCCTGTTTTTGCTGCTGCAGATCGTCCACCGAGGTGTCACCCTTGATTAAAGGATGTGAAAAGCCGAAAAAAAGGCAGACAGCCAGCATTGCCAAAAAAAACTTGGTTTTGTGCGTCATTTTTGTTTCCTTTCTTGCGTCTCAAGCACTAATATTCTGTCACATACTGCTACGGTTGTAAATATTAAAGGTAACGAAAAGGCCTGTGCTTATCGCCAGGCCTTTGCCGATTTCCCGTTGCTATAGCTTCTTTATCGCGGTTCCGATCCTTCCCAAAATCCTGTCCTTGCCGTCAGGCAAAGCGGAAAACGCGTCCACGATCTCGAACGGCCCGGGACTGGCCTCAAGGCCCGAAAGCGCGACCCTGAGCGGCCAGAGCACTTCGCCGTTAGTCAGGCTGCTGTCTGAGATGAATTTTTTCGTCAGCTCCTCGAGTTTCTCCCGGCTAAAATCCTTCGGATCCAGGCCTGCCAGGAACGTCTCGAGCGCCTCGAGATTCTTTTTGATTGCGGCCGCGTCGGATTTTTTCCAGATCAGGATGGACGGATCGTAAGCAGGCTCTCCGAAAAAGTACCCGACCCTCTCCCCTATCTCGGACAGTTTCGTCAGTCTCCCCTGCTCAAGCAGCAAGACTTTTTCCAGAAACTCTTTGGGATATTTTTCGATTTCGATTCCGGAGTCCGCAAGGTAAGGCTTAAGCCGCTCGAACAGATCGTCTTTGGAGAGCTTGCGGATGTACAGGCCGTTGATCCAATCGAGCTTGTCGAGATCGAACACGGCACCGGCCTTGTTCAGCTTGCCCAGGTCGAACCGTTCGATAAGTTCCTTTAGCGAAAAGATTTCCTCTTCGGTCTTGGGGTTCCATCCCAAAAGCGCCACGAAGTTGATCAGCGCCTCCGGCAGGTAGCCGTTCTTGAGGAAATCCCTGACCGCCACGTCGCCGTCGCGCTTCGAAAGTTTTTTGCGGCTCTTGGACAGAAGCAGGGGCAGATGCACGAACATCGGGGTCTCCCAGCCGAACGCCGAATACAGAAGCACGTGCTTGGGAGTCGAAGGGATCCATTCCTCGCCGCGGATCACATGCGACACCTCCATCAGATGGTCGTCCACCACCACCGCCAGGTGATACGTCGGGAACCCGTCTGTCTTCAGAAGCACCTGATCGTCTATATCGTTCGTTGATATGGCGATTTCGCCGTGCACGACATCGGAAAAACGCACCGTCAGGTCCTTGGGTACGTTCAGCCGGATCACGTGCGGCTCGCCGGCCTTGAGTTTCGCCTCCACCTCTTCCTTGCTCAAAGACAGGCAGTGCTTGTCGTATTTAGGCGGCAGCTTCTGCGCTTCCTGCGATTTACGCAATTCCTCCAGGCGCTCCGCCGGACAGAAACAATAATATGCGGTTCCCTTGGCAATCAATTCTTCGGCGTACTTCTTATAAAGTCCGAGCCGGTCGGACTGAAGGTACGGCCCCTTGTCGCCGCGCTCCGCCACTTTTCCGCCGACCCAGCAAGGGCCCTCGTCCGGGTCCAGGCCGAAGTCGTGCAGGGTTTCGACGATGTTTTCCAACGCGCCCGGCACCAGCCGGTTCCGGTCCGTGTCTTCGATCCGCAGGATGAACCGTCCCCCCGACTTCCGGGCGAACAAATAATTATACAGCGCCGTGCGCAGGCCGCCGATGTGCAAAAATCCCGTGGGACTGGGAGCCATTCGCACCCTAACTTGATCGCTCATACCTTTTCCTTTCTTCTTCGTCAGATTATATCGCCTAATAAAAATATTTTTTTAAGAATCCTCCACGTCCGCCACTGCAATACGAGAAAGTAATGCAGTGTCAGACGGAAAGATTGTGCGAGGCGGATTTGGTTCTCGCCCGGCGCCTCGAAACCGCAGAAATCTTTTTAGCCGTAGCTTTCACTATTTCGGAAAGAGCCCTTTCCCCGGCCAGCGTCGGTCTGCGCCTCTTCCCTGAATGTCCGGTCCGGTGTTTAGCCTCGATCCTTCTCAGTTCCTGGTGCGCCCTCCTGTAGCCGTCGCCGTTGCGTGCCAGGCTGTTGCTGACCGAAGATATCGTATGCATCGTGACTTTCAGTTCATCCCCGATTTCCTCGTAAGTCATTCCGTCCAGCAGTCTGCGCGCGATCTCCAAACGTTTGGCGAACATCTTGTATTCGGTATGTGTAAACAGATCGCGGAACAGCGCCCGGATGTCGTTTTTAGAGTCGAGCAGCGTAAACGCCGACCAGAGGTTGTTTATATATTGCCCGAACTCTTTTTGCGTTAGTTGTCTTTTTGAGAGTTTCGTCATCAATCGTAAACTAAAATCAATTGCCTGCAAATTATATAATCTCCCGCGCGTCACTGCAATACGAGAAAGTAATGCAGTGTAAGAGACGGGACGGATGGGACTAACGCATTTTGTGCCGCAGCACGGCTGAAATGAAGACCGGAATCGCGTTCCACATCCTTTTCAGGCGCCAGGGCTGGGTTAGGAGCCGCCAGAACCATTCTAAGCCCATATAGTGCAAAAAACGGGGCGCCAGAGGCCTTTTCCCGGCCAGATAGTCAAAGGTGCCTCCCAGGCCCAAACAGGCCTTAATATTGAGGTTCTGAAGGTTTTCGGCCAGCCAGATTTCCTGCCGGGGCGGCTGGTAAGCAATCAGCAGTATATCAGAATTCGAGGCCTTGATCCTGCTGACCAAGACGTCATCAAACCGGCAGTCCGAGGCGACGAACGAAACGGCGAGATCGGGAAATTTTTCCTTAAGCCGCCGGGCCGCAATGTCGGCCGTGCCTTCAAACCCGCCGGCTAACGCGAGCCGCAGGCCCTGCTTGGCGCAAAGCTCGGCAATGTCCCAGACCAGGAGGCTTCCGGTCACCTGCTCTTTGATGACGGTCCGGCAATAACGCGGATAAAAAATCAGCGACGCGCCGGTATAGACCACCTGGATGAGGGCCTGCAAAAACTTCAGCGGCCCCGGCCAGCGCATCGGCAAAGACAAAAATTTCGCCGCCCAAAGCATGCCGATGCCGTCCGGCAGGACCAGCGCAGCGGAGTTTAAAACATCGCGATAGCGCGGATCCTTTTGCGCAAACACCACGAACTCCGAATACGCGGTCGCCACGAGATGCGGCTCGCCGCTTTCCGCGAATCCTGAAAGTTTGTCCAAAACCTCGGCTTTGGTGACGTTGTCTATGCCTATGCCGGCGATATCTATCTTCACGATTCTAAAATTACTGATTAGCCAAAATATACTCTTCCTCGACGACGTGCTGCGCGTGATGCATCAAAAGCTTGCTTGAGAACAACGCCACTCTGTCTGCATGGAAACTAAGCTTCTCGAGTTCCCCGCGCGAAATATTTTCGATCCGGTGCTTGCTCATGACCTTGTCCATGTGCAGGTTGGCGAGCTTCACGTGCGGATAATACTGCCGCTCCTGGAACCGGAACCCCGCCTTCCCTAAAGCCGCCTCAAGATCGCGCTGCAAAAGAGAGAGCTCGGGATTTTCCGCTACCGTCAAATGCAGCTGCTGATGAAATTTCACTACGGACATAAATTCGAGCGGAAACCCCTTACGGCCATCGACCGCCCCGCGACAGACCTCCTTGGCCTGGTCGAGCCTTGAATCCTCCACCTCACCGATGAAATTCAGAGTGATATGGAGGTTATCCGTGTTGACATAAGCCACTGGCAAACGGCCGTGAAAAAAATCCCGCGCCAGGTCCTTGAGTTCCTGCGGAAAAGGGATGGCGGTAAAAAGGCGCATGGGGTCACGGATTAAAAGCTTGACGAAAATAGGCTGTTTCTCTTTTAATTATATCACATTTCTGATAAAATAACGGAGCTTATGGAAATCCCGCGAAAGTATCTCAAGAAGGGCAACGAACAGCACATCCACTCCCCTGCCCACGCCCTGGCCGACGAGCTGGTCAACAAGTTCGCGGACCGGAAACGATTCGGGTTTTACCTGAAGATGGCCACGCTTTACGACCACAACATGCTCCGGCGGATAGCCGGGCAGGTCCTTGAGGCCAAGGCCAAGAAGCCGGGAGCGCTTTTTGCGTATTTAATCAAGAAGGAGAACGAGGAAAAGAAAGCCAAGCAATGATCCTCAAGATCGTCACCGCACCCAACCCCATACTGACCAAAAAAACCGCGCTGATCAAAAAAATCGACCAGGGGGTTTTGGATTTGGTCAGGGACATGCTGCAGACGGTCAAGAAGGCGGACGGCGTCGGCCTGGCCGCGCCTCAGATCGGCAAGTCTCTTAGGATTTGCGTCATCAACCTCGAACATCTCGGCGTGCCGCCGTTTGCCCTGATCAATCCCAAGATCGCCAAAAAATCCTGGAAGAAAATCGAGATGGAAGAAGGCTGTCTCTCCGTACCCCGCCTGTTCGGCCTGGTGAAAAGGCCCCAGAAGATCAGGATCAAAGCGCAGAACCTGGACGGCCAGTGGCTTGAGATGGACGCGGACGGATTCCTGGCCCGGGTCATCCAGCACGAAGTGGACCACCTCGACGGCGTTTTGTTCACTACGAAAATCCTCAAGGTCACTTCCGGCGAAGTCGCCAGGAAGAACCGCTTGGACTAACCCCATGAAAATCGTATTCGCGGGCACGACCCGCTTCGGCATCCCGGCCCTGGAACTGATCCTAAAATCCGAACACGAACTCCTGGCCGTAATTACGCAGCCCGACAGACCCGTAGGACGGAAGCAGACGCTGACCGAGACCCCGATCAAGACCTGGGCGCTCAAGCGGCAGATCAAGACCCTCGCCCCGGAAAAGATACAGGACGCGGCCGCCGAAATCCGAAATTTGTCGCCGGACGTAATGGTCGTCGCCGCCTACGGACAGATCATTCCAGCTGACGTCCTGGAAATCCCGAAATTCGGAAGCTTTAATCTGCATGCCTCGATCCTCCCCAAATACCGCGGCGCCTCCCCTATCCAGGCCGCGCTGATCGAAGGCGAAAAAGAGACGGGCGTTACCCTGATTTTGATGGACGAAAAGATGGACCACGGCCCGATGGCCGGTTTCGCGAAAACCGAAATTGACCCTAAGGACACCTTCGACTCGCTCTATGACAAGCTGGCGAACGCGGCCGCCGGGCTTCTACTGGAACGCCTGCCGCAAATCGAAGACAAGAGCCTTAAGCTTATAGCTCAGAACCACGAACAGGCCACCTTCACCAGGATGATCAGGCGCCAGGACGCGCGCATCAACTGGACGGAAGACGCGGCCAAAATCGC
>JBLMZV010000071.1:0-4471 GCA_050259015.1 Candidatus Saccharimonadota bacterium
CTTCCTGTCCTTTGACCGGTCGCTCAAGATCATGTAACAAAACCGGGCGCCAGCCTTCGGCGGCGCCCGGTTTTTCTTTTTGCTTATTTTTTCTTCCTGGCCCGTTCATTCTCCTGTTTGATCCGGAACCGGACGATCTTCCTTATGAGCGCAAACGGCAGAGACTTATCCCTGGGGAACCTGATTGCCCCCTTGCTCTGGCCATAATCTGCCAATTCCTTCCTGAACGCCACGATCGGTCCGGGCGTGGGATAGAAGCCGATGTGATCCTTAAGGACCGCAAAGTGCACCAGGTTTCGCCCGTTCAGGACGAAGGTCGGCATGCGGTATTTGATGGTTTCGGAAACGCCCGGCGCCTCCGCTTTTATCGTTTCCCTTAATTTCCTCAAGCTTCCCCGCACGTCCTTAGGGCAGGCTGCGATGTAGTCGTCTATGGTCTTGTGTTGCTTGTCTGAGATCATGCGTTCAGCATAAACGGAATAAGCGATCCGGTAAATAGTGAGCACCAAATAAAAAAGCCGCCCGGCATTGCGCGAGGACGGCTTGATCGTTCATGAAGTTTTGAGGCGCCACTCCCGTTCTTCGGGCTTGGTGAAGAAAATCGTGCCGCTTGCTGTCATCCCCCACTTGTCGGGGTTCGGCTCGTAGTAGTTCAGGCTGGTGATTCGGCCTCCCCTTGCGAGGATCTCCGCAATCCGCGTTTTGGCCTCTTCGGGAATCTCGATCGTATTTGTCCCCGGCGGAGGCGCAGCCTTGCCGAAACCAAGCAGAGGGAACGAGGCGAGCATCGTCAGCAGGCTTCTTCGCAGCATCCGATTCTCCTTCGCTGATAGCCGAGTCTTAGCGCCCTAACCCCGGATCAACTCTCTTGTCTGAACCGGGTTTTCGGTGCCGGATTCCGGATTGAACTTTCGGATGAGCGGGTAGCCGGTTTCAGCCTCCACCGGCTCATAGCATTGAGAGCAGATCGGGAGCTCGGTACCGCAGGCCCGACGCATAAATACCCGAGCTTGGCAGCACATGCTCTGAACGTCGATAATCCGAGGCTTCATGTTTTTTCCTCCTTAACCGCTAACCCTCAAGGTTCCATTACCCGAGTGATAATAAAGAATACACCTTTTTGAGCCCGGCGTCAAAGCCCCGTGCTTATTATAACCGCTAAGACAGGGCTTGAAATCTTCTCCGGATTCTGTTACAATCCTTTTGTGCAAAATTGGTTCGTTCGGGCGTAGCTCAGCGGTAGAGCAGCTGACTGTTAATCAGCGGGTCGCTGGTTCGAATCCAGCCGCCCGAGCCAAAGAAAAGGACACCACCTCGCGTGGTGTCTTTTTCTTTAATTCATAGGGCGGCTGGATGAGAAGGGTTGAAGCGAGGCAAGTCCAAAGGACGAAGCCCGAGCGATCGACAAACATCCGGTGGATGTTTGTCGCAACCCCGGACCCGAATCCAGCCGCCCGAGCCAAAAGAAAACACCTCATCCGAAAGGATGGGGTGGTTTCTTTTTTATTTAGATCGAAGGAACACCGCTTTAAAATCAACCGATTTCTTAGGTTTTATCGCTTTTGTAAGTTTTAATTAATAGACAAGGAATTTTTGGCGTTATATCACTCAACCGTATGGTTGAACAATATCATCAACTCAATACGGTGTTCGGATCATTAAGCGACCCGACCAGGCGCGATATCCTCAAGAGGATAAGCAGGGGCGGCATGAGCATCGGGCAGATCGCCCGCCATTATGACCTGTCTTTTGCCGCCGTGGCCAAACACCTGAATGTTTTGGCGCGGGCCAAACTCGTCCATAAGACGCGCCGGGGCAAGGAGCAGATCGTGACAATCGCCCCGAAACCCTTAGCGGAAGCTTACGGGTATTTGGATAAGTATCGCCGGCTCTGGGAAAATCGCCTTGATTCATTGGGTGGGTATTTGAAGGAAATTAATAAACCCGCCGGAGGCAAGCCTGCCTTTGGCGGAAAAGGAGAAAGTCATGGAACCGATTAAGGAAGTGATTTTGGAGCGCACTTACGATGCCACGCCGGAACAGATCTGGCGGGCCTGGACCGACCCGGAAGCGCTCAAACAGTGGTGGGGTCCGGACAATGTGGTCATTCCGGAATGCGAAGTCGATCTTCGCGTCGGAGGAAAGTTCTATCTCGTGATGGAGGCGGGCGAAGGGATGGGTCAATATAAAGGGACGAGGTGGCCGATGCGGGCCGAGTACACGACAATCGAGCCGAATTCCAAACTTGCCTACAAGGCGAAGGCCTGGACAGAAGGGGCGGAAGAGGAGACCCTGATCGACCAGGAAACCGAGGTCACGCTGCTTGAAGAGGGCGGCAAGACCAAGCTTAAGGTCAGAGCGGCCATATACAAGATGGGCCCGGGAGCCCAAATGGCTGCCGAAGGGATGCAGTACGGATTCAACCAGCAACTCGATAAGCTCAAGAATCTCCTGGCCAAATAAAATAAACAGGCAAAGACGCCGACACCAGACGTTTTTGCCTGGAATCGTTTGCGTGGCATCCCCTCTTCTCTGCAAGGCCCCGATCGCCCTTTGACCGGTTTTTTGTTAGAATACGTAAGCAATGAACATTGAAGATTTGGGCTACAACTCCACCTTCGAATCGGAAAGAAACCGGTTAGGCCTGGCCGGCTTTTCCGTCGCCCGGGTCGTTTCGGAGTTCAAGGAGGCCTACCGGGTCAGGAACGCGGACGGAGAGTACCTGGCCAAGATTACCGGCAAACAGATGTTCGAGGCCTCCTCAAGAGAAGACTACCCCGCTGTCGGGGATTGGGTCGCCATCACCGTACTGGACGGCGGCCGGGCCGTAATCCACGGGATCCTGCCACGGCAGACGATGATCGCCCGGAAATCAGGAAAAAACGAAACCCAGGTCATCGCCACCAATATCGATATCGCGTTCGTGGTCCAGGCCGTGGACCGGGACTACAATCTTAACCGCTTCGAAAGATATTTCGCCATCGCCAGGGAAGGCGGGGTAAGGCCGGCGGTAATACTGAACAAGACCGACCTGCTTTCCGATGCCGAGTTGGAGGAGATGGTGGCCCAGCTCCACGCCCGGCTCGGCACCATCGACGTCGTTTTGACCAGCACGAAGAATGACCGGGGCCTGGATGATCTGAACAGGTTCCTGATTGGCGGCAAGACGTATTGTTTCTTGGGGTCATCCGGCGTCGGGAAATCATCCCTGATCAATCGACTGCTGGGCGACAGCGCCATAAAAACCGGCGAGATCAGTTCATACTCCGGCCGCGGTAAGCACGTCACCACAGGAAGACAGATGTACTTCCTCGGAAACGGCGCGATAGTCATCGACAATCCGGGTATGCGCGAGGTCGGCATGACGGAAGCCAGTCATGGCATCGACGCCGTATTTGACGAAATCACCCTTTTGTCCGAAAAATGCGGTTTCGCGGACTGCACCCATATCCACGAACCGAACTGCGCCGTATTATCGGCATTGGAAACGGGAGAACTGGATAAGGAAAAGTACTCCAATTACCTGACTCTCCGTAAGGAAGCGGAGTATGCCGGGATGAACAGCGCCGAAAAAAGGGAAAAGGACCGCCGGTTCGGAAAGTTCATAAAAAAGACCAAACGGGACCTCAAGGATTTAGGACATAAAGATTTTTAGAGTGCCGCTTCCGGTTGCTTATGGCAATCGGACACTTGCCAACCGCAAATAAACGATTATCATAAAAGCATGAAAATACTCATCGCCTACGCCAGTAAATACGGCTCCACCAAAGGTATCACAGAATTCATCGGGGAGAAACTGAGGCAACACGGAATGGAAGCCGTAGCCAAAGATGTCGGTGACATCAAGGATGCGGATCTCCAAGGATCCGATGCCTTTGTGATCGGCAGCGCGGCCTACATGGGAACCTGGCTTAAGCAGGCCAGGCAATTCGTGGAACAAAACAAGAGTCAGCTCGCCGGCAAACCGGTATGGCTATTCAGCAGCGGCCCGGTAGGCAGCGAAAAGACAGACAAGAAAGGACGCGACGTGTTAAAACTGTCGGAGCCCAAGGAATTCGCGGATTTCGGCGCCCTGCTCAAACCGAAGGGTCTCAAGGTCTTTTTCGGTTCTCTCTACGCCGAAAAGCTGACCGGTTTGGCGGGATTCGGGTACCGCCTGGCGCAAAAAATGCCGGCTGCAAAAGCGGCCATGCCGGATGGCGACTTCCGGGACTGGAAGGAAATCGAGGCCTGGACCGACAGCATCGCAGCCGCCGTAAAATGACTTTCATCCCCCACCAAAAAACTCACCCGCGGGTGAGTTTTTTGTCGTCTTATCTTTGGACGAGATTGTTGTTGTTCTGGGTGTCGATGCACTGCGGCACCATATCCTTAGGCAGATTATACCTGTTTGCGGAACTGCAAGGGATGATGCCGTTACCGTCGTATGCCAGCTCCCAACCCTTGTCGGTTTTGGCCGCGAACCACAGAC
>JBLMZV010000072.1:0-9760 GCA_050259015.1 Candidatus Saccharimonadota bacterium
TACCCGGTCAGGCGGGCAATGGAAAGGGCGCCGGTATGTTTTTGGAAAAAACAAAAAACGAACGATGTCGGTTTTTGTTTGGGTCTTTTATGTCAACTAAATGATAGTCGAGCATAAAAAGTTCCGCAAGTCAGTTATCCCCAAAAGGGACAGCCGATCGAATTGTGATGAAAAATTATTGCCGGCGGAGAATAAAGACGGCGGCGGCGGTCAGGCCGGAGGCCACAGCCACGACGAGCAGCAGACCAGGTCCGGTTTTCGGAGCGCGATAGGAGTTGCCGGCGACCGTCGGAGCCGGCTTCGTGGGCGTCGGTTTGGTCTGGGTCGGCTGCTGAGCCGGAGTCTGAGCGGCGGTCTGTCCGGGTTTGACCTGAACCGAGACTTCGTTGTTGAATTTCGCGGTCATAACCGAATCGGTGTTGGCGGGAAGCGGATCCTTGACCCGGACAGTGAACTTCTTCTCGATCGAGCCTTTGGACGGGATGTCGATCGGGGTCCAGATCAGCGAATTGTTGGCGGAGTTATAATTGGCGCCGCTCGCGTCGATCAAAGTCGCCAGCTGGCTGATGTCCTCGATGTTCACCTCGACAACGTAGCCGGAAGCCACCTTGTCCCCCTTGTTCTCCACGGTCAAAGTGTAGACGATGTTGTCCTTGGGCGAAGCCGGTGCGGCCGTCGCGTCCGCGTTCTTGGTCTGATTGAACGCGGTGATAGCCATTACGGTATCCGCCGCCTGGTTGTCCTTGTTCTTATTGCTCTGCCAAACGGCAAGCGCGATTGCGGCGCCCACCACGATGATCACAGCTACGATGATGAGGATTCTTTTCATGGCTTAATCTTAATTGTTGCGCAGGAACTTCGCAAGGAAACCGAGTTTCCCGCGCCGGTAAGCGGCGAAGGAGGCGGCCACCAGGCCGGACAGGACAAGACTGATCGTCGTCGGATTTCCGGTGGCGGGAGCGGTGAACGGACCGCGGACCCGGACGTTAACCGTATTCCCGAACGTGTTGGTCATCACGAAGTCGGTACCGGCCGGGAAGGTTTCGCGGACGGTCACGGTAAAGGTCTTCTCGACCTTACCGCTGGCGGGAATCGTTACGGCGGGCCAGCTGAGGCTCAGATGTCCGGTGTCGAAATTGCCGCCGGAAAAATTGCCGAGCTCCGAGAGCTGCAGGATATCGGAAAGATCGTCCTGGAAGACGTACGAAGTCGCATCCGCAGTCCCGTTATTCTGGACCGAGAGAGTGTAAGTGATGACGTCGCCGGGGCGGGCCGTCACTGTGGTGGCGTCCTGGTTCTGGGTGTTGTTGTAAGCGCGCTTGCTTAGGATCAGGTTGATATCCGTACCGCGCACCGAGGACAGGAAGACGCTCGCCGAATCCGACACCTGGCCGGCATTGTCCGCGGAGGCGGTGGCCGTGTTGGTGACAGTCGTCTGGACGTTCGAGACAAGGACGGTGACCTGGAAAATGATCGTCGCCGTCTGCCCTGGGGTCAGATTTCCGAGGGAAACGTTTAATACGTTGCCGTAGATGTTCGATCCCGAATAGCTGCCGTTCAGGCGCATGGTGGCATCGCGGTAAGATATCTGGCTGGGGATGTTGTCGTTGACTCTCACGTTATTCGCGGTCGCTCCCCCGACGTTGCTGACGGTAATCTGGAATTCCAGCACGTCATTGGTCTGGGCCGAGGTCGAATGCGAGAACGAGTTGCCGGAATTGATGTTGCGCACGAGCTTGACGATATTGAGCTGCGCATTCTGAACGACGCTGCCGCGGGTCACGTTGACGGTGGCTTCGCTGGTGACCGCGCCCGCGTTGTCCGCCGAAGCAGTCGCCCGGTTGATCCAGCTCGTGGTTCCGGTCGGGAACGAATTTTCGCCATCCAAGTTGGCGGTGATCTTTACGGTCTTCGAGGTGCCGGCTGTCATATCGCCGAGATTGAAATTGAGGTTTGAGCTGCGGGTGACGCCGCTGTCCATGTTCACGAAAGCCAGACTGAAGTGATCAGGCAGGGTATCGGTCAGGACGACGTTACGGGCGGTCGCGGATCCGGCAGTCACCCTGATTTCGAATTCCACCTGTTCGCCGGGAGCGGCGGAAGCGGTCTTGACGAATTGCGTTTCGGAACGGGAAACGTTGCGGACGCGCTTGTCGATATTGAGGTTCGGATTGACGACCTGCGCGCGGCGGACGACCACGTTGGCCGAATCGGATTTGCTGGCGGCATTGTCCGCGAAAGCGGTCGCCACGTTAGTGAGAGTGGTGTCTCCGATCGGGAAACTGGTTTCGGGACCGGCCGTAGCCGTGATCCGGAAGGTCTTCGCCGTACCGGCCGCGATATCCCCCAGAGGGATGGAACTCAGGACGGAACCGGTGCCGTTGCTGTTGCTGATGAAATTGAGGTGCAGATCCGAAGGCAGCGCGTCGGACACTGTCACATTGCGCGCGGTCGCCGTGGCGGAACTTACGGAAATCTCGAACTCCACCTGCTCGGACGGGCTGGCGTTGGTGGTCTTTGCAAACGCGCTTTCGCCGCGGGAAACGTTGCGGACGGTTTTCTGTATGGAAAGAGTGGGATTGGAAGGCGGCGTGATCGTGACGACCACGCTGGCCGAATCCTGGTCATTGCCGCTGTTCGAAGTCACCGTGGCGTTGTTGGTCAAAGTGATCGTGCCCGAAAACTGCGAACTCGAAGCGACATTCGCCTTAAACTGGATTGTCTTGGAATTGTTGTTCATGTTGCCCAACCCGATGGAGTTGAGGTTGTTGCCGGCAGCGGCGCCGTCGACGGTCAGGGAACCGGTCACGTAGCTCAACAGTCCCGGGAGATTGTCGGAAACGTTGACGTTGCTGACCGCGCCGTTAGTGGCGCTGACCTGCATCCGGAACTCCACCTGCTCGGACGGGCTGGCGTTGACGGTCTTTACAAACGCGCTCTCGCCGCGGGAAACGTTGCGGACGGTTTTCTGGATGGAGATATTGCCCGGCACCACCACGGTCTGGGCCTTGACCTTGACTTCGAAAGTGACGAACCGCAGGAACTCGTAGCAGCCCCTCATGTTGCCCAGGGAAGCCCCGCCGGAAACGACGCTGTCCGAAAACGTTCCGATCAGCGCCGGACCGCGGCTGTAGACCTTGGCGGAACCCGGGACGTATTCCAGGAATTCATTGGAAGCTCCGAGAGTAACGGCCACGTCCCCGCCCTTCTGGGCGCTCGTGACGCGGTTGGCGTTGTTCGCCCAGGCTTCGGCGGTGATGGAGCCGCTGGCCGCCGGCAGATGCGCGGCAACCATGGCGTTGATGGCTTCGTTCTCCGGATAATCCAATACGCCGTTGTGCACATACAGCCTGACCTTGATGGTATCGCCGTTCGAGGCGCTTAAGGCGTGGGAATATGACCCGCCGCGGGTGACATTTTGCGCGGCAAGCAGCGGATAGTCGGTGCAGTTGGCGCCGGTCTCAGCGATCGGCCAGATGTTGAACATCGGCTGGCCGCGCGGCGGAGTCGGCGTGCAGACGTCGCTGGCCGGAGGAGGAGGCGGAGGCGTAAAGGATACCAGGGTGGCGTCCAGTTCCGTATTGCTGTCGATCAGCATGTGGTAGTCCTTGTCGTAATAGTTTGAGTGCCTGATCTGGACATTGAAAGCGCCCGGATCGACATTGGAAAATACGGCCACGCCCATGCTGTCGGTGGTCGCAGTCCGCCCGTTGCTCGCATTCCCCGCGTCATCGGCCGCGAGCGTGATGCTGGCTCCGCCTACCATGACATGGTTTGCGGGGTCGCCCTCAAAAACGCGGACGGTAAATTCCACGGGAGTGGCAGCCTTGATGCTGCCGATATAGGTAATGGCCATTGCCGAAAGCAGGGCCAAACCGGCGATTCTGGCGACCTTTGTGCGGGACAAGCGGGCGATGAGTTGCATAAGCCTTAAATGAATGATTTTTCTTAAGAAATATTCAGTCTCGAAAATTTCGGGACTCAACACTTGTCAAGAAAGAATGGTGGGGCGGAAGCTTAAGCTCCCGCCCCGGAAACGATTCGAACGATGTCAGAAACGGATGGAGATGCCGGAAACCGGAGCGCCGGTCCCGACTGTCATGGATAGCCCCGCGAGCGCCGGAGATACGCCCGGACCGCCGGTTTTCTGCTGCTCATCGGGCGGCTTCGGGGGTTCCGGCTTCTTCGGCGGCTTGGAGACCTCGTAGATCACGGGGACCATGGCGGCGCCGATCACTGCGAGAGCCCAGCAGGGCAGGGCGCCGATGTGGCAGCCGCGGCTCTTCTGGTTGACGTAAGGCTCGCGCACGATGACGGCCTGATCCGTAAGCGCCGGGATGTTGATGACGAGCTTGCGGGTGCGGTCCTTGAACCCCTTCACTTGCGTGTCAGGGTCCTCAACCACTTCCACTGTGCTCCCCGGCGTGGCCGTAAACTCAAGCTTCAGGCCCGAATCGTCGAGCTGAAGATTGCGGTGCTCCGTCCCGTCGCTGCCCGTGGCTTCGAACCTGATCCGGTCGAATCCCTTGGGCGACCTTGCGGGTTCGCCCTTGGGGTCGTTCCAGATCTTGTTCACGACCACGGTCACGAGTTTCGGAGTAGGCGGCGGAGCCGGTACCAGCCGCGGCTTCGCGGGAAGCGGAGCAGGCGGCGGCGGTTCAGGCTCAGGTTCCGGTTCCGTGATGACACCCGTCACGTTTCCGCAGCCAGTGGCCAACTCGGCCCTGCCCGGGAACTTGAAGGCGGTGACGATCACGAAATGGATGAGCTTGCCGGCGTACGGTCCGCTCTGGGCGAGAATGCCGTTGACCTTGATCCCGATCAGCGAGAAGCCGATCATCTCCGGCGGAAGGCTGGTGGCCTTCACGTCGATGCGGCCCTTGCCGTCGGGAATTCCGTAGACCATCCGAAGATCGAGGTCGGTGCCCGAGTACTCGACTCTGGCGTACCGGTTCGACATGACGTTCTGCCGGAACTCCTGCCAGAAAGCCTCGGGAAGCTGCGGATTGGGCTCGCCGATGTCGGAGAAGCCCACAATCGCCAGGGCCAGCTTGAGGCGCTTCTGCGCGTTCTCGCCGTAGGCCCCGTTGACGATCTCGGCGATCGTGATCTCGCTGATCTCGGCCTTGTCGCCCTGCTGCTTCATGATCTCCGGGAACAGCCTTGCCTGTCCGGGATTCGCGTACGGGAACCGGCCGTGCTTGGCGTATTCCGCGCGACGCTTCCGGATCTCTTCGAGCCTCCGCGCCCGTTCTTTCACGAGTCGCGCCAGCCGGGCCTTTGCCGCGTCATCCTGCGCCGCGTTGGCAACAGTCGCCTGCGAGGCGGCCGGTGCCGTTGTCCCCTGACCGAATACGAACTTCGGCAGGAGGACGACCGCCACTGCCAGACACACCGAAAGCCATTGATTCCGTTTCATTTCCCCTCCTGCCTGTTTTGTAAACCAATGTGATTGCCTGATTCTCAGGTTAAAGCGCAAACCGTAGCTTTAACCGGTAAGTATACATCTTTTAGCTGATTCTGTCAAGGCCGGACCGCAGACACTTGAGGGAGCTTACGCCCTTACCATAGGCGACAAACAACCGGGGCTCAAGACCGTCAAACCGGCAAATAATGCTCCCGCTTATCCCCTTTTATTGTGCAAAAAATCCCGGCATTGTGGAAGCCCTCTTTAGGCGAGAAAAAAGACCCGTTTCCGGGCCTTTTTAGAGAGGGGCAAGCACTGCCGTGACCACGTAGCGGTCCTTGGCCGTGCCGATGGGCCAACAGGTGGACAGGTTGAGTTTGGCCGCGGTGTTGTCGATGAACTGGACCTGATCGTCCGGTTTATAGACGTTTTTAGCCGTCACCTTATAGCGGAAGTTATTGAGCTTGCCGTCCGTGCCGTAGGCGTTGACGAAAATGTCGTCGCCCGGCTGCAGCGCGTTGATCTGCGCGAACACGCGCTTATAGTCGTTATGTTTCCAGATGTAATCCGAGGAGTGGCCGCTTACATAGACTGTCCCCTGTTCCCCGGGCATCGCGGTGCCGGGATAGTGGATCACCCCTTTGGTCAAATCGGTCTCGAAGTCCGCGGGGTCCTGGGACCAGATGAGCGGAACCTGGAGATTAAGCTTGGGGATGGACAGCTGAGCGGCCCTTGATTGATCGAAGGCGATTTTATGCTCGATGATGCTGGAGCTGTGCGTAATCGCGGAATTATAGTTGATGCGGTTATTGATCATGTTCAGGTCGAGTTTTTTGACGCGTTCCTGCTGGACCGCCGTCATCGGACCGCTTCCCCAATAGTTAAGCCCGTCGATCACCTTCACCCCGTCGGATATGCCGGTTCCGGCGGAATCGGACAGGGTCGGGTTGGTGCCCAGCACGTATTCTTCGTAGTTCGTCAGGCCGTCGTGGTCGATATCGTTGTTGGCTCCGAGCGTGTCCTTATTCCCGACCGAGAAATAGTAGCCGGAAATCCAGTTGTTATAATCGCTCAAATCCTCCTGGAGGATCTGCTCGTCCTGCGGCTTGATGAACCAGGCCTTCACCTGGGAAGTCAGGGCCGGAAAATTAAGGATGCCGTAGAAGGTCACGAAGGCGGCGCCGAAAATTATCGGGTACAGCAGAAGCCCCGCGACCCGGCGTCCCATCCCCGGCCGGCGGTAATCAGCGGCGGGTTCGAGGGTCGGTTCCGTTTTCCGCGCTCCCCGTTTCCCTTCTGACGGCTTCCTGGGCATCACCAAAGCCTCTTCGACGGAAGTCTGCGTAAACGGCAGGGCATCCATGGTGGCAGCCGGCAAATTCAAAGGCGCCGTCCCGCGGACGGAAAGATCAGGCTTGAGCTGAGTTGCCTCCGGAATCTCCGGGACAGGGATAGACTGAGCGCTCATGCCTTCGTCTTCAAGTTTTAGCAGGCGATGGATTTCCATACTCATGGTTAATAAACACTGAATGTTATCACAAAATGGGGATTTTGTCAAGGCTTAAGCCTCACCGCAGAGGCAAAACCGTAATATATTGGGGTCTTTTTGCAATATACAAACAGGTGGATTAAACTTAAATCAGGTAAATGCCTACATGAAACTAAAACACTATCTTATTGCCAGCCAGGAGAACGGCTACGCGCCCTGGATCACCTCCGCCACGGCCTTGGCGCTTTTCTGCGCGATCGCCTTGGGAATCCGGCTTCTTATCCTCCCGTCCGCCTTTACCCAGGCCGGACCGGGTATCGACGCCGTTGATCTTATGGCGAGAATCAACCAGGAACGCACCAACCGGTACCTGCCCGCGCTCAGCACCGACCAGCGTCTGGTACAGGCCGCGACCGGCAAATCCAATGACATGCTTGCGCGGAGCTATTTCGCGCACGTCGATCCGGACGGAAAATATGTGTGGCCCAGAATCGAGGCTGCCGGCTACAAGCCTTACTTAAGTCTTGGCGAGAACCTGGCTATGGATTTTACGACCAGCGCCGGCGTGGTCACGGGCTGGATGAACAGTCCCGGGCACCGGGCCAACCTGCTCAACGAAAAATTCCAGGACCAGGGACTGGCCGCGATCTACGGCTTGTTCGAACCCAACCATTACACCACGGCGGTAACCAGCCTGTTCGGAGTGCTTTCAAAAAAGCCGGCCGCCTCCCCGCCCGTCGCCTCCTCGTCTGCGCCTAAGCCCGCCGCCTCCGGTACCGCCAAACCTGCCGTAACCTCTTCTCCGGCGCCGGCCCAGGAAAAGCCGAGCCCGGCGCCGGCCCAGGAAACGACCGGACCGGCAGACAATCCCGCGGAAACGCCGGCAACGGATACGGAGCCTGATACCACCAAAGATCTCCCGGTCACGGCGCCCGTCACCCAGGCGCCGGCCGAAACCAGCGAAACCCAGCTCTACTATGCACTCCGGGTCATCTTCACGATTTTCGCCGCCGCTTACGTGTTTTTCCTCATCACCGATTCCGTTATCATCTACAAAGCCAAAATAAAGCGCGGCAACGCCCCGGCCAGTCCGCACACTCTCTTGATGCTTCTTTTCGTCCTGATCAACGTATTCACCCTTTATCTGTAACTATGAAAAACCGTTTTTTGTTTACCGGCATCGCTCTGGTTCTGGTCGTCATGGGTGCGGCTTATTTCCAGTACGCGAAAAAACGGACAGCCCCGGCTTCGACTGTCGAAAACCAGGCGCCGGCCGCCTCGACGGACATACCGGGATGGAAGCAGGCTTCGCCCCCTCCGGCCTCCCTTTCGCCCGCTGACCCGCAGGCCGAACCGCAGCCCTTGGCCCGGAATTTTATCCTGATCGCGGACGATAACGGGGTAGATCCGCAGATGATCGCGGTTAAGAAGGGCACCCCGGTGAATCTCGTCTTCCGCGTCAAAACCCTGAACGTCTCCAAAGGCATAACGTTCAAGGGCGGCGGCCTGACCACCGAACTGATCCGGCCCGGCCAGTCGGGATCCTTAAGCCTTACCGCCACCGCCCCGGTCACGATTCTCCCCTATTCCGCTTCCGGCTCCCCGCTTAAGTACGACTTCAGAATCGCCATAGAATAAAATTCCGCGGATGAAGAATCGAATCTTCATCCGCGGTTTCTTTCTCTTCATCTGACCGCTCCAGCCTGCGCGCTCCCTGCCCGCAGGCTCTTTAAGCGCCCCTGACAATGGAGACAGTTGCGGATGTGCTTTTTCGCGGCCCGCATCTCCGGTTCGGCCATGGCCCCTCCTGCCAGGCCCTGCATCTGGAGCGTGGACAGACAGCCGCCCGAATAGGTCGGCTTGCCGATCGCCTTCTCCGTACCCATACGTCCTCCTTATGGAAAACCGCCCTTTAGGGCGGCGAGATCAACCGATGCGTATCCGGAAATCGTGCGTCACCAGAATCATCGTGATAAGCAGCAGGGACATGAACGTATATTCCCAAAAAATCCTGGCCGTGAGGTTCCGATCGGAAAAATGGTGCAACAACCCCCAACCCAGGTTATAGACTGCGCACAGCAGCAGTCCCGCCGAAAAATAATTGGTGTCCCAGATCGAATAGACGACGACGCCCGTGAGCGCCACTGCGAGCGCGATCGCGAAGATCATGCCGAGCGTCAGCAGGTTTATCAGGTCGTGCTGGAACAGCGCCTGGTAAATCAAAAGGAAAGTGGCCAACCCGAGGCCCAAGACCAGGAAATTCCCGTCGAGGCCGAAGTATACGGTAAGCCCGAACGCCGCGGACAGGCAAAGGTAAGCGCAATACAGCTTGGCGAGACTTAAGACCTTAAGCCCGCCTTCGTGATGTTCCATCCGCTTGTCGAACACCCGCTTGAAATACATATACGCGAACACCAGGGAAGCCGTGGAGAACGCGATTACGGTCTGCTTTAAGGGGACGCGGAACGGGTTGAGCATTAAGATGACCACGGTGGACCAGTACAGCAGCCCGGGAAGGATCAGATAGTTGGCGTAATGGCGGAAGTAGTCCCAGCGGGTCAGGTGCGCCAGGCGGTTCTTCAAGGCATGGAAGAAAAGACGCAAACCTTTAAGGTTGAGCAGGCGGCCGGCTGCCAGGTTCCCGCGTTGTTTAAGGTGAAGATCGAAAATGAACGTCAGCCAAAAAAAGTGGAAGCCGTATATGACGACCGCCATCAATGCGAATACCTGCAGCTGGTAAAGCCGAAGCGCGAGACTCAGGGCCTCAAACCCCAAAAACGACGCCGCGACCGTAATCGCGATCGAAACGATCCTCTGTTTCCGTTCGCTGATGATTGGTTTCATGTTTATATTTTAGAATTTTC
>JBLMZV010000073.1:0-18267 GCA_050259015.1 Candidatus Saccharimonadota bacterium
AATTTAAAGCCCAACATCGTTCGAATAAAGCAGGTTGCGCGTTAACAGCGTGACCTGCTTTTTAAAGCTCTAAGCTCTAAATTCTAAACAAGTTCAAAATTCAAATGTTTTAATGTTCTAAACCCATTGTTTTGAACTTTGAATTTTGATCATTGGAATTTGTTTAGAATTTAGGGTTTCGAATTTAATCCCTCTCGCCTCCCTCAGGGTTTTCTGTTATGCTTCTCCTAACCAAGGGAGGAATCATGTTTGGGGAGCTGGGGCTGGAAGGAGAGGTAATCTACCTCAATGCGGATGGCTTAGACAGCAAAGGAGAGAGGATCCTGGAGCTGGCCAAGACGCACAAGGAGGTGTGGGAAGACGAACAGCTTGTTTGCTACTATGACCTTGGGGCGATGCGCTACATCAATCAAGTCATGCTTGTGGTCGTGAAGTTCGCCCGAAATCCCTATAGCGATGATCAAGACCTATGACCGGCGTCCAGTGGAACTGAACGCCGGTCTTTTTGTGACAAAAAAAGCGACTCGAGTGAGTCGTTGTCTTTATCCCCCTCAAGCTCCATCAAAGCCACTTTACATGATGTTTTGACTCTTAAGGGATTCGGTAATATATTGTAGTCACTTACAAGGAGGTAAGTCATGGGTAGGACAGACGAGCAGAAGAGCTATGACAAGGGTTATGCCGAAGGGTCCAAGGCCGGCGTGCTGGAGCGCATCAGCGAGGATGCCACTCGCGGCGTGTTCGACCGGATGGGGGTCAGCAAAAACGAGAAGGCCAGGCAGGAGGGGTACGACAAAGGCTGGGACAACACCAACGGCGACAACACCAGCTCGGGCGGCGGAGGCAGTTCCTGCTACATCACAACCGCTTGTGTTGGTTACTTCGGACTTCCCGACGACTGCCAAGAGCTCCGAGTCCTGCGCCGTTTCCGGGACAGAGTGTTGCTTCCGACCCCTGCTGGCAGACGGGCCGTGAAGGAATACTACCAGGTCGCGCCGGAACTGGTGGCTGCTGTTGCGGCGCATCCCATGGCTTCAAGGATCTGGCAGAAGGTCTATGGTCAGATCCAGCAGGCTGTAAAGCTGGTGAGGATGGGCTCGTTCGACCAGGCATTCCGGCACTACCAGGCAATGACCAAGGAGCTGCAGCACCTGGTGGGATAGCTGAAGTCGTCCGCCATCCGGGAATTCACAAATAACAGAGAGTTTTCTCTGGCCGGTGTTCATCGCAACGCCGGTTTTTCTTTTTCAAAAGAACGATATAAACCGAGTCCAGTTGCTCAGTCAGGGATTGCGTCTGGCGGTAAAATCTGGTATGCTTTGAAGCTATTACAAACAGGAGGAATGGGTGAACATCAAGGACGTGATCTTGCTCACGATCGGGGAGAAAGGCCTGTATCGCGGCAGCGAAATCTGCCACAGGTTGTATGAGGCCAAACGGGACCGCACCCGCAACCGGCTGCTCCGCAATCTCCGGTCCTGGATACTGACTAAACGCATCTACGGCATCGGCTGGATCTATTCCTGGTTGTTGGGGATGGAAGCCGAAGGACTGCTGGTTTCCGAAGTTGAGGAGGGGGTCTACCGCTATCGCCTGACAGAAGCAGGCCGCGAAAGGTTCCTCGCCCTGCAGTCGTAAGCATCCCAACGTCGCCGCCTTTGGTTCCGTGCCAGAGCGGTTTTTTTGTTGCCGTTTTTTGACAACGTTGCCCTCAATTTGTTATAAAAATTAGCAGCGCAAGCAATGCTTGCTGGCTGCTACTATGGGTGTAACTTCCAAGGCGACAGGAGGACAAGATGAAAGAAGTCACGATCAAAGTCGAGGCGGAGTTCATCAGGGTTTGGGTGGACGGAACAAGAATTACCTCCATGAACGGTTCGGCAACAGTCAAAGCGAAGCCGGGGAGCCATGTGCTGTCCTGGGTCGCGCGCGGTCCCGAAGGTACGAAATACTCCGTGGAGATCGGTGCGCCCAAGGAGGCCGAGCTTAAGCGGGGGGATACGTTCGACGATGACAAGCTGGATGCGGGCGTAGCCTGGTTCAAGGTCAACGAGTGACAGGAGGCGATATGAGGAAGCCTTGTCTCTGTATGGCGCTGTCGGCTCTGATCGTTCCCGGGTTCGCGGCGGCCCAATCAGATCCAGCAGTCACTGCTGCAAGATCTCTTTTCCTCACCGAAAAGGCTGACCCCACCGGGAAATCGGTTTTCAGCCCGAGTTCTCTCGTGGTTGTCGAAGCGGGGACCAAAGAGTCCAGCGCCAAGGTCCAGGCCGCATTCCAACTCGGTGAGTGGTTAATTACCACCGGCCTCAGCGCGCCGGTCGAGAAAGGCGCCACTCAGACTCTCCTGGCCGACTCGTCTGGACTTCGCAGCAAGACGAAAGGGCAATTCGGCTTGCGGAAGATCTTCTCGGGCGACAAGGATCCCGCTAAAAACCTGATGATCATCTGTAAAGAGGCGAACATCGAGGAGTGTTCGACCTTAAACCTCAAGCAAAATGGGAAGTACGACAGTGTCGTGAAGATTCTTGTCGATGAACTGAAATCGGTTTGGGTCTGGTCGTTGGGGCTCAGGGCCGAGATCGCCCCCGAGAATTTCAAGTATTCCGAGCTGCCCCTACTGGCGGAAACCTCGCGCACGAAGACGAGCAAATCCGTCGGCTTGGATATTGGGATTATGAAAGGTAACGTCAGCGCCTTCGGGACCTACGAACGCGTAGCGGCCTACAAAGCCGGGGACAAGAACGACATCTGCACACAGGTCGCTTCCTCGTCCCTCCTGTCCTGCAAAGAGAAGGTGACGGGCGCGCCAAAACTGGAGGACAGTAATATCGTCGGCGGGGAAATTCGATACTTCATATCTTCAGTCGCGTTCAACCCGCGCCTCTCCTACGATCTTACCAAGAAGACGACGGCGGCCGAACTGCCGGCTTATTTTATCCGCAACGACAAGGGGCAATTGACGGGCGGCGTTTCGGTCGCCTGGCAATCCGAGGACAAGTGGTCCGTGAGCGTGTTCGTCTCCCAACCGCTCGGATTGATATCGAAATGAGAACATTTCTAAGGCTTGCCGGCGTTCATGGTGAACGCCGGTTTTTTTGTTGCCGTTTTTGCGGATGGCTTGTATAATAAAACAAAGCCAATTTACGAATGAAACAAAAGACCCGCAAAAAACAACATAAGGAAAAACGATATTTCGGCCTACGGTTGCACCCCGGGTGGACGATCAAAAAGAGCACCCGGTTTTTCCGCCGGCTCGCGAAAGCGACCGGCATTCCGGAAGCGTACGCGGACACGACCGCTTGGTTTGCCGAGCGTCTGATTTTGGCTGGCGTCTGCATCGCAGTCGCGTCTTTTGCCTTTGGGGTTTTGTTCGCGCTCAAACTCTCCCCGCCGATCGCGGACAGCCAGGCTTACGTCTTCCTGGAAAACAAGGCTCTGGTGGCGAAGGCCCAGGTCATAGACATTACCTCTCCGATCTTCGGCAAACTGGTGATGGATAACTACGAGGAGCCTGACCTTACGGAACCCGTGGTGGTGGATCACCGGAAGTTAGCCATAAAAAAATATCTCCAAACGAAGAATTCGCCGTTTGCCGCGGATGACGATACCATCACCGCGCTGGCCGAGGCGAGAAATACCAAATTGATTTTGGCCATCTCATTCGTGGAAAGCAATTTCGGCAAGCACTGCTATTACCACAACTGTTCGGGTATCGGCGGCTCCGTTCCCAATCTCAGGAAGTACGACAGCTATGCCGAATGGGTGAAGGACTTCGATAATCTGCTGGAAGCCCGTTACAAAGGATTGCCCCCGGAGAAATTCCTGGGCCTCTATGTGCAGCCGGGAAGTCCGAATTGGCTATATGGCGTCAGGCAGGTCTTAAAAGAGGTGAACGACCAGGGATTGGGATAAGTGATCCGTATCTTAAGTACTGAATACATTCAGTAACAGGATTTAAAAGTAAAGCTTTGGGCAATAAATAAAGAGACATCTTGCGATGTCTCTTTTGGTCATGCGGCTGCCGCCGCAGGAGCCTTCGACGCCTTTTCCCGGAAGTACTGTCCGGGATCGAGGTCGCGCCATTCCGGATGGTACAGCTCAATCCGCAGGTACCCCTTGAAAGGGTCATCCAGCTCCACGGCCACTTCCCAGAACAGGAAAATCGGGAGGCTTCCGAAGCCGAGGAAGGCGGTGCTGGTGCCGAGCAGGGGGATAGGTGCCAGCAGGAGCAGGAACAGGAGGATCACGGTCTGGGCCAGCAGCAGCATGCGCCACATCAGGTTCAGGGACCGGCGGTTCCGGTAGAACATGAATTCGTCGAGGTCGCCCATGGCGTCCGCGTGTTCGATGGTATCGTGCTTGTTGCTGATCCGGTTCAGGGAGAAGCTGGCGAACAGGGCGTGCAAACCGTAGGTCCCGCCGATGATGGCGCCCAGGCAATCCATTACCGGGCTCAGGGCGGGAATCTCCTTGACGATCTGGTAATTCTGCCAGAGATGGACCAGGATCCAGGCGATGGTGTAGACGACCGTGTAGGCCAGGGGCTTCCCCAGCAGGGGAATAACCTTCCTTAGATCGGCGCTCATTAAACCCTCCGGTTTTTGTTAGCTCGATAGCGTAACACAAAATACGTTAACAAATCAAGAGCATGGACTGTCGTTTTTTCGGCAGCCCAGAGGAAATGTTCCTAAGGGATGCGCTTAACAAAAAAGCGGATAAACGTATCCGCTTTAGGTTCAACCTCCCGCAACGTCTTCAGCTCACGTGAGCCGGAAGTAGGCTTCGAGCGCGCCGTGACGCGAGGCGCTCTGCCGCAGTGGCGCTTCCTTGAGCGTCCGGCGGACATCTCCCCGGTTCACCAGGCTGTCGAGGGTGATGTGCAGCTCGCTGATGCTCGGCCGGGTCCCGGTCTTCCGCTCGATTTCCTCGGCCAACTGAGTGCTGCTCTTATCCTGATCTCGAGACAGCGCCGCAAGCAGTTTCCGTTCCAGTCCGATTAGGAACAAGTTCATGGCTATCCTCCTTGCGATTCGGCTTCCCTTCCCGGTATTTTAGTCCGTTCGAACTGTTCGGGTCAAATCCTGGGATTATCAGCGGTAAATATGTGCAGGTTTTCGGGGTTTTCGTTCAAGCTTACATAAGTTCACCCGCGTAACCAATTACTTTTGGTCATTTTTTTGTTTGCGTTATTTTGGCCGAAAATGGACAATTCACGTTAAGTTATAATTAAGCCTTGGAAAGGGGTGAAACAATGCTCAAAAAGACAGCGAGCGCAATCGCTCTTCTCGGTTTGGTCGTTCTGGCCCCGCTTGTATCGCACGCAGCTAACTTGGGATCCTTAACGATCAGCCCTTCTACCGCTAAGCGGGGTGAAACCGTGACGGTGAGCGGGTCGTTCGGCGCCAACAATACAGGCAGCGCGGTCAGGTTCAGTCTCGATTCCGGAACAGCGACCATGGATCTTTCCGCCCAGGGGACGGTTACTACGGATCAGGCAGGCTATTTCACCGCAAGGGTTATGGTCCCTTCAAATTTTGCGGTAAGTAACGCCACTTTGACGGCGACGGCCGCAAATGGCGATACGCTGACCGGCAACCTGAACGTGACCAATTCGAGTTCGACCGCCGGCTCCACTACGTCCAGTTCGACGGGTACATCCGCGACGCCCACCGGAGGAGTCCGCGCGGGCAGCGGCGGTCTGGCCGGCTTGGGAACGGAAATCGCGCTTGCCGGATTTATGGTTCTGACAGGGATTTCCCTGCTCGTTACGGCGAAAAGGAACACGGAGGCAGGATTGTAGCACAACAATACCAAAAATAACCGCTCGAAGTCCCGGCGGTTTTTTTGGTTGAAGAGCAACGGATTGACTTGCCGGCAAAAAAAGCGTACAATCTCGATTACGCGCGCCTTAAGCCCGTACAATAATGGAAATAAACCAGACGACCGGAATGGTCCGTGAAAATCAGCAAAAACAATCGTTCCTCAGGAAGTGGGGGAGCTTGGTCGTGCTCAGTTTGGCGCTGGCCATCATCATCATCGACACGACTCTCCTAAACGTATCCCTGCGGACGATCATCAATGATCTTAAGACCGATATCGAGAGCATCCAGTGGGTGATAACCGCTTATTCCCTGATGCTCGCTGCGTTCACGATTACCGGCGGCCGTTTAGGCGACCTGTTCGGCCGGAAAAAGATGTTCGTCTCCGGCGCCGTGATTTTCGCCATCGGGTCTTTTTTGGCCTCCATCAGCAGGAACGTGCCGACCCTGATCATCGGCGAATCCATCATCGAAGGGGTCGGAGCGGCTCTCATGATGCCTGCGACGGCATCGCTTCTCATCGCTAATTTCAAGGGACGGGACCGTTCCATCGCCTTCGGCGTCTGGGGCGGGATCGCCGCCGCCGCCTCGGCTATCGGTCCGATCCTGGGCGGTTTCCTGACCACCAATTATTCCTGGCGGTGGGGATTCCGGATAAACGTCGTGGTCGTTGCCCTGCTCCTTATAGGGTCGTTCCTCATCCGGGAATCGAGGGATAAGGAAGAAAAACCTTCCCTTGATTTTATGGGCGTTATCCTTTCCGCGCTCGGCCTGTTGTCCATCGTGTTCGGCTTCATCAAAGCCACCGATTATGGCTGGGTCCATGCCAAGCAGCAGCTTATCCTGTTCGGTCACGCCCTGCCGCTGGGCGATTTTTCCGCGGTGCCTGTTTTTATCGGCCTGGGCCTCCTGATCCTGGCCGGTTTCGCTTTATGGGAGCGCAGGGTGGCAAACCGGGGCAATACGCCTTTGGTTTCGCTGGACCTGTTCCGGAACCGGCAGTTCATTTCCGGGGCAGGGACTACGGCCATCCTCTCGCTCGGCATGGCCGGGCTCATCTTCTCGATCCCTGTTTTTCTGCAGGCTGTCCGCAACCTGGACGCTTTCCATACGGGAATCGCCATGCTGCCCTTGTCCATAAGCCTTCTGGTGGCGGCGCCTCTGTCCGCCTACCTGGTCAAATTCATCTCCCCGAAACGCTTGGTTCAGATCGGCTTGGCCCTTGATGTCGTGGCCTTCATCCTGATGCGGCAGGGATTGACCGTCGCTTCCAGCGAAAAAGATCTGGTATTGGGCTTCATCCTGTTCGGGATCGGCGGCGGCTTCATGAACGCCCAGATCAGCAACCTGACCCTGTCCGCCGTATCGGTTGAGGAAGCAGGGGAGGCTTCCGGGGTCAACAACACCTTCCGCCAGGTCGGCTCGACTCTGGGTTCCGCCATTTTGGGCGCTGTCCTTATTTCGGCGCTTTCCGCCAATTTGGCCTCCGGCATCAGCGGCAGCCGGATCATCCCCGAACAGGTCAAGTCCAACCTGACCTCCGCTATCGCCAAGCAGACTTCCAATATAGAGTTCGGCACAGGGGCGCAGATTTCCGGCGTGCCCAGCTCGGTCCGGGGCGAAATCGAATCGATCAGCAAGCAGGCGATCGTCGACGCCAACAAGAAAACGTTGACTTTTGCCGCCATATTCGTCGCGTTCGGCCTGCTGATTTCGTTGTTTTTGCCGGGCGGTCAGGACATCGAAAAAGAAAGATCGGCCGCCGTCCATGCGCTTTCCGAAAAAAAGAAGCGGACCAAAAAGACCAAGGTATTGCTGGCAGCCGGAGCCCTTCTGCTGCTAACGGTCGGCACGGCCCTGGGCTTCCGTCTCGGTCGGAATCAGTCCGCCCCCGCCTCCCCGGTCCCGCCGCCTTCGGCGCAGGTGCTCGGCGCCAGCAGCACGGGGAACCCTGCCGCTTCGCTTGAGCCTGCTCAGGCCGCTGCCTATCATTCGCCGGCCACCGGCGCGGACACTCTTACAATAAGCCTGATTTTGGCAACCGGCGCCACGGTGATCATCGCCATCCTGCTGGCGTAAATCCTAAAGCGTTGACGGGACCTAACCTGTCTGCTATACTTGGAAGCCCACAAGGAGGACTCAATGACAGTAGCCGCAAAGGCCGGGGTCAGTGAACGGGTCGTTTTCCAGACGCACACGCTGTTTCCGGAGGACGTGGCCGAATTCGTCAGTAAGCTCCAGGCCGCGTCGGGCCAGCCGATCACGTACGATCACCATCCGGCCGTCCCGCTCATCCTCATCACCACCACCGGCGACCTCGAGGCAGTCCGGAAAGCGCTCATCGCGCTCGAGCCCTGGCACGAGGCGACTTACAAGAACGCGTACCGTCTGCGGTACGGCATGGAAGCTCCGCCGTCGGGCATCCCGCGTCTCAGGTCCTAACAAACACTGTCGTCCGCCTTCGGGTCTCAAGCCCGGAGGCCTTTTTTTGCCCGAATCCCTTTTATGTACGCATATGCTTGCGCTGCAGCGCTCCAGGCTGTAGAGTAAGCCAAATATGGCAGGAACCGAAAAACGCGCCACCAAAAGGAACCCTTGGCTGTTGCTCTCCGCGGGAGGGCTTTGCCTGGCTCTGGGTATTTTTTTCGGCGTACAGGCCTATCTGAAGGTCCGTCCGTCTTCAGGCATTCCGGTCGTCGGGTTTAGTCACGGGACGCAGGCGGGAGCCGAACCGGTACGCGCCAGGATCCCGAAACTGGGAATCGATGCGCCAATAGTTCGCTTGGGCCTGAATTCGGACGGGACCTTGGCCGTACCCGCCCATGACAATGAAGTCGGTTGGTATGCGGCGGGCGCCAGACCGGGCGATGGCGGACCGGCAGTGCTGGTCGGCCACCTTGATTCAGCCAGGGGCGCCGCTGTTTTTTGGCGGCTTAAGGACCTGGCGCCAGGCGATACGGTAGAGATCGACCGCTCGGACGGCAGCCGGGCAGTCTTTTCCGTAACCGCACAGGAGAACTACAGCCAGGACAATTTTCCAAGCCAACGGGTCTACGGACCGGTGGCTGATTCCGAGCTGCGGCTCATCACCTGTTCGGGCCGGTTCGACCGGCAGGCCGGACACTATACGCGGAATCTGGTGGTTTATGCGGTGAAAGTTTAGGCTATTGCTTGCCAAATGAAAGCAGATAGATAAAAATACAAAAAGATTTTTTAAACAAAGGGAGAAAATGTACGTTAAGCACAAGATTTTATCCTGGGCGGCCCTGAGCTGCCTTGTTTTATTGCCGGTCGGATTCTCCGGGCCTGAGCGGGAAGTCCCGGCCCTGACTTTCAACGGAACGGAAGCGCCGGCCGCGATCGATTTCCCGGTTGCCCAGCCGGCAGGCGCCGGAAGCGCGGTCATCCAGCCGGACAGGAATCGGGTTGAGGGCGACAACGCCACGCGACAAACAAACGCGGGCGCCCGGCCCGTGAATCCAGCGGCACTGCCGGTGTCAATAAGGATAGCGACGATCGGTCTTAATACATCCCTTGTAAAGACAGGTCTTGAATCGGACGGCAGTTTGCACGTGCCCAGCGATCCCGGGCAAGCCGGCTGGTACACCGGCGGTCCGAAACCCGGAGAAAAGGGCCCTGCCGTGATTACCGGGCATTACGACTCGGCGGCCGGGCCGGGGGTCTTCTATAGCCTGAAAAAAGCGGCTGTGGGCGATACGGTGACCATCGCGGAAAGCGACGGATCGGAGCTGTCGTTTAGGATAGACCGCAAGGAGCTGTATCTGCAGGATGATTTTCCCACGCAGGCGGTTTACGGACCGATCGACGGCCCGGGCCTGAGGGTAATCACTTGCGCCGGCACCTATAACCCCGCCACTAAACATTACAGCCACGATCTGGTGGTTTTCGCCAGCCTGGTCAGCGTAAAAACGCCAGGCTAATTAACGGCCCTTTCGGCAGTTGCCTTGGGATGGGTTTGCGGCTACACTGAAACCAATAAAAGGAAGGGGGGTCCAGATGCAAGTCGGGATTTCTGCTCTGATAGCGGCTGCCCTAATCGCTGCCTTCCTGGCTGTCCGCCGGTTGCGGAAGTCCCGGAAGGCCGATCTCTACGTACCCAGCCATTCCAAGTTCACCCCTGTAGCCGACCCTGATCACTATCTGAGTCAACACGTCAGCCGGGATTGTCTTCAGTGGATAAGCCAGGAGGAGGGGAAACGCGGTCTTCAGTGAGTGAATAAGCAGCGCCGTGCGCTGCTTTATTTTTGGCAAAACAAAAAACCCTTTCCGGGTTTTTCTGGTGGGCGATGATGGACTTGAACCATCGACCTCGTCATTATCAGTGACGCGCTCTAACCACCTGAGCTAATCGCCCGCGCCGCAATCTCTGCCGCATCTTCGTTTCCGAAGCTGCTCTTTGCATCGCGTCCTTTGCCGCCAAAAACTTTGCCAACCTTCCGGTTTCCGTGCGGTTTTTACCGGCATATTTTATTCGCCCCAATAATTTATCAGATTTCGAAGCTTTTGTAAACCCCGTAAAGTGGGGTATAATAACTGCGGCAGATTTTTTAAACCAACACGCAAATGAGGTTTTTCTGGGGGTTTTTGGGGGTCGTTATCGGGGTTCTGGTAATCAAATATACCTTCCAGCTGGTCGGGCTTTTCGGCCGTGTCGACTGGGCGGAGACGCATCTCCGGGGCGGAATGGGCGGCACCTATACCCTCTATAAGATCGCGGGCGTGGTCGTGATTCTTCTGTCGATGCTGTATATGTTCGGCGGGATCGGGTTCATCGTGAGCCCCCTGGCGCCGCTATTCGGCGGGGTGAGATAGAACCTAATTCGGGAAGTTTTGGGCCCTTAGCTCATTTGGTAGAGCGCCACATTTGCAATGTGGAGGTGACCGGTTCGAACCCGGTAGGGTCCACCAAAAAACCCTTTGGGGTTTTTCTTTTTGGCCGAGGCTTGACGATAAGCCTTCACACGATTATACTCTAACGTTATTTGCCGGCCCGGATTTGACAGAAGAGTTTATTTTTCATTATATTAAAGGAGAAATCGTGACTTCAAGCTACTCCAGAAACAAATATTTCAATGCTATTCGGCAGTAAACCCAAAAGCCATCTTGGTGTTGATATTGGCACGTCCAATATCAAGATCGTCCAGCTTCGTCCGCAGGGGGAGGAGTTTATTCTCGAAACCTACGGCATAGCCAACGTGGCCTTCCAGATCGCCAGCAAGGACAGCGCCCAGGCCGTGGCGCAAACCGCGGAAATCCTCAGGAATCTCCTCAAGAAAGCCGGCGCCAATACCGACAAGATCGCGGCTTCCCTCCCCAATAGCGTAGTTTTCACCTCCGTAATCGAGCTTCCCAAGATTCCTGAAGAGGAGATGAAGGCCGCTATCGAATTCGAAGCCAAGAAATACGTGCCCCTGCCGCTTGAAGAGGTGTCTTTGACCTGGAGCCTGATCCAGGAGAAGCGGCAGAAAGTCAACCTGGATACCAATTTGGGGAGCGTGGGCAAGACCCCGGACAACTCCAAGAACAAGATCCTCTTAACCGCGGTTCCGACTGTGGTGGTGGAAAACTATAAGAAAGTGTTCGAGATGGCCGGGCTCGAGCCCTACGCCCTCGAAATCGAGGCGATTTCCCTGATCCGGTCCCTGGTCAACGAGGACGACAAGACCGTGATCATGGTGGATATGGGAGCCAAGAACACCAGCATCAACCTGGTGGACGACGGCTACCTGCGTTTTTCCAAAAATCTGACCGTGGGCGGCGATACGGTAACCAACAGCATCGCGCAGTCCCTAAGCGTCAATTTCATGCGTGCCGAACAGTTCAAGAAGGACTTCGGCCTGTCGCCGCAGGGACAGCAGATTCCGCAGGTCATGCGGCCTGTCCTCGACATCATCAAGAACGAAGCGGTCCAGCTCATCAGCCTGTTTGAAAGCAAGGGCAATCGGGTGGATCAGATTCTCCTTTCGGGCGCGGGCGCCAAATTGCCGGGACTGCCCGATTTCTTCGGCTCCCTGGGCAAGCCGGTCCTTTTGGCCAATCCCTGGGCCAAGATCGCGTATCCGGCCGAACTCCGGCAGGTAATCGAGCCCTTAGGACTTAACCTGGCCGTAGCCGCCGGTCTGGCGATGCGCAGCCAGGATTGACTTAAATAATTTTTTAAACCTGACATATGCAGGACATAAACCTACTACAAAATAAGCTGAAGGACCGTTCGGAGAGCTGGGAGAAAGGCAACCGCATAATGATTGCGGTGTTCAGCCTTCTGCTGATCGCCGTGCTGGTCCTGGGGGGCGGACTGTTTCTGACCAATTACCAGACGGATAAAACCATCGAGCAGGTGAAATCGGAGAATTCCGTATTGACGGCAAAGCTCAATTCCCAACAGGGAGACATGATCGGAGCCAAGGCTTTCCAGGCCCAGATCCAGAACATCAGAGTCCTGCTCGGGTCCCATATCGTCTGGACCCCATTTTACGAGGAGTTGATCCGTAATACGTTAACCAAGACCACTTATTCCTACGTCCGGCTCGGATTGGACGGCAAGGTCCACGTCGAAGGCAATATCGGCAGCTATGACGACCTGGGCAAGCTGCTCTACGGGTTGTCGCAGTCGGGGAAGTTCACGGAAGTTAAGCTTTTGAATGCTTCAAGCGGGGAGAGCGAAGCCGGCGGCTACACTTTCTCCATAGACTTTAAAGTAAAGCCGGAGATTTTCCAGGAGACCAAATAAATGCCAAAAGAACTTAAAAGCACCATATCGGTCATACTGTTCGTTCTCATTCTGGTCGTCGGTTACTTTTTCGTCTATCCGCAGTGGAGCAAGGTATCGACCAAACGGGCGGAGTTGTCCAACCTGAAGACGGAAAACGCGGAGCTCAAGAAGTCGAACGAGGAGATCACCACTTTCGTGAATTCCTATAAGAATTACACCGAGGAACAGGCGTTGGCCAAGAGCGTCCTGCCGCTTAAGGACGACGGCATGGATTCCGCCATCCGAAGCCTTAACGCAATCGCGCAGACCAGCAACATCAGCATCGTCAACATAAACGTGGCCCCCAAGGCGAACGACCGCAAGGTGTTGGCGGAAAACGGCATAGAGCCCATCGATCTGAACCTGAATATGATCGGCACCTATCCGGCATTCAATTATTTCCTGCAGCTGCTGCACCAGAACACCCGCCTGTTCGACGTCCTGTCGGTGGACATGAAAGCGGGCAACATGAACGAAGTGCTGGCCTTCCAGGTCAGGGTCCGGACTTACTATCAGCGATAATTATTAACCCGATTCCATATGACAATAAGCGAAGATAAGAAAAAAACTATATATATCGGATTGATAATCTTCTGCCTGGTCACCACGGCCTCCCTCCTTTATCTGAACATGAAGAAGACCGCGGCGCCCGCTCCGGCCCAAGAACAGGCCGCGGTTACGCCGACTCCGGCACAGCAGAACACGCAAACCCTGTCCAACAGCATGACGTATCAGCTGAAGCTCCTAAACGACGCCAATTATCCGGCCCCCTCCGTCTTCCCGATTCAGCGGCAGTTCGACGTTTCCGTGTTCAATTCCTCCGCCTTCCTGTCCCTGACCTCTCCCGAGCTGCCTCAGCCGGCGGCCCAAGAGTTCGGTTCGGACGCCAATCCTTTCCGCTCGATCATTAAGAAAAACTAAGTCCATGGCCGATCAGGTCACTGCGCCGCCAAAGACGATCAGCTTCGAGAATTTCCTTCTGGAGAAGGGCTTCATCACCAAGGACGCCCTTATCCAGGCCCGCTCCGAAAGCCTGACCTCCCACAAGAATCTCTACGACTATCTGGTGGCAGAAAAATTCATCAGCGAAGAGGAATTGACCCAGGCCCGGGGGTTGTTTTTCAACTTGCCCTATATCGACCTCAAGAACCATAAGCTCACCAAAGAGGTCGCGGAAATCATACCGAAGGATACGGTCAACAACTACAAGCTGGTCCCGTTCGAGATGAGCAACAAGGTGCTGAAGGTCGCGCTTACCGATCCGACCAACTTGGCCGCTCTGGGGGCATTGGAGTTCTTGTCCCAGAAGAACAAACTTCAGCTTGAGCTTTATATCACGTCCTACACGAGCTTCATGTCGGTTTTCCGGAAGTCGGAAAACATCACCAAGGAAGTGCGCCAGGCCCTCAACGAAGTGGTGGAGAAGGAGCGCTTGGAAGAGCAGCGGAAGGTCGTGAAATCCGACCAGAAAGTAGAGGAGAAGATCGTCGAAGAGGCGCCGATTTCCAAAATCGTGGACGTGATCATCAGGCACGCCATCGAAGGACGGGCATCTGATATCCACGTCGAACCGTCGGAAGAGGACCTGCGCGTCAGGTACCGGATCGACGGCGTACTCCAAAGCTCCCTGATCCTGCCGAAATCCGTGCATTCCGCCATCGTTTCAAGAATCAAAATCCTTTCCAACCTCAAGATCGACGAGCAGCGTCTGCCTCAGGACGGCCGTTTCCACGTGAACCTGGAAGGCAAGCCGATCGACTTCCGCGTTTCGACTTTTCCTACGGTCATCGGCGAAAAGGTGGTGCTTCGTATTTTGGACAAATCCACGGGCGCTCCGACCCTGGACGAACTGGGCATTTCCGGCCACCGCCTGGAATTGGTCAGCGAGGCAATCAAGAAGCCGCACGGGATGTTCCTCATGACCGGACCAACCGGTTCGGGCAAATCCACCACGCTTTATGCCGTCTTGAGCATGCTCAATAAGCCGGGGGTCAACATCGTGACCCTGGAGGACCCGGTCGAATATTTCATAGACGGCGTCAACCAGGCCCAGATCCGACCTGAAATCGGACTGACCTTCGCCTCCGGCCTGCGATCCATCTTGCGGCAGGACCCCAACATCATCATGGTCGGCGAAATCCGCGACAAGGAAACCGCGGAACTGGCCGTCAACTCCGCTTTGACCGGTCACCTTGTGTTCTCCACTCTCCACACCAACAGCGCCATCGGCGCCATCCCGCGCCTCATCGATATGGGCATCGAGCCGTTTTTGCTGACTGCTTCCCTGAATCTGCTGGCCGCCCAGCGCTTGGTCCGCCGGATCTGCGACAAGTGCAAGGAGCAGCGCGAGCCGACCGAGCCGATCAGGGAGCTTATCAAGAACGAGCTTAAGGGCGTCAATCCCAAGGAACTGACGGATCTCGACATCAACAACCCCAAGGTCTACGTGGGCAAGGGTTGCGCCGCCTGCGAGAACACCGGCTATAAGGGCCGCATCGGCATTTACGAAGTGGTCAATATCAGCAAAGGCATCCAGGACCTGATTACCGACCGTAAGCCCGCCATTAAGATCCAGGAGTACGCCATCGGGCAGGAGGGGATGATCCTGATGCGTCAGGACGGCATCCTCAAGGCCCTGCGCGGACAGACCACGATCGAAGAGGTGGTCCGGGTCACTAAGGACTGATTCTTATGCCCAAACTCCTTTTGGTCCACAGCGACCCGAAGCTTACGGATATCTATTCCAGGAAATTCCAGCAGCATTTCGCCGTGGATTCCGCCCGGAGCGGCCTGACCGCTTTAAGGAAGATACGCCTCGCTCCGCCCCACATCATCTTCTGCCAGGACGAACTGCCGTACCTTTCCGGTTTCGCGCTCCTGCGGTACCTCAGACGCCGGCCGCATTTGGCCTCCATCCCATTCATTTTCCTGAGCAAAGACCACGCCGCCCCCGATGCGCTCTCCCTGGGGGGAAACGAATGGATCAACACCACCAAAGTGGATATCGGGCATCTTCTCGACCGGGCGCTCTACCACCTGACCCAAAATTATCGGTTTTTCGACCCAAGCAATTAACTCGCCACAATGTATAAGTCTACCGAGCTCGAAATCAGCAAGCTATTAATGGAGGTACTGCAGAGCAACGCCTCGGACCTTCACCTGGTCGCGGGGAAGGCGCCGATTTTGCGCATCGACAGCCAGCTTTTGGAGCTGAAACATTACGAAATCCTGTCCGGCAACGCGATTTCGGCCATGGTGGACGTACTTTTGGACTCGGACGAGAAACGCAAGGCTTTCCGCACGGAGAAGGATCTCGACTTTTCTTTCGCATTCAAGGACAACATCAGGTTCCGCGTCAACGCCTACTATCAGAAGGGGTACCCGGCCGCCGCGTTGCGTACCGTGCCCAACAAGATCAAGACCGTCGAGGAACTGAACCTGCCGGTGCAGCTCAAGGAATTCACCCAGCACCCCCAGGGTCTCGTGTTGGTCTGCGGCCCCACCGGTCACGGCAAATCCACGACCCTGGCGTCTTTAATCGACCTGATCAACCACAACCGGGCGGCCAACATCGTCACCATCGAAGATCCGATCGAGTTCGTCTATAACCAGGACCGGAGCATCATCAACCAGCGCGAGGTTGGTCAGGATACCAATTCGTTCGGCCGGGCCCTCAAGTCCGCCCTTCGCGAAGACCCGGACGTGGTTCTGGTGGGCGAAATGCGGGACCTGGAATCGATCGCCGCCACCATCACGGTGGCCGAGACAGGCCATTTGGTGTTCGCCACCCTGCACACCAATGACGCGGCGCAGAGCATCGACCGTATCGTGGACGTCTTTCCGGCGTACCAGCAGGTGCAGGTCAGGCTACAACTCGCCAATATCCTTCTCGGCGTGGTCTCGCAGAGGCTTCTGCCGAAGATCGGCGGCGGCCGCGTGCCGGCGTCCGAAATCCTGCTGGCTTCCAACGCCGTGCAAAACACCATCCGCGAGGGCAAGACCCATCAGCTCCCCAATATCATCTCGACCAGCATGTCGCTCGGCATGACCTCCCTGGATCGATCCCTGGCCCAGCTGGTCACGCAGGGCCTGGTCAGGCTGGAGGATGCCGTGATCTACTCAGCCGATCCGGCGATGTTCGACAGTTTAGTAAAAAGAGGATAAGACCTTATGGAATTTACATACCAGGCCAGAGACAACAAGGGGACTTTAAGGACCGGAACGGTGGAGGCGATAAGCCTCGCCAATGCCTCGGAAATGCTGCAGAGCCACGGCCTTATCATCATCAAGGTCATGCCGGTGGCCAAATTCTCCGTATTCGACCGGGTGTCTTTCTTCGACAGCGTCCCTATGAAGGACCTGGTCATGTTCTCCCGGCAGCTGGCTACCCTGATCAACGCCAAAGTCCCGATCGTCCAATCCCTCAAGATCCTGGAGCTGCAGGTGTCTTCGACAAAGCTCAAGACCGTCATCGCGGAAGTGGCAAGCAAGGTCGAGAGCGGGGAATCCCTCTCGGTGGCGATTGCCGGACATCCGAAAATTTTCTCCCCTCTTTATGTCAGCCTGGTCCATGCCGGAGAGCTTTCCGGGGGCATGGATGAGGCCCTTATGTACCTGGCGACCCAGATGGAGAAGGATTACGACCTGCGGTCCAAGGTCATCGGCGCCCTTACCTATCCGCTGTTCATCGTGTTCGCCATCATCATCGTAGGCATCCTGATGTTCATCTACGTCCTGCCGCCGATGATCTCGATTCTCAAGGAATCCGAGGTGGAATTGCCGTTCACCACCAAAATCCTGGTCGCCGTGACCGATTTCATGAAAGCCTATTGGTGGCTGCTTCTCTCCATCATCGTGGGCGGTTTGATCGGACTCAAGGCCTGGCTCAGCACCTACGGCGGCAAGTTCGCTTTCGACTATTTCAAGATCAACGTCCCTATTTTCGGAAAGCTGTCCAAGAACGTCTACATGGCCAGATTCGCGCGCAACCTTTCGACACTGGTGGCCGGCGGCATCCCGATCGTCAAAGCCCTCGATTCGGTGGCGGACATCGTCGGCAATCACGTCTACCGCAACATCATCTTCGAGGCTTCGGAACAGGTGAGAAACGGGAAGGGGATCGCCATGTCCCTGGTGGACCGGCCGGAATTCCCGCCCATCGTCTCCCAAATGACCCAGATCGGGGAGAGCACCGGCAAGCTGCAGGAGATCTTGGACAAGCTGGCGACTTTTTATGAGAAGGAGGTGGAACAGTCGCTCAAGACCTTGACAACCTTAATCGAGCCTATCGTAATGTTGCTCCTGGGGCTGGCGGTGGCGATTATGGTTGCAGGTATTTTACTTCCGATGTATAATTTAGCTAGCGCATCTTAAGGATTTGGACACAAAAATTAACACAGGAAAGGCCTGGGAGCGGAAACCCTGCTTTTAGGCTTTATAAATAAAAAATTCCTATGTGTCGAAAGGGGGTGAAACTAAAAATGTTTAGACGATCGCAAAAGGGCTTCACTTTGATCGAACTCTTGGTGGTTATCGCCATTATCGGTATTTTGGCCGCGGTGGTTTTGGTTTCCCTCAACTCCGCGCGGGCCAAGTCCCGCGACGCTCGAAGGCTAACCGATATCCGCCAGATCCAGACCGCTTTGGAGCTTTACTTTAACGACTGCGGCGGTT
>JBLMZV010000074.1:0-14097 GCA_050259015.1 Candidatus Saccharimonadota bacterium
AACTCTTCGGCGGACAATTTTTTCGCCAAAGCCTTGGCCTGCTTCTTGCCGATCGCGCTCAGCGTGCCGGGATGGTGTCCCATCAGGACTTTCTTGGCGTTCTCGATTGTCTCCCCGTGCCGGACGATAAAAAGTTTCATTTGTATCCTTAAGTACTGAATAATAGTTTCATTAAAAGAGGCGGCGGCCCGCCAGCTGGCTGGTCCGCCGCCCCGATTTGGATCAGATTAACCGCACTTGGAGTAGCCGCAGACCTCGCACTTCATGCAGCCTTCGGCCATGGTCAGCATGGAGGAGCATTCCGGGCAGGCCGGCGCGTGGCCCATGTCCGCGATGGAGGCCCGCTGGGCGACCATGGTCGTGCCGTTCGTGTTGATCTCCTTGGTCACGGTCTGGAACACCGGAAGTTCTTCCTGCTTCGTCCCGCCCGCGTCCGCTGTCGCAGCGGGCTTGGGGAAATTAAGCTCCAATTCTTTCTGGCCGCGCTTCAGGTGGTTCTCGAGGACATTGGCGATGGCGTCCGGCAAGGACAGGATGCGCTCGCCGTTATAGAACATGGGATCCGGACCCCGGATGCCCTTGAGCTGGTCGATGACGTCCGTAATCTTGATTCCCGAACGCAGGGCCAAAGAAACCATGCGGCAGATGGCTTCGGTCTGAGCGCCGAAGAAACCGCCGGCCTTGCCGAGCTGGGAGAACACCTCGAACGGACCGAATTCGTCTTCGTTGACCGTCACGTACAGGTTGCCGTAAGCCGTGGTCATCTTATAGGTGGAGCCGTGCATCACGTCCGGCCGCTTGCGCGGGGAAACGTAGGTCATCTGGGGTTCCGCCGGCGCTTCCGGCTTCCGCTGCGGCTGGGGCGGCACCGGCCCGGGTTGCGGCTGCGGAGCGGGCGTGGTGCCCGGCTGGGGCGGTTCCGGCTGCGGCACCGTCTGGGCGGTCACGGCAGCTGCTTTCTGCTCCACCTGGTTCGCCGCGTCCTTGCCGAGTTTCTTGTGGTCGGTGGCGAGGACCTGTTCGTCCCGGCTGCCGTCACGATAGATGGTCCCTCCCTTGCAGCCGAGGTCGTACATCAATTCATACAGTTTCTTGGTCTGCTCCACGGTATAGTTCTCCGGAGCGTTGACGGTCTTGGAGATGGCGGAATCCGTCCAGCGCTGGATGGCCGCCTGCACGCGGACGTGCTCTTCCGGCGTCAGCTCCATGGCGGTCACGAAGTAGTCAGGCAATTTCTCGTTGGGGTGCTGTTCCATCCAGTCCTTGGCCAGTTTGATGTGCTCCTGATGCACGCCCAGGCGGGATTTGCGGAAATAGGTCCAGGAGAAGAACGGCTCGATGCCCGTGGAGGTCCCGACCATGGTGCCCACGGTGCCGGTCGGCGCCTGGGTCATGATGGTCACGTTGCGGATGCCGTACTTGCCGACCAAATGCCGGACGTATTCCGGCATGGCCTTCATGTAGCCGCTCTCCAGATATTTCTGGGAATCGAACTGCGGGAAGGCGCCCTTTTCGCGGGCCAGGTCCACCGAAGTCTCGTAAGCGGTAACCGCGATGAACTCGTAAAGCTTGTCGATGAATTTGACCGACTCCTCGCTGCCGTAGCGGACGCCGAGCTGGATGAGCATCTCGGCCAGCCCGACAGTGCCCATGCCGATCCGACGCTCGCTCATCTGCTGCTGGAAGTTCTCGTCGAAGAAGTACGGGGTGGCGTCGATGACGTTGTCCTGGAAGCGGACAGCCTGCTGCACAGTGGTGCGGAGGGCGTTCCAATCCACGTCGCGGGCCGCCAAATCCACGTGCTTGGCCAGATTGACGTGGCCGAGGTTGCAGACGCCCCAGGCTGGAAGCGGCTGTTCGCCGCACGGATTGGTGCAGGGCAGCTGCGCGTAGTACCAGGAATTGGACAGGGTGTTGGCCCGGTCGATGAAGTAGACGCCCGGTTCGGCGGAAACCCAGGCCGAAGAGATGATGGCGTCCCAGATGTCGGCCGCGCGCACGGTCTTATGCTTTACCACCCGGCCGCCCAGCGCGCGCCACTTGCCCAAATTGCCGTCCCAGTGGTCCTTGTACATCGGATCGCTGGTGTCCGGAAACACCAGGTCCCAGGTCTTATCCTGTTTAACGGCTTCCATGAAATCGTCGGTTATCCCGACCGAAATGTTGGCGTTCGTGATCTTGCCGGATTCGCGCTTGGAATTGATGAAGTCCAGGATATCCGGGTGCCAGACGTTTAAAATCAGCATCAGCGCGCCCCGCCGGGAACCGCCCTGCTCAATCAGGCCGGTGACGAAGCTGTAAAGCGAGGCCCAGGACACGGCGCCCGAGGAACGGCCGTTCACTCCTTTGACATAGGCATAGCGGGGGCGCAAGGTGGAAACGTTTATCCCGACGCCGCCGCCGCGCGACATGATTTCGGCCATCTGCGACAGCGTGTCGAAGATGCCGTGGCGGCTGTCCTTGGGTGACGGCACGACATAGCAGTTATAGAAAGTCAGCTTTTGGCCGGTGCCCGCCCCGGTGTAGATGCGGCCGCCCGGCACGTATTTCCAGTCATCCATCAGTCCCCGGAATTTCTCTTCCCATTCCTGCTGCAGCTCCGGGGTCGGCTCCACGCTCGCGATGTGCCTGGCGATCCGGTCGAACATCTGTTCCGGCACGGTTTCCAGCGGCTTGTCCACGTGCTCGATGGCCCGTTTTTCCAGGGTCCCGTCCCGCAGCTTCACGGTCACTTCGCGGATCGAAGTATCCAGGTCCTCGACCGTGCCGATCTCGCGCTGGCCGGTCTTGAGGTTGGTGCAGACCACCACCGTATCCCCCACCTGCAAAGTTTCCTTTTTGGCGTCTTTCACCGCGTAGCGGTCCAAAAAGATCTTTTCTCCAAGTTCGCTTAGGGCGTTCTTGGTTCTCTGTTGAAGGTTGGCGTGGGGTTGCATGTTTTTCTTTCTTGTCAGCCGCGGGATTGAAGGCTGTTTGTTAATATTGTTTGTTGGTCTTAAAGGATTACAGTTTCTTGGCTTCCCGGACGAATTCGTCCACGTCCGTGAACTGCCGGTAGACCGAGGCAAACCGGATGTAAGCCACCTGGTCCTTCTTCTTGATGTGCTTCATCACGATGCTCCCGATCTCCTTGGAGTTGATCTGCTCCCGGTTCAAGGTCGAGATGTCGCGTTCGATCCCCGCCATGAGGGCGGAAAAGTCCTCGTGGTTTAAGGGGCGCTTCTCGAAGGCTTTCCGGATGCCGGACTCGATCTTCTCCCGAAGATAGGGTTCGGTCCGGCCGTCCCGCTTGACCACGGTCAAATCGAGGATTTCCATCTCCTCGTGGGTCGAAAACCGGAATTCGCATTTGGTGCATTCCCGGCGGCGGCGGATGGCCATGCCTTCGTTGATCGGCCGGGAGTCCAAGACCTTGGTTTCCTCGTGGGAACAGTTGGGGCAGCGCATTTTTTTGGGCGATTAAAAAAGACGGGAAATGGTTCGAAAAAGCCTCTCGATTGGTTTACAAAATGAACCGTTTTCGGCTTAGTGCGAGTTTTCCGCCTCGTAATAAGTCTACGATACTATATGTTGTGTTTACTATTGGTAATATATCCCTATATGTAGTAGGTGTCAAAAACAGCGGTTTTCCGAAATATTGACCGGGTTTGCCCTTTTTTGACCCGGGTTATCAACAAAATTTCCTGCCCGAAGATCGGCGTTGTCAATCAGGTCGCACATTATTAATCGGGTAAAAAGAAAGGTGGGTTCCGGCGATGCCGAAACCCACCCAAACCGTTCCTACTTCGTCCAGAATCCGAGTCCTGCCGGATTCACGAGGCTGTCGCGGCTGACGCCGTGGAAGCCGTTGTAGGGGTCGTTATTGACCTCCTCGATGATCGCGTACGAACCCCAGACGCGCTTGCCGGCCCAAGGGTCGGTGGTACCATCCGTCGGAGCAGCGCCCACCCAGACGATCTTGACGAAATACGTGTAGTGGTGGTACTCGTTGTCATCGCCCAGGTAGTCGCCCTCGTAGTGATTGGTCACCCAGCCCTTGGAGACGCCGGCAGCCATGCCGGTCTTGGGATCGTAGCCGCGGGCAAGTTTCCTTGCGCTATCCTGCTCGCAGGCGACGTTGGCCAGCCAGTCATCGCTCCACTTCATCACCAGCTGTTCAGTGCCGTCGGTGTCCGGCACTTCCGGCCGGGAGTAGTTGGAGGACAGCCCGTTGAACATATGAGCCTGGTAGTTGTAGCCCCACTTGTCGAATCCGGTGGCAATCGGCCCGACGGACGACATGACCGTTCCGGTCTGGATCTTCACGGGCGTGCACGGGGTCTGGGCGCTGCCCGACACCGCGCACAAAAGCGCTGCCACGACGACCATCACGAACAGGAACCGTCTCATGCAGAACCCTCCTTAAGAAGACGCACCGCAATAGTTTACAGGAAAATGACAGCCGCGGCAATAGCGCAGGCAAAGAGGCCCGTCCACAGGACAAGGTCGGAGGATAAACAAAAAACCCGCCAACTCTGAAGTTGACGGGGCCCTTACGGGCTGACTGGTGACGGCAATCGGCGATTGCGACGATGAATCATCCTTACCTTCCGTTCGGGGACGGCTTCGCGACCTGAAGGTACTCCTCCGAGCGCTCGTCCGACAGGATGAGCAGGGCCGGGAACTTGCGGGGGTCCAACTTCTGCTCGGACGGCGGCGGGTTGGACGGCGGCACGACCTTCGGCTGTTCAACCACGGCTGATTGGTCTTTCATGGCTCCTCCTTGGAAACCTTAGAAAGTTTACCAGATTCCGGAATAAAATCAAGGGTGCCGGGAAACCGGCCATCGCATCGGCCACCGGTCTTGGCTGACAAAACAGGCCAGCGAATAAAACGGTTCGGGTTTTTCCCAATAACAAAACCCCCTTTCGGGGGCGGGTTTTGAGCTATTTACTGCCGGTCGGGATTTACAGGCTGCGCTGGCGGCCGGTCTTTTTTGGGCCAGGCCTGGATAACGGCCACGAGCATCAGGATAAAACCCAGGTATACCGGCCAGTTGGTTTCGCCGAAGAAAGACTTAAGCGTGCTGCTTTGCCAGCCGGCCACGAAGCTCCAGACGATACCGATAAGCTGGAACAGGAGTCCTGTGATAATCAGAGGTTTGCTTAAGGAAGTCTTCATAGGCCTATTTGATCTTCTTGCGGATGAAAGCCGGGATCTCGAGTTCGTCCTGATCCGGCTCGATGTCCTCGTCTGCCGACAAATTATCCCGCTCTTCCGGCTCGTCTACGGCCTTCGGCGCAAAAATCGGCCTTCTGACTTCCGGCTCCCGGGTCATGGCGGATTCCTCCACGGCCGCGGACATCTTCACCTCCGGCTTCCGAAGCATGCTCTCGTCGAAACCGGTGGCGATGACGGTAATCTTCACTTCCTCGTCCAGCTCCTCGTCGATAACGGCTCCGAAGATGATCCTGGCCTGCTGGTCCACTGACTTGGTGATGAACTTGGCCGCTTCGTCCACCTCGAACATGCCCAAATCCTTGCCGCCGGTGATGTTGAAGAGTACGCCCTTGGCCCCGTCGATCGAAAGTTCCAAAAGCGGCGAATCAATGGCGGCTTTGGCCGCATCCAGGGCCCGGTTCTCGCCGGTGCCGCGGCCGATGCCCATGAGGGCCGAACCGGCGTTCTGCATGATGGCCTTTACGTCCGCGAAGTCCACGTTGATCATGCCGGGGGTGGTGATGAGGTCGGAGATGCCTGCCACGCCCTGCCGCAGGACGTCGTCCACGGTCTTGAAAGCGTCCAAAAGCGAGGTCTTCTTGTCGATTATCTGGAGAATCCGGTCATTCGGAATCATGATGATGGTGTCGACGTGGTGCTTCAGCTCTTCGAGGCCCTTCTCGGCCAGCTCCCGCCGCTTTGCCCCTTCGAAAGCAAACGGCTTGGTCACGACCGCCACGGTCAAAATGCCGGTCTTCTTGGCCAGTTCCGCCACGACAGGCGCGGCTCCGGTGCCGGTGCCGCCGCCCAAGCCGCAGGTGATGAAGATCATGTCGGCATTGCGGATGGTATCCAGGATTTCCTGCTTGTTCTCTTCCGCCGCCGCCCGGCCGATGTCCGGATTCATGCCGGCTCCCAAACCGCGGGTGATCGTCTTGCCGATGTGGATCTTGTGGTCGGCCTGCGAATTATGCAGAGCCTGCGCATCCGTGTTGATCGCCACGAACTCGACCCCCTTAATGCCGGTTTCCATCATGCGATGTATAGCGTTGTGTCCGGAACCGCCCACGCCGATGACCTTGATCCGGGCGAACGTCTCGATTTTCGGTTTTACCTCGAAGGATTTGAGCTTCATAAATATCCGAATTAATTATCTTATGGCAGGAAGGACTTGAACCACTTGCGCAGTTTGTCTACCGTGTCATTCTCCAGGACTTTTTTGGCAAATTTGTTGACGGTGCGGGAGGAACCGAGGAGGAACTCGTGGCCCCAGAGGACCAGGCCGACCGCGGTGGCGAAAGACGGATCGTTGACCCGGTCGATTACCGTGGTCACGGAACCCGGCAGGCCCAGGGCCACCGGCAGCCGCAGCTGCTTTTTGGCCAGTTCCAGGACCCCGGGAAGCTTCGCCCCGCCGCCGGTTAAGACCGCGCCGGCCGGGAGCTGTCCGTCCTTGCCGATATACTTTAACTCTTTATTAACAATTTCGAAAATCTCTTCCAGGCGCGCTTCCACGATTTCCGCGATATGCTTGGTGGAAACCCGGCCCTCTTCCTGCTTGTCGATCTTGGACAGGTCCACGTCCACGTCGAGCTTCACTTCGCGGGCTTCCGCGGTCGCGAACTGCAGTTTCACCTTTTCGGCCGTATCCACCGAAGTCCGAAGCCCGATGGCCAGGTCGTTCGTGATGTGCATGGAGCCGACCGGCAGGATGACGCTCTTTAAGAGGTCCCCTTCCTCGAAGACCACCAGTCCCGTGGTTCCGCCGCCGAGTTCCACGACCACCACCCCCAGCTCCTTCTGCTTCTTGGACAGGACGGCTGTTGCCGCGGCCAGAGGCGCCAGCACCAGATCGTCGATCTCGAGGCCCGCCTGCAGGATGCACTTCGTGAGGTTCTTGATGAACGGGACGGAAGCCTGGATTATCAGGGTATCCACTTCGAGCCGGATGCCGGACATGCCCACCGGATCCTTGATCCCCGCCTGCCCGTCCACCGTGAAGGTCTTCGGGATAACATGGATGATTTCCCGGTTGGCGGGAATGGAAATGGCTTGGGAAGCGTCCACGACGCGGACCACGTCGTTTTCCGTAATCTCGCCGTCCGCGCGGGCGACCGCCACGACGCCGTGGCTCTCCTGGGAAGTGATCTGGGCGCCGCCGACGGACACGACCGCGTGATCGATGGTGAGCCCCGTCATCCGCTCCGCTTTTTCCAGCGCTTCAGAGATGGAGGATACCGCTTCGTCTATGTCCACGATAACCCCGCGCCTGATGCCAAGCGATAAGGCTTCCCCCACTCCGATGATCGAGGGCATGCCCAGTTCCGATTCCTGCTTCCCTACCACGACCCTGACCACGGAGGAGCCGATATCGAGGCCGACAAAGATTTGTTCTTTTGCCATTTTTGTATTTTCCCGCCTATCCAAAGGCGGGTTCCTTATTTAGCCAATTCTTCTTTAACGATTTTCGATGCGACCGAGCCGTCAGTCTGCCCCTTGGCGCGAGCCATGACTTCTTTCATGAGCTTTCCGAAATCAGGCTTGGCGCCGCCCGCCGACAATTCGGCGATGGCCTGCTTCACCAGCTCCCGGACTTCCGGCTCACTCATCTGCTTGGGCAAATATTTAAGCAGCACAGCCATCTGCTTCTCTTCATGCGCAATCAGGTCTGCCCTGTTGCCCGCCAGGAAACTTTCGATGGAATCCTTGTGCTGCTTAACTTTTTTAGCCACAGCGGCAAGCACCTCGTCCTCGGACAGTTGCTTCTGTTTGGCTATTTCGATGTTCTTGATTTCAGCCTTGAGGTTCCGCAGGGCGGAAACAGTGATCTCGTCCTTCTCCCGCAAGGCATTCTTGAAATCCTGATCGATGGTTTCGGTAATCATTAGCGCCGCTTAAATCTCATGGGACCCATGGGCAACTTGCCCATCCGCTTCAGTTCTTCCCGCTTCTCGCGGTTGACGGCCCGGCGGGCCGCATCTTCGCGCAACAGGTTCCGCGATTTCGGTGGTTCGTAGAATCGGATCCTTCTGGCCCGCACCAAAACTCCGCTTTGCTGGATTTTGCGGTTAAAACGCCTCAGAAGGCTTTCAAAGGATTCGTTCTCTTTGCGTTTGACTTCTACCAAAGGTATCACCTCTCTTTCAACAAGATATAGCCTGCGCAATCGGCGGGAAATCCCGGCAATTGCCTTGTCAAGCTGTTTTATATATAACACAAATTCGACCCCTCGGTCAAATCCGCCTAAAGCCGTCTTGGGGCCGCCTACGCTGAGGCCGGAATCGCGGGCGGCGACTCTGTCTCAAAACTAAAGCCCGGCGCTTTAAGCCGGGCTTGATGGTTCCGATTTATTTAAAGGAGGCTACTTCCCCAGGCGTTTCTTGACTTCCTCGATGATCCGCTCGTAGGTGAACAGTTCCTGCATGCCGGAACGGACGTCGCGCAGGATGACCGTGCCTTCCCGGGCCTCTTTCTGGCCGATGATCAGGGCGATGCTGACCTTGTTCGACTCCGCCAGTTTGAGCTGGGTCTTGATCGAGCCGGGTCCGATGAATTCCGAAGCGACGATGTTGTGGCTCCACAGCTCGGAGAACAGCTTCAGGGTTTTCTTGGCGGCCAGATCGCCCAGGGGCACGAGGAACACGTCCGCCTTGGTCCGGCTTATGAACTTCACGCTCGCCTTTTCCAAAGCCGAGAGGATGTTCTCCAGGCTGCCGACGAAACCGAGAGAGGATGTCGGCATCCCGCCCAGGCTCTGAATGAGGTCGTCGGCGTGTCCGCCCGAGCCGAGGACGATTTCCGAGGCCTCGTTCCGGAACCTGATCTCGAAAACGGTCTTCCGCGACCAGGGCTGGCCCACGACTTTCTGGTTGAGATTGTACACGATTCCCAGTTCATCCAGACCCTCCAGCACCCCGATGAAGTGACGGCGGCAGGTCTCACAGAGGTAATCCACCAAAACCGGGGCTTCGTTCGCCGCCGCGCTGCAGGACAGGTTCGGGCAAGCCAGGATCTTCAAAGGCTGGGTATCGATGAGCTCGATGCAGTTTTCGCACAGGTCGTACTTCTTCTCCTTGAAATAGTTCCGCAGCACTTCCTGATAGCCCGGCTGGCACTCCAGACAGCCGATGTTGTTGATCTCGAGGCTGAGACTGCTGAGGTTGAGCGCCGCGAACAGCTTATAGACCAGGTTGATCAGCTGCGCATCGGCGATCGGGGCGGTCTCCCCGAAGATCTGGAATCCGAATTCATAGGACTGCCTGACCTGGCCCTTCTCTTTCCAGGAAACCGGCGAGAAGTACGCCCATTTGCTGACTTTCTCGCGTTCCTGGTAATGGTATTCGAGATAGGCGCGCGCCAGACCGAACAGATTGTTGGGTTTGACGGCCAGCTTCTGCTTCTCGTCCTGCAGGATGAGGAGTTCGCCGATCTGGGCGTCTTCCCAGAACTTAAAAAGCTTGGCGTCCTCCAAGTAGGGTGTTTCCATCCGGGAGTAGCCAAACGTATGGGTGATGTTATTCAGTTTTTCCAGGAAGAAGTCGAACGCCGGCTGTTGCTCCGGCAGCACGTCAAAGGCGCCTGGAAGCTTCAACGGAGCTTTTTCCACGGTCGGAGTGATTTTTTTCGGTCGTCCCATAAAAGTATCCTGTTAATTCAATCCTTTAGTGCCCGCGGTCGCAAATGTTTTGTTACAGGCTGTAGGCGGGAGTCTTAAACCGGGTGAAATCCGTCAGGGGAAGCGCCCGGACGAAGACCTTGCCCACGATGCCGTTGCGGTTTAGAGGGCCCCAGTCCCGCGAGTCCGAGGACGCCAGACGGTTATCCCCCATCATGAAGTACTCGTCGCTGGTAAGCTCCAAAGTCTTTTTGCCGCCCACCAGGCCGCTGTTGTGCGGGAAGGTCAGGCCCTGGCTCGGCAGATAGCTTTCGTCCAAGGCCACTCCGTTCGGATGTTCCGGATTGAAGATGGTGACTTTGCCGTTGTCGATCTCCACCTTTTCCCCCGGCAGGCCGATGATCCGCTTGATGAAGTATTCCTTGGGGTTGTTGGGATATTTGAGCACCAGCACATCGCCGCGCTTCGGCTGCTCGAACCGGTAGGATATCTCGTCTATGATGAGATACTGGCCGTTTGAGAAGTTCGGCTCCATGGAAGAGCCCTGCACTATAAACGGTTGGAATATAAAATACCTGATCGGGAGGATGATGGCAAGAGCAATTACGACCACCTTAAGGAAGTCGAGCGCGAACATCAACACCGGGTTGAAATGCCGGCCGGGCTTTTCCGGGCTGGCGGGAACGGGATTTTGGTTTTGTTCCATATGTTTGGTTAATGGCTGGTGACCAAGACTCTGGCCCCAAAAAATTTGGGGGCAAAGTTCTGGTGGACGATAGTGGACTTGAACCACTGACCTCGCCGATGTGAACGGCGCGCTCTAACCAGCTGAGCTAATCGTCCCAATCCCTCGGGTCTTTGTAGGGTTTTATGCATATTGCCGAAAACCCGGATCGAACCTTGGATCTTTTTCGATATTTTGCCCGTTTTTCCGGGCCAAAAGCGAAATATGCTATCTCAGCTTACCAGATAATCGCCGCTCCATCAACTCCCTCCGGGATACCGGGACGCGCGTCCATGGGACGCCGGACGACTGGCAGCCCCGCGGTGGCTGAAAACGAGAATTTGTTTTATAATTAAAGCCGTCACATAACATCATCCACGCTTTCAAATGAGAAATTTTGACGCTATCAATCCCCGCTCCCAACAGGAGCCCGAGGCTCACATCTTCAACCGACCCGCGCCCGCGCGGAAACGACACCGGAAACTCAAATACTTCCTGCTGTTTATGCTGATCGTCATCGCCGCCGGCTGGTTCGGGGCTTCCCACCTCATCACCCAGGCGAATAAGATCTTTACGAACAAGGAATCGGTGTTCGTCCGCGTCGGCCGTCTGATCCTGGGGGACGACAAGCCGCTTGCGGGCGAAGAGGAGGGCGCCGTTAACATTCTTCTGCTTGGAATCGGCGGCGAAGGGCATGACGGCGGCAATCTGACGGACACCATGATGGTCGCGAGCATCGATCCGAAGAACCATGAGGTGGTCCTGATTTCCATTCCCCGCGATTTCGCCATCACCCTGCCCGGACGGGGCCTGCAGAAGATCAACGCCGCATACGCCTACGCCGAAAAGGACCAGCCCGGGAACGGCGGCACGGCCGCCATCGCGGCTGCGGAAAAAGTGACCGGCCTGACCATTCCCTACTTCGCCCTGGTGGACTTCAAGGGTTTCGTCCAGGCCATCGACCATGTCGGAGGCGTGGACGTCGTCATCGACAATACGTTCACAGACAGCACTTACCCCGACGAGAAGAACGGCTACCTGCCGCCGGTGACCTTCACCAAGGGCGCGGAGCATATGAACGGCCAGCGGGCCCTGATCTTCGCCCGTTCCCGGCATTCCGCCCAGAACAACGAAGGCTCGGACTTCGCCCGGTCGGAACGGCAAAAAAAGATCATCGCCGCTCTGAAGGACAAGGTCATGAAACTGGGCCTGACCGACCTGAGGACCATCAACAATGTCCTGTCGGACTTTACCGACCATGTCCGGACCAACCTCGAACCTTACGAGATCAAACGGATCGCCGACATGACCCAGGGGATATCGAGCAACGACATCTACTCCCTGTCCCTGGCCCCGCAGGGCGACCTGATCTGCTCGGACATGCTTGAGATAACCCCGGCCACCGACACCACCCCCGCCGTGAACATGTACGTAGTGGAACCGTGCAAAGGCAAATCCCTGTCCGACATCCACCAGTATCTGACGGATATCCCGCTTCTGGCCAAACTCAAGAAGGAAAACGCCACGATCGAAGTCCAGAACAGCAACGCCTCGCAGGCGGCTCTGGCCAAGTGGCGGAAACTTGCCAGTTCCGGCTTCGACGTCAAGATCGTGCCGTTTAAGGGAAAGGTGGCGTACGACCGGACGATCTTCTACGACAATTCCAAAGGCGGCAAGCCCAAGACGCTCGAATACCTCAAGAATAATTTCTCCTTTACCCCGTCCGATGTCCCCTACCACGACTCCGGCGCCGACTTCGTGATCATACTCGGGAAGGACGCGCTGCAATAGGCATCCGAAAGCAGCTGCTACGCAGCTGCTTTTTTGTTGACCGTCAAACCGCCCGGCTTCCCTGAAACCGGTTTTACCGGTATACTTACTTACGCAAAAAGCTTAACTTCATCCGAATGTCCTTACCTTTAGCGGCCATCATCGGCCTGCCCAACAGCGGCAAGTCCACGCTATTCAATAAGATCCTGGAACGCCGGACCGCGCTCACTCATCCGGAAGCCGGGACCACCCGCGACCGCGCCTACGGCCGCGCCTCCTGGAACGGCGTCGATTTCTATCTGGTCGACACGGCCGGCCTCATCAACCGCCCGGATTCGGAGCTGGAGAAGAACATCCAGAAGCAGACCAGGATCGCCATCGAGGAAGCGGACCTGATCATCCTGCTGGTGGACGGCAAGAGCGAGCCTTCGGCCCAGGACCTGGCAGTGGCCCAGCAGCTGAACAGATCCAAAAAGCCGATCGTGCTCGGGATGAACAAGATAGACAGCCGCAGCAAAGCCATAGAACAACGCGCCCTGACGCTCAGGAAACTCGGCCTGAACGAACCCATCCTGCTTTCCGCGGCCAACGGCTCGGGCGTGGGCGACCTCCTGGATGCCGTGACGGACAAGCTCAAGGCTTTTCAAACCCACGAGCAGGAGTTCCAGGGGCTGAAGATCGCGTTCGTGGGCAAACCGAATGTGGGCAAGTCGTCCCTCATCAACGCCCTGCTCAAGGAAAACCGCCTGATAGTGGACAGCCGCGCCGGCACCACCCGGTCGACCGTGGAAGTGCCATTCACCTTCCAGGACCGACGCTATCTTTTGCTGGATACGGCCGGCATCAAGCGCAAGTGGAAACAGGACGTGTCGGATATCGAAGCGGCCGCCGCCATGCAATCCATCCGGACGATCCCGCAGGTGGAAGTGGCTCTGTTTACGCTGGACGCCTCCGCCGAAGTGACTTTCCAGGACCAGGCCGTGGCCCAGAAGGTCCTGGACAACGACAAGCCGGTGGTCGTGGTGCTCAACAAGACCGACCTGCTTTCGGAAAAAGCCAAGGACGAACTGCTCGATAGGCTGCCCGATTATTTTCCCCAGCTTTGGTGGGCGCCGGCGGTGTTCGCCTCGGCCAAGACCGGCTTAGGTTTGGAACAGATGCTGAAACTGGCCGATGAGGCGCACCGAAAAGCGGATGTTACGATCGAAGCGGAAGACCTGGATGCGTTCCTGGACAAGATCCTCAAGGAGCACATGCCCGGCAAGATGGGCGACCAGCGGGCGCCCAAGATCTACAACCTCAAACAGATCGGGACCAAGCCCCCGACCTTCAAGCTGACGGTAAACTTCCCGGCGGCCATCGCCAATTCCTGGAGGAAGTATTTCGAAAAGCAGCTTCGGCTCAAGTTCGGGTTCGAAGGTTCGCCGATCGTCATCCGGTACTTCCAGAGAAATTGACGGCCAAAACAATCAAAACATAAAACAGCCCGATATCGGGCTGTTTTTATGGACGCAATCTCCAACCATATAGCGCAGCCCTTTGGCGTTTTACCGGCGCTTGGGGTAAAATGTAGAGGCTGATGCACCGAATGGTGCTATCCACTTTCCACTAACCACTATCCACTGCTTATGTATCTTATCGTCGGCCTGGGCAACCCGGGCAAACAATACGAAAAGACCAGGCACAACTTCGGGTTCCGAATAATCGATTTTCTCACTTCGGAAACCGGCTGGGAAAACAAATATGACTCGCTGTTTCTGAAAACCGAGGACACGATCCTGGCCAAGCC
>JBLMZV010000075.1:0-8203 GCA_050259015.1 Candidatus Saccharimonadota bacterium
AGCCTTTCACAAGTCCGGACGGATCGGTCTTGCCGCTTCTGGTTCGTATGTCGAAGTAGCCGCCGGAGAGCGTCTTGGTTTCCTGAGACAGCCTGAATACCGTCCGCATGTCCGGGCTGAAATCCGGCTCATCGATCTCGCGCCTATTGTACCGGCTGATTTCGCTGTTCGGCTTATATGTGCTGAACTTGCGGTCGACATAGGCGAAATAGGCGAACACCTTGTCTATGGCATCCGCTGTCGCCCCTTCTTCGTCTATCGCGACGGTAATCGGCATGCCCATGAGTATCCTGGTCTGCGTCATTTAGGTCGCCTGACTTAAGGCTGAGGAAAGAGACTGCTGGAACGCCTCGCTGGTGTCCGTCGCGCCGGAAACGATATCCACATTGGCGCTTTGCGCCTGGATCGCTTCCTCCTTGAGATAAGGCATCGCCTGGGAATTTATCATTTGAGAAGTCCGCCGATCCTGCGGGTAGTCGAGAAACTGCACATCAGCGATCTTGCCGTTCTGCACCGTTACGCGCACCTGCACGTTGCCGTAGTAGGCGTCCACCGAACTGCCGACATACTGTCCGTCCTTGTATTTTCCCGTTTGGGAAGGTTGCGCGCTGCCGCCGGACGCGGCTTGAGGCTTTGAAGCTCCTGCGCTTCCCGTCGCCGAAGCCGGAGAAGTCTGGGCGCTGCCGGCCGCGGCCGGAGGCTGATCGGACAAGGGAGTCCCTATGACGGCGGGAGACGGATTTCTCACCCCGATCGAATTGACGTTCGCCCGTTGAAAGGCCATGTAGAGGATGAATATCCCCGTCATGGAAACCGTCAGTAAAAATTTCTTCATGCGATATGATTGGATTTAGTTTCTGCCTCCATATATAACAATACTTAAAAAAACGCGCTTCTGGTGCCTTATTTCGGGGTTTTGCACAGGAGCCTCCGCTTGCCTGTGCATTTGTCCGAAAAACCCCTTGGAGGGCCGCTATTTCGCTATTGATATTGATGAAGCAGATTCGCCCGTATTGCCTCCTGACACTTGCGCCGATTTTTTGCCGATGTTATAAATAATCACATGGAAAATTTTACCGACGAACAACTGATCGCGCTCGCCCTCAAAAAAGACACGGCCGCGCTCGAGTATCTCATATCCCGCTATCTCGACCTGGTTTACCGTTTCGTTTTTCGCTACGTCAGAAACCGGCAGGACGCCGAAGACGTGACTCAGGAAGTGTTCACGAAATTCTGGCGCTCTCTCGCTCTCTTCGAAGAGGGCAAACCTTTACGTCCCTGGCTCTATACGATCGCGAAAAACGCCAGCCTGGACCTGCTTAAGAAAAAGGCACCGCGCGTCATTACCGATCTGGACTCTATCGAGAATTCCGAATGGCTCGCCCACACCGGCACGCCCGACCCCGAACGCTCGGCTGAACAGGGCCTGCTCAAAGGTAAACTGAACGCGGTCTTATCCAAACTCTCGCCCAAGTATTCGGAGATCATCTCCCTCAAACATCAGGACGATTTGAATTTCAGGGAAATCGCAGAGCTTAAGGGCGAATCGGTTAACACCATCAAAAGCAGATACCGACGGGCGATCAGCGCCCTAAGGGACCTCTGGGACAACCGATAGCGGACGGACAGAATCGTAAAAAGACGCACCAAAATGCGTCTTTTTTTCGTAATAACAATTGGGACCGAATATATGCCGCAAAACCACGAAAAAAACCAGGAGTCCCCGGAAATCGCAGTTCCGGACGGGCTTTTGCATAAGATCATGGATAGAATCGAAATCGAACGCCGGAAGGCCCTGGCCCGGAGGCGCTTGGGCATTTTCGTGGCGTTCCTGTCCTTAATCGCCCTGCTCTCCTACCCTGTCTGGCGGACGTTTCAGGCGGAAGCCTCCTACTCCGGTTTTTTCCATTATCTTTCCCTGGCGTTCTCCGATTTCGGGCTGGTAACGGATTATTGGCAGGACTATTCCTTAGGCCTGCTGGAAACCCTGCCGGTCGTGAGCACTATCGGCTTGCTTGCCATCGTTTTCGGAATCATCGCTTTGGCCAGAATGGCCGTGAAGAACCGGAGGGATTTTGTCCGATTTTTGACCAACCACAACTATTAATCGAAAGATATGAACCTTAAAGATTTTTTCGGACTGAGCCTGCTCCGCTGGGTATTGGGCGGCATCGCGATCATCATCGTGCTTCTGCTGGTTTTGCAGCTCGGAATCATGATAGGCACGCATAAGGCCAAGTTCAGCTACCGTTGGGCCGAGGAGTACGGCCGGAATTTCGGCTCACCGCGGGCCGGCTTAATGCCGGACTTCGGGGAACGCGACTTTTTTGGCGGCCACGGTCTCGCCGGATCGGTGGTTAAGACCGAAGGCAGCAGAGTGATCATCAAAGGCGACGACGACAAGGAAAAAATCGTGGATACGGACGACAAGACGGTTATCCGGAGGAGCCGCACGGATATCAAGGTTTCTGACCTTAAGACCGACGAGCAGGTGGTGGTGGTCGGCGCTCCGAACAATGACGGTTCCATCCAGGCCAGGATAATCCGGATCATGGATATAAACGACCTTCCGCCCCTGATGCCGAAGCCGTTCATGGGAGAGCCGCGCTGATGCAGGCTTTGTTTGAGCCTCCTTAGCCGGTCACAGGGTGAGGCGAACGGAAACGGCGGACCGCAATAAAAAACCACAGCCCTCGCAGGCTGTTTTTTAGGCAAGTTTTTGTCTTCGTGCCCATTTAAGTTCAGCGGTGCCCAAACCTGCCGGAAAGCCCTGATTGTACGATACGGGCCAAGAGGTAAGCGATAACCAATCCGGCGGCAAGAAAGGCAAGGGCTCTGGTTCCCAGGTAAGCGTATATGGCCTGCCAGTTCGATCCGAAATAAAATCCGATTCCGGCGAAAAAAGCGACCTGAACAGCCTCGCCGATAATTTCGTAAGCCAGGTATTTGCGGTAGACGGTCCTGTTCATGCCGGCTACCAGGTTGACCGTGATGGTCGAGAGGTCATTAAACCTGCTTAAAAGGATTACCCAGGATTCGAACCTCGAAAACCTGTCCTTGAGTTTGGCCGTCCTCTCGGAAGCCAGAATCCGCCCGAAACCGGCCATGGTAAGCAGCCGTTCGCCGTACGACCTCCCTGTCCAATAGCCGGCACTGTCGCCGGCCACGTTCCCGGCCAAGGCCGTCAGCATCACGAGCCAGATATTGTAATCCCTTGCCCCCGCAAGCGCCGCGACCGTCATGAGCGCGGTAGCCGACGGAAAAGGCAAAACGAAAGCGCACAGGAAAGTGACCCCGAAAAGGCCGAGATAGCGATAGTCTGCGATTAACGATAGCGCGCTATGGAGAAAATAATTCATGGATTAGAACAAACGGCCCTGACAGGAGCAGAGCCGCCTATTTCCGGAGCGCTGCTACATCCCGTGGTTGGCCGGTTGGCCGTTAAAGTCATTGGTATGGATACAGTAAGTCCCGCCGTTCACCAGATAATCGCCCCAAAAATTACCAGGACCCACGGTCATCTTATACCAGCTGTCGTTGGGGCAGCTGCCGTCTTTAGACAGCATCCACACGCTGTGGTCCCCTTCCGTCACCCCTCCGTTCTCAGCGGCGGTGCCGACGAACCATTGCTGGAAGTTCCCGCTGTTGCCCGCTCTCATCACCACATCAGCGCCGTTATGATTGACCGGTTCCCCGGCGATCCCGTGGTCGCCGGTCGGATAATTGGCGACGATGTTTGGATTGTTCGCGGCGTTAAAGGGAGCCGCCAACGCCGGAGCTGTCAGCGCCAACGAAAGCAGGACTCCTGACACCAAGGCAATTTTATTCATGTTTTCCACCCCCTTTCGTTTTTTGCATAAATAGCCTTACAGACTTTAAGGTATGCCGTTAAGAGCCGGTTTAGTATTGGTTATATCTATGAAATAAAAATCCGTTAGGGAGGATTTTTTGGGAGATCGATTGGATTTTTTCCTGATTTCCTGACCGATTGTATAAACTGGCCTAAGAAAGGAACCGCTTAGGCAGGGGCCGTCATCCAAAGCGCCATAAGCTTTTTAGTTTCGCTGGCTTACAATGACCTTATGCCGCCAAAACTCAAAGTGCTTATAGTGATTCCCCGACGACGAGACCGCCTCGGCCTGTCGAAGAAAATCAGACGATCGCTTGAGAGAAATAATTACTCATGCGAATTTTTGTTTACGGATATCCGGAAAGGACAACCTCCGCCGGAATCCATCGGAGCCGGCTGCGTGGTTTACGTCAACGAGAACCTCGATAAGTCCTCCGGCCAGATTATATTCCAGATGGTCGACAGGTTGGCCGAAGAAAATCTCGATTGCCTGTATCTCCCCCGAAAGCACCGGCTGCCTGCGGGACTTGCGGCCGGTTTTTCGACCTGGTTTTCCCGGATCCTTTTCGGAACGCCCTACGTCCCCGTTTCTGCCCAGGTGGTGGCCTACCGCCCGGATGTCGCCATGAGGATCCGGCGGACCATGCCGGATGCGGAATTTTTGATCAAAGCCTCAAGCGCCGGATACAGGATCTCCCGCTTCGATCCGGAGGACCCCCCTTCCCTGAAACGCGAAACCGCCGGGATCGGCGAGTTCGTCCGCAAATCCTACGAGCTGGTCCGCTTAAAATTCAAAAACGCGGAAGTAATCCCCTTTACCCCCGAAGCGGTCCGGATCCGCGGCCGGGGTTTCTATTATAAATCCAATCAGTACGTGCACTTCGACGGCCCGCCTCATGGCGAAAACGCGTTCAAGAGCATGAGCCAAAAACAGCTGTTCGGCCTGATCCTCCTGGCGGGGGCGCTTTTGGCGGCGCTTTTGGTCAGCTGGCGGGATACAGTCGTCATCCTGATCGGAGCGCTGACAATCGCCTACTTCGCCGATCTGCTCTTCAACCTTTTCCTGATCGTCAAAAGCTTCCGGTCGGACCCGGAAATCAAATTCCGGGAAGAAGAGCTGACTGGGCTCGACGACGGGAAACTCCCGAAATATACGGTCTTCTGCCCGCTCTACAAGGAGTGGCAGGTTTTGCCCCAGTTCGTCAGTTCCATGTCCCGTCTGGATTATCCCAAAGACAAACTGCAGGTCCTTCTGCTCCTGGAGGAAAACGATCGCCGGACAATCGAGGCTGCGCGCGCCTGCCGTCTGCCCGATTACTTCCAAATCGTGATCGTACCGGATTCCAAACCCAAGACCAAACCGAAGGCCTGCAACTACGGCCTGCTCTACGCGAGCGGCGAATATTCGGTGATCTTCGACGCCGAAGACGTTCCCGATCCCAGACAGCTCAAGAAGGCGGTGCTGGCTTTCCGCAAATCAGGCGGGAAAGTCGGCTGCGTCCAGGCCAAACTGAATTTCTATAACCCCAGACAGAATATTCTCACGCGGATATTCACCGCCGAATATTCGCTCTGGTTCGATCTGATTTTAAGCGGCCTGCAGGCCATCGGCGCGCCCATCCCCTTGGGCGGAACTTCGAACCACTTCCGCACCGGGGACCTTCGGAAATTCAACGGTTGGGACGCCTTCAACGTGACGGAAGATTGCGACCTCGGCATGAGACTCTCGAAAGCCGGATTTAAGACGGCCATGATGGACTCGATCACTCTCGAGGAAGCCAACAGCCGGACCAAGAATTGGCTTAACCAGCGGAGCAGGTGGGTTAAGGGCTACCTCCAGACGTACCTGGTCCACATGAGGAAGCCCCGGTCCCTCATGAAGCAATGGGGTCGGCACATCCTTACATTCCAGCTCGTGGTGGGAGGAAAAATCTTTTCCATGTTCATCAACCCGGCCATGTGGACGATCACCTTCCTCTACTTTTTCGCGCACGCCCGGTTCGGCGCGGTAGTGAAATCGCTGTTCCCCAACCCTGTATTACTCTACATGGGGGTCGTTTCCCTGATCTTCGGCAATTTCCTCTACCTCTATTACTACATGATCGGCTCGGCCAAGCATGGCCATTACGATATCATCAAATATGTCTTCCTGGTCCCTTTATACTGGATCGGCATGAGTATCGCGGCCTGGCTGGCGCTCATCAGGCTGATTTACGTTCCGCACGAATGGTCCAAGACCACCCATGGTTTTCACCTGTTCGACAAAAAAATCATGAAGCAGGCCGAAAACATCATCGGCAACACTCTCGTCGACGGCAATTACGTAAGCTGATGGCTATGGCCGGGATCCGCGAAAAATTAAAACGTCCGGAATACATAGTGGCACTGCTGGCCCTGGCTTTCGGCGTCATCGCCACCGCGTACTCCTTTAGGCACGGGTACATACTGGCTTACGGGGATTCGGAATCCCACCTCAATATCGCCAAACGGGTGATCAGCAGCCTGACTCCCGGCTTCGCCCAGCTCGGCGGCGTCTGGCTTCCCCTGCCGCATGTGCTGATGATTCCGTTCGTGGCTTCGGACCGGCTTTGGAGAACCGGTCTCGCCGGCTCGATCGTTTCCGGATTGGCCTATGTCATCTCCTGCCTCTACGTCTATAAATTGGCTTTCCGGATCACCAAAAACGCGCCGGCCGGCTTCGCAGCCTTTCTCGTCTTCGCCCTGAACCCGAATATCCTCTACATGCAATCGACGCCGATGACCGAGCTGCCGCTCATCTGCTTCGAGATGCTGTCCTGCTACTACTTCGTCCGTTTCCTGTACGAGGAGCGCGAACTGGAATCGCTTTTGTTGGCCGCGCTGTTCGGTTTTCTTGCCGCCCTCAGCCGGTACGACGGCTGGTTCTTGGTGGGGTTCGAGGCTGCCGCCTTCGTGCTGCTGTATCTGACCAGAAAGCGATTCCGTGAAAAGGCGGTCGGCCAGTTCATCCTTTTCTCCACTCTGGCGTTCTTCGGAGTGGTCCTTTGGCTAGGCTGGAACAAGATCATCCTCGGCGACCCGCTCTATTTCGTCCATAGCCAATATTCGGCCGGCGCTCAGCAGCAGTTCTTCCTGCAAAAAGGCCAGCTGCAGGCCTACCACAATCTCAAGATGGCCTTCCTGTACTACTTCGTTACGTCCCTGGAGAACGTGGGCGGAATCGTCTATATTCTTGGAGCGGTAGGATTGCTGCTGTACCTTGCGAGGCGGCCCAAGGTTAACCGTCTGCTTTTGGTCCTCGTGCTCGGCACTCCGTTCGCATTTTACGTGGCCACGATGTACCTGGGCCAGTCGATCATCTTCATTCCCGCCATCACGCCCGCGAATTTCGACTGGCGACTCTTCAACGTCCGCTACGGCATAATGATGGTCCCTTTGGTGTCCGTCTTTTTCGCCTACCTGTTTTTCAAAAGCAGCCGGCCGGTGAAAATCTGGCTTTCCTCCATGATCCTGCTCCAGCTGTCCCTGTTCGCGTTCGGCCGCTTCCCCATCGTCACCCTGCAGGACGGCATCGTCGGCCTGTCCCACGCCAAAAAGCCGGACGCGGAACGCTGGCTGGCGTTAAACTACGACGGCGGCCTGTTGCTTTTGGACGACTACGCCCGCACCATCAGCATCATACGGAGCAACGTGCCGATGCAGGACGTGATTTACGTCGGCACCAAGCCTTATTGGGAAGAGTCGCTCGACCGGCCGGAAAAGTACCCGACCTGGATCGTGATGCAGAAAGACGACGAGGTCTGGACCAGAATCTATCAGAATCCGGTCAAGCAGGCCGAACTCTATAAGTACTTCATCAAAGTCTATACCTCGCCGGAAATCCTGATCTTCAAGAGGAACCCCCAGGTGGCGGCGCAATAAAACAGCCGCTTTCGGAAGCGGCTGTTTTTGGGAAAATTAATTGCGGGTCCAGGACAGTTTCGCGACCGCCCCGCCGGCTTTTTCGTAGTACTCCACCCTTATCCTATGCGTGCCGGATGACAGCCGTTTGCTCGCGCGATAAGTCGTGGCGGGCTGATCCTTCCACTGGTTTATCAGGAGCGCGCCGTCCACATAAAGCCTGACGCCGTCATCCCCGGTCAGGGAGAAAGTATACCTGCCCGGGCTGAAGTTGAATTTTCCGTCCCACCTTGCGGAAAAGCTGTCCGCAGGCAGGCCTGCTCCGGGTGAGCCGCTTCCCCAATCGAAATTTACGGTTTGATCGTTGCGGATAAGGGATAACCGGTTAAAATTCGGGTCCGAATAATAACAGCCGGAGAAGGAATTGTTTGCCGGGCCGGGGCAGGCCAATGCCGGAGTCGGCGGCGGCAAAGG
>JBLMZV010000076.1:0-5185 GCA_050259015.1 Candidatus Saccharimonadota bacterium
GCGATTTTTTCGGGTTTTTGTTTCCATGAACGTTTGAACACTGTATATATTATAGCACAAATCCGGTTTACTGGCAAGCTTATCGCATGGCCAGAGACAGGATAACCATGACCGCTCCGGTGTACAGGTAATAAACGAGAAACAGCGGGTAATGGCTCCTGCGGCTCGTGAGGATCAGGTACACGGAGAGCAGGGCGGCAGCGATCGACACGAGGACCAGCGCCGGCACCCCGAGAATCAAAGGCACGGCCAGGTATCCCGCCGCGGCCAGGACGGCCACGGCCCAGGCGCTGGCCCGTTCCGGAAACAGGTTGGCCACGGTCAGGATGCCGTCTGCCCTGTCCCCCTCCCGGTCCTTCAAGTCCTTCACCGACCCCCAGAGCACATGGAAAATCAGAATGACGAACACGAAAACCGTAGGCAGGCTGGTGATGGCTTTGCTGAAGTTTAAGAAGTAGAATCCCGCGATCACGGCCGACAAGCTCGCCAGCGCGATCAGGAAAGTCGAGAGGAAAGGCACGCGCTTAAGCCGCAGGGGCGGCGCCGAATAGATGTAGCTCGCCATGAGGGCGACCAAAACCGCGTAGAAGACCACCGGGCCGGCCAGATAGGACCCGGTCAGGGCCAAAACCAAAAAACCGAAATTGAAATCGGAAAGACCCTCTTCCGTCAGCCTGCCGCGGGCCAGCGGCCGCTCGGAATTGCTGACCCTGTCGATGGCGAGATCCTCGATGTCGTTTACGCCCAGAGCGTACATGTACGCCGCGTAATACGAAAAGAACAGCACCAGGCCGGACAGCCAGGTCGTCCAGTTGAGATTCAGAAGCGGGCTCTTGGTGGCCAGCAGCAACCCGATGAGCAGGTTGAGGTAATAATGGATAATCCCGAAAAAACGGATGTTGCCCACCACCAGTCGGAATCTTTCCTTGTTCATCGAGTACGCCCAGAGCCCGAAGACCACGGCCGCGGCCACGAAAAACAGCTGCGAGAACAGGCCGGTCTGGACCACCTCCTGCAGGCGGGTGCCCAAGAGCAACGTTTGCGGCTGGGGCAGGCTGAACGACAGGATCGAGTTCTCGCCTGAGAGGATAAAAAACGTGGACACGCTCCTCGAGGCCTCGGCAAAAGCCGGGTGGCCGTGGAGCAGATCATAGCCGAACTTAAACAGGCTCGGGAACGCGCCCCAGGCAAAGATCATCAGATAGGAGAAAACCCCGGCGAACAAGGCTCTTATGAGCCTGCCGGTCTTTAGATAGACATAAAGGGCGATGATTAGAACGAACAGCGGGATGATGATCATCTGACCCAGGCCCACTCCCCCGTAATGCAATCCTACAGTCACCAGATTCCTAAGCAGGTCCGAAACGCCCAGATAAATGTACGAAAGCTTATGCCCTTCGCCGCGGAACGCCACCAGGTCGATCAGGGCCGTGATCCAGATCAGCACGTGCAGAGCCAGCAGGAACCTGGTGATCTTCTTGAGATCTTGCCCGGACACCCAATACACGACCAGAACCAGGCTTAGGTAAGAACCCGAGAACCAGATCAGATAATGCAGGAGCGAATCGAAATCCGCGGTGAAGAATCCGCCGATGCTCCCGTTCGCGAAGTTCTCGAGAATCGCCTTGATGACCACGATGCCGAGGAAGGCGAAGAATCCGCTCCTGAAGCTTAGCGGCATATCCTCCATGGCGGAAAACAGCCTTTTGATGGCGCGCATATAGTTCACAGTCAGTTAATTCTTTGTTTCCGGTAATATTCCACGGAATGGTCGAGCATGCTGTCCACGGGAGCCCAGTCGTCCTCCAGCACCGGCTTGTCCGGGTCGAATCCCACCTGCCTGAAATTCTTCCGGAAGACGTCCGCAAGGTTACTAAGCCTGCTGTCTCCCATGGCGAAATCCGCGCCGATTTCCCGGCGGCTCGCGCTCAGCATATAGCTGTAACCGCGGTGGTTCCCGCTCAGGCTGGTGAGGTACGCGTGCGGAAAGGCTTTGGCCACCGTGTTGGACATGTCGGGCAAAAGTTCCGCGTCCGGCGAGATGGAATGCACGTTCATGGCCACCACTCCCCCGTCGGTCAGCCTGTTTGAGACTATGCGCCAGAACTCCCCGGTGGTGAACGTCCACGGGATATAGAGTTCGTTCTGGAACACGTCGATGATGATGATATCGTAGGTCTTATCCGTCTTCGCCAGGTAGCCGCGACCATCCCCTTCGATCAGGTCGTTTAAGCGGACCTGATTGAGGTCGAAATAATCCCGGGCCACGCCGATGACCTTGGGATCGATCTCCACGGCGTCCACTTCCGCCTCCGGGAAAAATTCGTTGTACTGGCGCGGGATGGTCGCGCCCGCCAGACCCAGCACCAGCACTTTGGGCTTGCGGTTGCCGATCTGGTACGGCAGGAGGCTGTAATAGTCGTAAAACGCACCCGTAAGCAGGCTATTCTTGTCATACACGGATTCCACGCTTAAGCCCTCGTTAAACACCAGATAACGCGCCTTATCGTCTTCCAGCACCCGGATGTGGTGGTAATAGGATTCCCCTTCGTACAGGAGTTTCATCGCAGGCACGGAACCGGTCTTGGAGGGGATCAGATAAATCAAAAAGACCGCGACGAGCCCCAGGCCGAGGATAACCGCCCGCCGGCGGGTCAGATCGAACACGGTCAGGCAAAGCAGGATGACAGCCAGGACGATGATGGTCTTGGCCGTGCCCAGGATCGGCAGCCCCCAGAAAGTCGGGGCCACGGACCCTAAGATGCTGCCTGCGGTGGAGACGGCATAAACCAAGCCGGTCGCTTGTCCCACGCGATGGTCGCTTAGGTTGTAGATCTTGACCAAAAGCGGACTGGTCATGCCGAGCAGTATGAGCGGCAGCCCGAACAAAAACAGGCTGACGACGAACGAGGAAACGAAAAAACCCGCATTGGAGGGATGCGCGTCGTAGATGAATCTGTTTCCCCAGGCCACCAGGTAAGGCGTGAGTTTCGGGACCAGGAAAAACAACAGGCCGCCCCCCAGGCAAAGATCTGCCAGCACCTTGAAATCCGGCCGGCAATCCGCCAGTCGGCCGCCGAAATAATAGCCGACAGCCAGGCAGAGCAGCACGACAGAGATGATATTGGACCAGATGAAGATGGATGTGCCGTAATGCGGGGCCAGGAGCCGCGAAGCCGTGATTTCCATGGCCACGCCCACGAACCCGATCAGGAAGGCGGCGAGAAGCAGGAATTTTTGGCGCATTTTGTTTCGGTGTGAATGGGTTTAGCGTCCGTGCACGAAAACTACTAACTTTATACCACAACCGGCCCGGTTCGGCCAATAAACCGCGCGTTTCCCGCGGCGCGACCAATCCACAAAGGCTAATAGATTTCACGACAGGAGAGAAAATATCGGCAGCCGTTTAGGGTAATTATCAAATGGATTTATCCTGACCAAAGCCTATCATTATGGATGGTAAGATCATTAAGAGTTCCCTAAGTTTAGGGCAGGAAGGAGCGGGTATGGCCTGGTACGGCGACTCCGAAGGTCACGCGAAAGCCGGACGGAAAGGAGGCAAGGCGCAGGGCAAGAAGAATAATCCCGGCAATTTTGCCAATGACCGAGAAAAAGCCAAGCGCGCCGGCCGAAAGGGAGGCGCGGCGAGCCCGAATCGAGATTAAACGATAAAACCCCGGAAGTTTCCGGGGTTTTCTGTTGCGCGCCTAAAGAACAACGTCATTTGGCGCAGGCCTCGATCACGAAGCGTTCCAGCAGGAACCGCGGGTTTACGTCCGTGCTCTTGAGGAGGAGTTCCATTTTCAGGAGTTTCCGCAGAAGAAGCTTCAATTTCTGCGGATCGATCTTGGCGGAGTTCTTGCTTGTGATGAACACCCGGCCGCTGCTCCAACCCAGGCGCTCGGCGGTCTCTTCCTGCGACAGTCCCGCAGCCTTAAGGAGGGACACCACCGCCAGGCTCCGCAACTGTTCCGACAGCAGCCCGGCCAATTTGATGGCCGTCCCCTTCTCGTCGGCTTCGCCGCCTCCGAACAGCTGTTCCACGACCTTAAGCGCGGCCTTGCGGTCCCCGGACAGGACATGGTCCGACAGCGCGAATACGTTTTCCGGAACCTTGGGCCGGACCAGCATCTCCACTTCGGCCTTGCCGATCTCCCGGGAATACCCGGAAAGTTTCAAAAGCTCCGAATAAGCCTGATAGAGATCAAAAAATTCCTTGCGTTCGATGACCTTGCCGCCGGCTCTCTTCTCCTCGAAAAAATCGCGCCCCAGGAATTGGGCCAGTACCTCGGCGCCCTCTGCCGTCAGTCTGCTGCCCAAGGCTTGCGCCTGGGCGATAAGCCAGGCGTTCAGCTCCCGGCCGTGCGGCAGATGGAATTCGTTGACGTTTATCGGCATGGCCAGAAACTGTTTGGTAAAAGACAGCCGGCGGTCCGGTTTGCCCGTTTCCCAGAAAACCAGAAAACAATCGGTCGAAGGCCTGCCCGCGATTTCCAGAACCTTGGCGGCAAGGTTTTCCGCGGACGCCTTCCTGGGCAGGCAGTCTTTGGCGATGACCAGCCGGACCGCGGCAAACAGGGACGGAGATACGGCGGTCTCAAGCCGGGAGACGATCTCCTTTTCTTCCAACCCTTCCCCGTCGATCACGGTCAGGGCTGAGGCCGAGTATTTCTTTACGAATTCCGATTTCCAGCGCTCCACTTTCCGGGTAACGCTAAATCCGTCCTCGCCATAAAAAAGATAAATCCCATTCTTGGGATTGTTTTTCGCCGTCGTATTGGTCATGAAATTGCTTAAAACAGGGTCGGGCCCGGAATCTTAACGCCGGCGCGCTTGCCGCTGACTTTTTGGCTGATGACGCGGTTAAGGTCGGATTGGCGGACCTTCCACTGGGACCCGATCTTGAAGGCCGGAATCTTGCCGGTTTTGCACCAGCGCCAGATTGTCTGGTCGGAAACGCCGAAAAACTTGGAAAGGCTCTCCACGTTCAGAATTTTGTCGTCTTTGGCGTTCATGTAGGTAGGTTAAGCTCCTCTATTCTACCACCAGGAATACGTTGATTTCAAGGCGAAAAAATGGTATATTTTACGAAGGTTTTCGTTATGTGCACCTATCGCTCAACTGGATAGAGCACTGGTCTTCGGAACCTGTAATGGTTGATTTGTGGGTGCTGGGGCCCTTGGTC
>JBLMZV010000077.1:0-15723 GCA_050259015.1 Candidatus Saccharimonadota bacterium
CGTATTTAGCAAAGCGAAAATGGGCGGCCTGTTCGGCAGCGCGATGACCATGGGCATCAAGAAGACCAAGATCAAGGCGGTCATCAAAGGAAGGAAGGCGCCTGCCCGCTTGCCCGCCAGCCCAGAATTCTTCCTGTACTTCGAGCCCAATACCGGGGGATTGATGTCCTCGCTCGGCATCACGAAGCCTGAGGAGTTCGTGCTGGCCAAACTGTCTGCCGACGATGAAGGGCGTTCGCTGATCGTCGGTCAGGGCGGCCTGACCGGGATAAGCAGCGGCACCCGGTCGGAAGACTGCTTCGAGTTCAGTGTCGAGAAAATCAGCAACGGCATCTTCAAGGTCATCCCCAAGGTCTCGCTGCAGGCGAACGAATACGTTTTCGTCTACGGCGCGTCGGCCCTGGCCACGGGCGGCACCTCCGCCAAGATGTTCGATTTTGGAGTGGACAAGTAGACCCAAACGGCTGCGCACGATTGCCAGCCGTTTTTTTATTTATAAGCCTTGACCGCGAAGCAAAAAGGCGGTATCATTAGCTGCTAACAAACCAAGGAGGATTGCGTAATGTGGCATAAGTTCTCGCGCGGTCTCGCTGAGCCAGCCCCTTCGATCACGGATGAGCGGATGCATCTCTTCCTCGATACGGTCCGTATCGCCAACCTGCTCGTCGAACACTGCCGGTACTTCACCCCGTTCTACTGGGCGATCGAGGACAGAAGCGGGGACCACCGGCTGGATCCTCCCGATCCGACTCACTTCCGGACGGACGACGGCTGGATCCTTCAGACGTATACCGGAACGCATGGGCGCACCTCCCTCCGCGGCCTGATCTGCCCGTGGGGTTTGTGGTTCTGCTTCCCACAAGACTCGGATTTCCGGCGGGAACAGCTCCTGCCGCACCTGGAGTTCACCGAGGTGCCCCGGAAGGATCTCCCGTATCCGAAGATGCCGAACGGTTACCTCTACGTGACCCATATCGACCGCCGGTTCCTGCCGAAACCGAACTTCGTCGAGAGCGTGCGCACCGACGAGGACTGGCAACGGCAGCTGACCGAGTGGAACAGCCTGATGGAGCGCCACGGCGTAACCCTCCCGACCAACGGCCGCTAAACCGGCTTCAGTGCACGAAGCCCCCCGACCTACCCCTTGGTAGGTCTTTTTTGTTGCCCGCTGGTTTGTGATAGAATTAAGCCGGATTCGAAAAGTCCGGAAACGATCCCAATTCGGCCTTTTTTGTTTGGACCCAATTAACGCAGAAACAAATGCCAAAAGGAAAACTCATTGTCATCGACGGAACGGACGGTTCCGGCAAAGCCACTCAAACTAAGCTTCTGGTGTCCCGCCTGCGCAAGAACCGGATCCCCGCCGAAGGCCTGGACTTTCCGCAGTATCGGACGTTCTTCGGTAAGCTCGTAGCCCGTTATCTCAAGAACGAATTCGGACGCTTGAACCCGTACCTTGCGGCGGTGCTTTACGCCGACAACCGCCTGGAGTTCAAGGACAAGCTCTTAGGCTGGCTTGCGGAAGGCAGGACCGTGGTCCTGAACCGCTACGTCTCCAGTAACCAGATCCACCAGGCAGCGCATCTGACCAACAGGGGAGAACGGCACAAGTTTGTGAAATGGATTTCGGAAATGGAATACAAGACCATGGGCCTGCCCCGCCCGGATCTCGTCATCTACCTCAATATGCCGCCGGAGACCGCCTACCAGCTCATCCTCAGGAAGGATAAAGCCTCGCGGCAGTACATCAACGGCGACAAGCGCGACATGCTCGAATCCGATCTGGAACACCAGCGCCTGGCAACCAGGCAGGCCATCGACCTTCTGAATAACCACTACAACTGGACAGGCGTCAATTGCACGGAAAAAGACGAGCTGCGCACCAAGCAGGCGATTTCCGACGATGTTTGGCAAGCCGTCGCAAAGTTGCTAAAATTCAAGACAAAGAAATAACCCTCTCCCCAATGCTTCTTTCTGACGTAGACATCAAACAGTTGATCGAAAAAGGTGAAATCAAACTCGACCCCATGCCGGACTTCGAAAAGGCCATGGGTCCGGTTTCCCTCGATTTCCGCCTCGGCCACGACTTCCTTATCTTCACCCGCACGGCGCACCCTTACGTGGACGTGAAGGACCCGGAAACGTTCAAGAACATCACGAATGAGGTCCACAAGAACACCGACGAGAAATTCATCATCCACCCCAACGAATTTATCCTCGCCTCCACTCTCGAGAACCTGGAGCTTCCCGATTACATCGCCGGCCGCCTGGAAGGCAAATCGTCCTTAGGCCGCCTCGGCCTCGTCGTGCATTCCACCGCCGGCAAGTTCGATCCGGGCTGGAAGGGCAAGCTGGTCTTGGAGATCACGAACATCGGCGTGCTGCCCATCGCCCTTTACCCTGAGATACGCGTCTGCCAGATGCTGTTCGAGCAGATTTCCTCAAAGACCGTCGGCTATACCGAACGGGGGAGCGAAGTCTACAAATTCCAAAACAAGACGCAGGGAACCGGCGGCAACTGGAACTGACCCTTTACCCATACTTCCACGCCTTTAGCGTGGAAGTATTTAAAAAAATGGAGCACTACGAAATAGAGATCAAATCCCTCCTCGAAGGAAAGGAGCACGCCGAGCGGATCGCGCAGAGGATGCAGGAACTCGATCCGGACTTTTGCCATGACGGTTCGCATCGCCAGCTCAATCATTATTTCATCAACGGCAACCTCATCGGATTGGTGGAAGCCTTGAGGCCTTACGTGCACGTCGAGAAGCAGGCGTATCTGGAAAAGATCGCATCCAAAGCCAAGGCATACTCCCTCCGCAGCCGGGAAATAAGGACCGCCGGGGGCGCAAAAGTCATTTTCGTGCTCAAGGCTTCGGTGGACGACGGCACCAGTTTCAACGGTTCGGCAAGGTTGGAATTCGAGACCGAGGTGGAAATGCCTCTTGAGGAACTGGACAGGAAGATCCTGGAGGCGGGCTTCGTCTACCAGGCCAAATGGTCGCGCGAGCGCAGCGAATACAGATACCGGGGACTAAACGTCAGCATCGACAGGAATGCGGGCTACGGGTATCTCGCGGAGTTCGAAAAGATAATCGAGGACGATGCTGGGGCGGAAGCGGCCAAGTCCCTTATCCGCCGGGAAATGGCGGATTTGGGCGTGGAGGAGCTGCCCCAGGAGCGTCTGGAACGCATGTTTAAGCATTACAACGACAACTGGGACAAATATTATGGCACGGAAAAAACGTTCATCGTAGAATAATTAACGAGGCAAAACACATGCCCGAACAAACTCACCCGGAATACCAATACCTAAACCTGCTTCAGGACATCTTAGACAACGGCTCGGACAAGCCCCTGTTCTTCACGCCCGAAATTTTGGAGCAATACAAGCAGAAAGGGGAGGAACCGCCGTTCATCCGCTCGGTCTATGGCAGGATGATGCGATTCGACCTGTCCAAAGGCTTCCCGGTCCTCACCACCAAGAAAGTGTTCACCCGCGGCATTATCCACGAACTGCTGTGGTTTTTGTCGGGCAGCACCAACATCAAATATCTGGCGGACAACGACGTGCATATCTGGGACGACTGGGCGTGGAAACGCTACCACAAGGCGGCCGTTGCCGGCCAGCACCCGGACATGGCCCAGGACGAATTCATCGGGAAAATCAAGGCGGAATCCGCGGAATCGGAATTCGTAAAGACATGGGGCGACCTGATCATGGTCTACGGCAAGATGTGGCGCCGGTGGCCGGGGTCGGACGGCCATCTGATCGACCAGCTCGGCTGGGTGATCGAAGGCCTGAAATCCAAGCCATACCGCAAATCCTACGTGGTCTCCGCATGGAATCCGGACTACATCTACGCCATGGCCTCCAAGGGCAACGCCAACGAGGTGCCACCGTTCTGCCACACCACTTTCCAATTCGCCGTGGTCAACAACAAGCTTAACTTGGGCCTGTTCCAAAGAAGCGCCGATTCTTTCCTGGGCGTGCCGTTCAACATCACGAGCTACGCGCTGCTTCTGATGATGGTCTCGCAGGTTGCGGGCCTTGAGCCGGGAGAATTCGTGCACTTCTTCGGGGACGTGCATATCTACTCGAACCACTTCGACCAGGTCAAGCTCCAGCTGTCGCGCGAACCTAAAAACTTCCCGACTTTAAAACTCAACCCCGACATCAAGAATATCGACGAGTTCAAGTTCGAAGACATCCAGCTTGAGAACTACGAGAGCCATCCGGCCATCAAGGCCGAGATCGCCAACATCGGCGGGTTCTAAACCGCCGAGATTCCAATTTTGCGATCCCTATTTTTAAATTAACCAATATGTTCTCAATCATCGCGGCAGTGGGCAAACGCAGCGTCATCGGCAGGAAAAACGATCTGCCCTGGCACATCAAGGAAGATCTCCGGAAGTTCAAGGAGCTGACGTTCGGCAAGACCGTGGTCATGGGCAGGAAGACCTACGATTCCATCACCGGCCGCTTGAACGGCCCCTTACCCAACCGCAGGAACGTGGTGATCTCTAAGGAAGACTGGCCGGACAAGCCTTCGGATGTCGTCGTCTACCACGATTTGGACAGCGCCTTAAACGATCTCAGGAAGGAAGACGAGGTGATGATCATCGGGGGCGCTTCGATCTACAGGCAGACCATCGACCGGGTGGACCGCCTCTACATCACGGAGGTGGACCAGGATGTGCCGGACGGCGACACGTTCTTTCCCGAAATCGACCCGAGCAAATGGAAGAAGACCGCGGAAGAGAAGCACGACGGCTTTTCGTTCGTGCAATACGAACGCGAAATATTATAAACATATGAACCACGAACGAGATCTCGAATTTTTGTACGAACTGGGTACCCTGAGGAACATGCCCCGCGGCTGGAAGCAGCATCTGGATCACGAACCGGCGTCCGTCATGGAGCACACTGTCCGCGTGATGTGGCTGGCGCTGATTATTGCCAAGATGGAGGGGCTGACGGATTTCGGACAGCTTCTGAAGATGGCCCTGGTACACGACATGGCCGAAACCCGGACCTCGGATCTCGGCTACATCCAGAAGGTTTACGCCCAGGCGGACGAAAACAAGGCGGTGGAGGACATGTTCGACGGAACCATTATTTCCGATTTCCTTTCGGAACTGAAAAGCTACGAGGCCAGGGACAGCCTGGAGGCGAAGATCGTGAAGGACGCAGACAACCTCGACGTGGATCTGGAAATGAAGGAGATGGAGGAACAGGGATCCAAGCTTCCGGAAAAATGGAAACCGTTCAGGCAAAAGGTCAGGGAAGAGAAACTGTATACGGAGTCCGCGAAAAAACTCTGGGATGAGATCCAAACCTCGGACGTGAGCAGCTGGCATCTGAAGCACAACAAGTGGCTCAGGATGCCGAACGCGGGCAAATAATCACTAATTTAAGAACACCATGCAAGATTTAATTCGAGAGATCGAAACGCTAAAAGGCCGGATGCAAAGCCTGAAGGAGCATCTTTGACCTGGGCCAGAAAGAACAGCGGATCCTGGAGATAGAGGACCGGATGGCGGACCCCGCCTTCTGGGCCGATCAGGCCAAGGCCAGGGATGTTTCCCGTGAGCTGGACAGGCTCAAAAACGACGCGGAAGGATGGCAAAAACTGGAGGCCGAAATCGCCGATCTGGAAGGCTTAACCCGGCTATCCGAGAAAGAGTCCGACCAGGCCCTTTTGGGCGATTTACGGGCCAAATTTGAGCGTACAGAAGCCCTCTTCGAGCAGTACCGCATCAAGACCTTCCTCTCGGCCAAATATGACAACCACAACGCCATCTTGTCCATCCATGCCGGCGCCGGGGGAGTGGATGCCCAGGACTGGACCGAGATGCTGCTCCGGATGTATTTGCGCTATGCGGAACAGCAGGGATTCAAGACCCAGATCATAGACGAGAGCCGCGGAACGGAAGCCGGAATCAAAAGCGTGGTGTTCGAGATCACAGGTCCTTACGCTTACGGTTACCTCAAGGGCGAAGCCGGCGTGCACCGCCTGGTCAGGCAATCGCCGTTCAACTCAAGCCACACCCGGGAGACGTCTTTCGCCTTAGTCGAAGTCCTGCCGATCATAGAGCAGGAAGAGTTCCGGCTTAACATGGACGACGTGGAGATCGAAGCCAAGACTTCGCGCGGCCACGGCGGGCAGTCGGTCAACACGACCTACTCGGCCATCCGGGCCACGCACAAGCCGACCGGCATCACCGTCGTCATCCAGAACGAACGCTCGCAGACCCAAAACAAGGAACAGGCCCTCCGGATCCTGGCCGCGAAGCTGGCCAAACTCGAGGAGGACCGGCAACTCAAGGAACGGCAGGAGCTGCGCGGCGAATTCCACAGCGCGGAATGGGGCAACCAGATCCGCTCGTACGTCCTACACCCATACAAGATGGTCAAGGACCACCGCACCGGGTACGAAACCTCGGACGCGACCGGCGTTTTGGAGGGCAACCTGTCCGAATTCGTCAAAGATTACCTGGAATGGAGCCGAAAAAGCCCGCCTTCAGCCGCCGTGCAATAATTTTTCCTAAAAAATCTTACCCAAAAGAATATATTTCTGGTATAATGCTTACCGATGATTAAATTCGACAGCGTAACAAAAACATACGGCAATACAGTCGCTCTGCAGGACGTCTCCCTTGAGATCCACAAGGGGGAGTTTATTTCGTTAGTCGGACAATCCGGAGCCGGGAAATCCACCCTCATGAGCCTGATAATAGGCGAAGACAAGCCCGATAACGGCCGGATCCTTATCGACGACATCGACGTGTCCCGCATCCGTGCCTCGGACATCGCCTACCTGCGCCGCAAGATCGGCGTGGTGTTTCAGGACATCAAACTGCTCCCGAACCGCACCGCCTTCGAGAACGTGGCTTTCGCCATGGAAGTGGCCGGCGAGCGCGCCGACGCCATCAGCAAGGAAATCCCGAAGATTCTGGAACTGGTGGGCCTGGAAGAAAAGGCCAAGTCGTTCCCGCACGAGATGTCGGGCGGGGAACGGCAGCGCGTGGCCATCGCAAGAGCCCTGGCCCACAAACCGGTCCTGCTTCTGGCCGACGAACCGACCGGCAACCTGGATTCCATCAACGCCTGGGAAATCGTCCAGCTGCTGCTTAAGATCAACCACAAAGGCACGACCGTGATCCTCGCGACGCATGCCAAGGACCTGGTCAACAGCATCAAGAAACGGGTCGTGACCATCGAAAAAGGACAGGTCATCTACGACCAGGAAAAAGGCAAATACGTTTTGTAAGTTATTAGTGAATAGCGATAAGTGGAGTAAGCTGACGGCTCTCCGCTGACCGCTAACAACTGCCCACTATCTATGCCATTCGTCACCGCGAAGCGCTTATTCAAATCAGGGTTCACCAATTTCTTCCGCAACATCTGGCTGTCCATTGCGGCGACTTCAATAATGACGATCACCCTGTTCATCGTCTCGACTATTCTCGTGCTCTACACCCTGACCGATCTGTCCCTGCAGAATATCCAGGACAAGGTCGGGATCACCGTCTACTTCAACAACCAGACTTCGGACAAGGAGATCGGCGACATCAAGGCGGAATTGGAGGGCATGCCCGAGATCAAGAACATCGAATTCATTCCCAAGACCGTGGCCAAGGACAAATTCATGGAGGCCCACAAGAATGAGCCACTGCTCCTTGAGACCCTCAAGGAATTCCAGGATTCCGACAACCCGCTGCCGAACTCGTTCGCCATCAAAGCCAACGAACTGACCGACTACGCTAAAATCGCCACGACCCTGACCGGCGACCGCTACCAGCCGTATTTCTCGCGCGTGCGGGACAACAGCAAGGTCATCGACCGCCTGTACAAAATCACGGACACCATCACGCGCCTGGGGATTATCCTGACAACGGTTTTCGTGCTGGTCACCCTGATGGTCATGTTCAACACCATCAGGCTTACCATCTACAACCGACGGCAGGAAGTCGAGATCATGCGCCTGGTGGGCGCCACCAACTGGTACATCCGCTGGCCTTTCATCATAGAAGGGGTCATGTACGGCGTGTTCGCCACCCTTGTCACCACCCTCGTCATGTGGGGCCTGCTGTCCCTGATGTCGGCCCGGGTCGAACAATTCCTGTCGCTCAATACCATCGGAGGCAGCCTGACGACCGGGCTCATCTGGAAGATCTTAGGCCTCAACCTGATAGCCGGGTTAGGGCTCGGGGTCGTCTCCAGCAGTATTGCTATCCGCCGTTACTTGAGAATATAATGAAAACAGGAGGTTTAACCGAAATCTTCTAATTTTTTGGACTGAACCCTTATGAAGGTAATCTTAACGAAAGACGTCGCGGGTTTAGGCAAGGCTGGACAGGTCAAAGAAGTTTCTGACGGACATGCCAGAAATTTTTTAATACCCCGGAAACTGGCAGTGGCAGCCACCGACAAAGCAGTGGATAAGATCGAGAAGGAGAACCGGGAACAGGCCGAAAAACGCCGCCGCGCGGAAGAGAAATTCCTGGCCCTGGAGGCGAAATTGAGGGCCCAGACCCTGAGCATCAAGGCCAAAGCCAACAAGACCAAGCTGTTCGCCGCGGTCCACGAGGACGAGATCGCCAAGGCCCTGGCGGAAAAGAACGGCCTGACCTTCGAACCGTCGCAGATAAACATCACCGAACCCATCAAGACCACGGGCATGCACAAAGTGGAGATCCGTTTGACACCAAGCCATAAGACAACAATTAACATTAACGTCGAGGCAATATGATCAAGAAGAAAACCGTTCGCGCGGCGAAGAAAACGGCGAAAGCCAAGAACCGCAAGGCGCGAGCCAAGAGCGTCCGCCGGCCAGCCAGGAAAATTAAGCGTCCCACTAAATACATCTTCGTTTCCGGAGGTGTCATTTCCGGATTAGGGAAGGGGATTACGGCTTCTTCCATCGCCGCCATCCTCAAGAGCAAAGGCTATACCGTATCGCCGGTGAAGGTGGATATGTACCTGAACCTCGACGCTGGTACCATCCGCCCCCAGGAACACGGCGAAGTGTTCGTTACCAATGACGGCATCGAAACCGACCAGGACCTCGGCCACTACGAACGGTTCATGAACGAGGACCTGACCCGGGCCAACTACATCACCACCGGCCAGATCTATTCCGAAGTGCTGCGCAAGGAACGCTCGTTCGAATACGACGGCGAAGACGTGGAAGCCATTCCGCATATTACCGACGAGATCATCCGCCGCATCAAACTGGCGGGCAAGAACTCCGATATCTGCATCGTGGAACTCGGCGGCACCGTGGGCGAATACCAGAACGGCATCTTCTTCGAAGCCTCCCGTATCATGAAGCTCCGGGAACCCTCGAACGTCATCCAGGTCCACGTGGCTTACCTCCCGATTCCGGGAAACTTAGGCGAAATGAAGTCCAAGCCGGTCCAACAGTCCGTCCGCATGCTCAACTCCATGGGCATCGAGCCGGACTTTATTGTGGCCCGCGCGGAAGAACCGGTAGACGACCGCCGCAAGGAACGCATCGCGTTGTTCTGCAACGTCAAGAAAGAGGATGTCATCTCGAACCCCGACCTGCCGTCCATTTACGAAGTGCCGATCGTGATGCAGAACCAGAAGTTCGGCGAAAAGATCCTCGTCAGGCTCGGATTGCCGGAGGGCAAGAAGGACCTGAGCGAATGGAAAGCCCTCATGCGGACCGTGAAGTCCGTGAAAAAGGAAGTCCATATCGCGGTCGTGGGCAAGTACTTCGGCACCGGCAATTTTAACCTCTCCGACGTCTACGTTTCCATCATCGAATCCCTAAAGCACGCGGCCTGGGCCAACAAGGTCAAGGCAAGGCTGCACTGGATCGATTCCGAAAAGATCGAAAAGGACGGCACCGGCGTACTGGAAGGCATGGACGGCGTGGTCATTACTCCCGGCTTTGGCAAGCGGGGGATCGAGGGCATGATTTCCGCCATCACCTTCGCCCGCACCCGCGACATCCCGTACCTCGGCCTGTGCTACGGCATGCAAATGGCCACCATCGAATTCGCGCGCAACGTGCTCAAGCTTAAGGACGCCAACACGGCTGAAGTAAACCCGAACGCCAAGCACCTGGTCATCCACGTCATGCCGGAGCAGGAAAAGAAGCTTCTGAAGAAGGAGTACGGCGGCACCATGCGCCTCGGCGCCTGGGATTGCGTCCTTTCCGAAGACAGCCGGGCTTTTGCGGCTTACGGCGAGAAAAAGATCTCGGAACGCCATCGCCACCGCTATGAATTTAACAACAGGTACCGCAAGCAGTTCGAGGCCCGCGGCATGAAATTCGCCGGCACCAGCCCGGACGGCCACCTCGTGGAAATCATCGAACTCGAGAAGCATCCGTTCTTCGTGGGCGTGCAGTTCCACCCGGAATTCAAATCCCGGCCGCTTAAACCCTCGCCCCTGTTCGTGGAATTCCTGAAGGCGGCTACCAAGATCAGCAATCTCGTCAAAGCCCTGAAAGACAAGGAAGAGAAGGCCAGACAGGCCGAGGAGAAGGCCAAGCTTGAGGAGCAGCAGAAAGTGGTGGAAGCCGAAAAAGCCCCCAAGGTCATCGCAGGCTAAATTCTTTTGATACCATAAACACCGCAGCCTGAAAAGGCTGCGGTGTTTAATTTTGCATATTGTCTTGTGTACTGAATGTATTACTGAATACTTTCATGAATAAAAAACGCCCCGGTTTGCACCGAAGGCGTTTTCTTTCTACCTAACTGGATGACCAGGCCTCGAAGTAACCGTCGAAGTACGACTCTGCGACATGTCGCTCGCCAGAGCCTTCAACTTCCATCTCTGACTTCGTCGGCGCGGGCAGCTTGAGCCGGATACTCCAGCCGCGTTCCTTCGTGAAGGCCAGGTACATGATCGGCCGGCCCCACATGGTCCGGTTGCTTACCTCGATCTGCAGGCCCCCCTCGTCGGAAAGCTCTATTCCGGTGATCGTGCCGTCTACCACGTGGAAGTGCGAACCGTGCTCGCAGATGAACCGAAACTTCTCTCCGGATTGGAGCCATTGGCCGTTCGCTGATTTCATGGCTTCGCGAATGGCTTCGTTCATCTGATGGTGCAGGTATTCGATACGCCGCCTCTTCACAGGATCCATTCTAAACTCCTTTCACGGAATCAGCTCGACAGGCTCCATCCGACGGCGACTGCCGCCGCCGGTAAGGCGCAAACCACGGCCACCAGCCAGGCCGGCGGGAAAGCAAGAATGGAAATGAGCAGGCCTTCGAAAAGAAGGAGCCTCCAGTCGTACAACTTCAGGTCATTGGGGCTTCTTTGAACAAGGACGATCACCAGTCCCCAGGCGAACACCAAAACGATTCCGATCGTCAATTGAACCGGGAAGGGGAGAGCGAACACCCACGCAAGGTAGGCCGCTTTCATTCCCTCAGCCATCTCAAGCATCTTGGGCTCCTCCTTTTTAGCCTTAGATTATATGCTAAACGGAAACATTGGTCAATCCTGCCAGGCACAAGTCCACCGGACACTCAAACCAAACGTTATCGTAAGATAGTCTGATTGTACTCCCGGTTATGATAGGCCAAAATGAGACCGAGAATATTAACCTGAAAGGAGCAGGATGAAGGAAAAAAAGACGATACTAAACTGGCTCAAGGACGCTTTCGCCATGGAGAAGGAGTCCGAGGAGATCATGGAGCACCGGCTTTCCGACGTCGAGGACCAGCCCGAGATCAGAAAAAAAGTGGAAGAGCATCTCGATGAAACCCGCTCCCAGGCGGAACGGATCAAGAACCGCATTGAAGCCCTGGGAGGCGACGTCTCCGACATCAAAGCCGGCGTGTACAATCTGGCAGGATTCCTAAGCGCCCGCTCGACCGGACCGTTCTCCGACGAAGCGGTAAAAAACGGCATCGCGGACTTTACCCAGGAGAGCATGGAGGCCGCCTCTTACCAGGCCCTGGCCGCGGGCGCGGAGGCGGTGGGGGATGAGGAGACCGCGGAACTGGCGCGCGAGATCATGCGGGAAGAACTGGGTATGGCCGAATGGCTGAAGAACCGGGTGCCTATGCTGGTCCGGTCGTTTCTCGCCCAGCAAAACCAGGAAGCCTAAACGGATTTGCCGGAAGACATGGCCGCCCCTTAGCCTAACGGCGCGGGGCGGTTTTGATTTGCAATCGACGTAGCTTCAAGCTATTATATTTAGCTGTTTGTTCCTTCGCCGCCCGCCATCTGGGCGGCACATCTAAGGAGGATGCATGGAAGGCATGAAGTTCAAGCTCCAACCGAACCACAGGTACACGTGGGAGCAGGTCGAAAATGTCATCAGTCAGTGTGCAAACCCCTGGCAGATGAGCGGGGTGCTTCACAACCTGGCACTGCAAATCGGCGAAATGCTCGCAGTCACCCCTGATGCCGACCGGGTTTGCCGAGCATACACAACCGCGGAGATGTTCCTGTCTGCCGCAAAAAGCGCATACCCCGAACTCAAGAAGACGGCTCTTACGATGCTGTTTTCGCGCATCCTGCCGCATGTTCCGGTTCACCCGAGCTTGATCCCGTTCCACCTGGAAGTCTTGAATCTGCTCAAGGAACGCCAACCGGAACTGTGCGCCGGCAGCTTGCCCGACAAAGTCCACAGCTACCTCCGGAAGGTCGAATCCGTGCTTTGGAACCACTGCGAACCCGGCCACCCGGGATGCTGCTCCCACTGGTCGGCAAGGCACGACTTCGACTGCCGGGAATCGGCAAGATTTCTCAGCCCGCACCGGAGCCTTGTGATCTGGGGATTCCTGGAATTCGGCTTCGCTCCATACATCGACTCAGGGCACGACAAGCAGGTTGTCAAAGACGTAATCCGGAAGTACCTGGCGGAGCGGAGATTCCAGGAGTCTTCGGCATTTAGCTACCTGGCTTCCGGGAACGTCAACAAGCGCCTGGACGACCCGGACGCGCAGCAGTGCGTGAACGCCAAAGCCTTCCTGAAGCTTCTCGAGATCGAGTACTGGGAGAACCGACTCGCCGAAGATTCGAATAGATGAAGCAAGCAGGTCCGCAAAGGACCTGCTTTTTTATTTGCAAAAAAACGGCGACTGCAACATTTGCAGTCGCCGCGGCTTTCAAGCCCTGGCTATTCCAGAGGCGGCATGTCGGCCAGGGAAGCGATGGGCAGGAGTACCAGCCGGGCGCCTGAATCGATCGCTTGCCCGCAATAGTTGCCTTCCGCCTGGCACACCACGCACTCGTACTGTCCCTCCCTTTTCCGGTGGAGCAGGAAGAAGTGCCCGCACGTGCACATGGCCTCGGGCGGTTCCGGATGCTCTTTTGTTGATTCCATGAGGTCTCCGATCTCAGATGGTCAGCAGAAGCCCCAAGCCTCCGAACAGGAGGAGAATGACCGCGAACTCCAGCCACTGCCTGCAGTTGCGCCAGGCGCAATACCGCGTCTTATACCGGAGCACTACGGTTTCCGCAATCGGATCCTTCACAACCTGTTCATCGAATGCGCTCAGGCAGTGCCGGACGGTAAAGAAGCTCACGAGATACCAGGCGGCCAAAAGAAACATCAGAAAACTTGCGCCGGCCACCGAAACTCGCCAGCCTCTCCCGATCACGAAGGCCCGCGCGAGCAGAAACTGGTGGAACGCGGCGCCCGTGATCAGGACATAGACGGCAACAACCAGCAGAACGAACATCAGGATAGGGCTGCGGGACAGGACCATCAGGAACGCCTGGCTCACGATCGGCAGTTCGCGCAGCGAACGGGATTCCTCCAAGGGGTCGATGAAACCGGCGCCTCTCATATTTATGAACCTCCTTTTTCGTGTCAGATAATGATACCACAAACCCCAGGCCCGGGGAACCCGGCCTGAAGCACTCAAAAACCCCGCTTGCGCGGGGTTGTTTCCGAAACAGGTTATTTGGCCTTCTTGGCTTCCGTGGGCAGGACGTGGACGAATTTCCGGAGATGCAGGTTGCCGTCGAAGCCGCGGACTTTCTTGCTGTTGAACTTTACGGTGCCGACGGACATCGCGTACAGCGTATCATCGGAACCGCGCTTCACGTTCTTTCCGGCGTGCCACTTGGTGCCGCGCTGGCGGACGATGACATTGCCGATTTTCGCGATTTGGCCGCCGAATAGTTTGATGCCGAGACGCTTGGCCTGCGAATCTCGGCCGAGAGAGGTAGAACCTCCGGCTTTCTTATGCGCCATCTTTTACGTCGCTTTCTTCGCTGAATTCTGTCTTAGATGCCTCAGCATCCGCTATTACAGCCTTCAACTTAACTTCTTCGGTTCCGATACCCTGAGAACCGTTGCTGGGATTATTTTCTATGATCATTATCTCCCGGGCGACAATCTGGTCCTTCCGGTCATAAACGATACTCTTGCGGTCCGTCACGCGGAGGAACTTGTATTTGGCCGTAATTTCGGGAGAAATAGGGTCTACGACAGTATACCCATTTTGACCGATAAAGTCAAGAGCAGGGAAGAACTCGTACTCATAATTGGCCTGCCGGTAGGCCGGGAAGGACATTACTATCCGGCTTCCGGGCTTCAGGAACTTCTTGAACTCCTTAAACACCTGGTCATAGAGCTTGGCTAAATTCTTGAAGTTTGCGGTCATTTCCGCCTTTTTCGGCGGTTTGACGTAAATCGGCCCTAAGGTGCCCTCGGAAACCACGGCAGACACGGGGAAGTTCGGCAGGTGCAGGGATATTTCCGCGGCATGGGACGCGAACAGCTTGTAGCGGCCGGGGGACACGCGATAGCGGTTGCGGAACCACTCCAGGTTCTTTTCGCTGTTCTCGATGGCGACCTGCTCGATGTCGGATCCGATCGCCCGGTAGCCCATGAGCATGGCCTCCTGCAGAATCGTGCCGGAGCCGCAGAACGGATCGAGGATATAATCCAAAGGTTTGAGCGTCCCCGCCAGATTGATCATCACCTGGGCGACTTTAGGCGGAATCATCCCCGCCCGTTCGTCGCGCGCCGGACGCTGATAATCACGACGGCCGTAATCCTCGTAATTCTGCACGACCACGGTCTTGCCCACGAAAACGCGCTGGTTGCCGGCGATCACGCAGATCTCGGCGCCTTTGTGCAGCAGCTGGTTCTCGTTGACCAGCACGGACGACAGCGCCTGCGCCGGGAATTGGGGGACCACTGCCCTCACGCTCTGCGCCTCTTCCTGCAGGATCTTCTTGATGTAGAAGGCGATACGCTGAGATTCTTCCCGGAACCGGAGCGCCGGGTCCAAAGTATAGATGGAAACGCCGAATTGGCGCTTGCCGGAATAATCGCTAAAGTAGTCGTTTTTGACCCGTTTGAAGGTAAAATAGTTCTCGAGGGTCTGGGAAGGGTACTCCTTGCCTTTCTTTTGGAAACTGTCGAACAGGCGTATAATCTTAATAACGCCGCCTAAGCGCGCCTGAACGGCCTGCGCGTCGATCTGTTTGTCGGTCTCCACTATCACCACCTCCGGCGAGCAGGCGACGATCCGATACGAAACGCCCATGTTCGCGAGCAGGCATAGAAGTTCCGCCAAAGACAGGGTATAGACCCGACCCAACACGAAGGCATATTGCTGCATATAAAACGAAATGAAAATGGAGATTAAAAATTTTCTAAAAAGCCACCAACAAACGATCGCATTGTCAGTAGGCTATCTGCTCGTCGCTTTCTGTGCGTTCGGACTCGGCCGGATTACGGCGACGGAACAGAAAAGGCCGGAAATCCGGGT
>JBLMZV010000078.1:0-8896 GCA_050259015.1 Candidatus Saccharimonadota bacterium
GGCCGGATACTCGTTGCGGGATTCCAACGACGAACATAGAATTTTTATCGAGAGCTGTCGAACCCTGGGAGGGATCACGATAATACCCGCGCATGGATACCTGGTGGTGTTCAGGAAAGGCGAGGACTGCGGTCCGAGCAACTTCCAGATGAACAACAACCGGGATACGGTCCGTCTTTACGACGCCACAGACAGCCTGATCGATTCCTATTCCTATGACGCTCCTTATTGCGACCTGCTCGAGCCCACGCCCGGTAAGGCGAACGGGACAGCCGACGATAAGAACTGTACGCAAACCGTGCCTGAGAACAAATCGTTCGCCCGGATTCCGGACGGGTCGAGCAATTGGGTGGACCCCGTACCCACGCCCGGAGGGCCGAATAAATTGGAAGAGACTCCAGAGCCTCCGGTAGTGGAAGACCCGACGGAAAAGGTGATGCCCGCGGCAACCGGGGAACCCACGGTGCCGTCCGAAGAGGGGAAGAAGGAGCCTGCTGCGGAAACACCCGCGCCTGAGGAGCCTGCGATTGAGACGGAAACACCTAAATCGCCGGAGCCGGCCGCAGAACCGCAACCCGTAATCGCGGAAGAACAGCCTGAGGCGGAACCGGCCATTGTGGAAGAAGAGCCGGCGCCGGTCCCGACAGTCGAAACCGCGCCGCCGCCTCCTGCCGCTGACGAAACAATTATCACCGAACCAAATGTCACGGAATAGATTCCTAAAATTCATCGCCCTGATTTTGCCTGTGCTCATGCTCGGCATGTTTTCGTTCGGCCTGCCGGCCAGAGCCCAAGCCTTAGTCATCGTCACCCAGATGGAGCCGCTCTTTACCGAGGCCAATTTCGCGCCCGGCGAACAGGTGACGCGCTGGGTTAAGATAGCCAACCAATCCGACAACGACCGCCAGGCCGGACTGCTCTTGTTCAATCTGGTGGATCCCGGCCATCTGGGAGACGCGATTTCCCTGAGCGTGTCCTCAAACGGCACGGAGCTGTTCCGCAAGACTTTATCCGAGCTCTCAAGCCAGCAGGAGACATCCTTGGGCATAGTCGCGGGCAAGGAGACGCGGCAGTATGACCTGACTGCGACGATGGACCAGACGGCGGGCAACGGCGTGCAGGGACAGACTTTGAGTTTTGACATCACGTTCGGCCTCTCCGACCGGCAGGAAGAGGAAGTGCACACCTTCGGCGGGGGAGGCGGCGGCGTGGTCCTGATCCCCAACAACCCCAATCCGCCGGCGCCGCCGGAACCGGGCAACCCGGAAGAGCCGGGGATAGTGGCAGGCGAGACCACAGAGAATCCCCTGCCGCCCCAAGGCCCAGGCCATATCCCGAAGCCCGGAGAGCCGGCCGGCTTCTTTATCCCGCGCGTGCTGGCTGCGGAAACGGAAACCGACACTCCGGATCTGGGGGAAACGGCCGGAACGCTTTTTACGGATCAGCCCGGCAGCGGCCAGGCCTGGTTCATCTTCTCGTGGTGGGGCTGGCTTTCGCTCCTCCTGCTTCTTCTGCTCGTGACCTGGTTTATGATGGCCCGCCGTCTTAGGAAGAGGCGGACAGGTGATTCCGTGCCGCACGACCAGGATTTCGGTAAGTAATTAATTACGTAATTAAATACTTACATGGCAAACCCAAGAATAGTCGACCGGAACATCCGGAAGATAACCAAGGTGGGCAGGGCGTCGCTGGCCGTAACCATCCCCGTGGAGATGATCGCGAAGCTGGGCTGGCGGGAAAAGCAGAAGGTCAGGCTTTCCCTGAAAGGCCACCAGGTGGTCATTCGGGACTGGAAAGCTTAGCTTGCCAAGCGGAAACGCGGTGATATAATAGGTAAAAGGCCGCGAAACATGGCAAGATAGGCCACAGAAATGATCCCACCAAGTAAGGGCACGAATTCAACACAATCCAACTTGATCCCCAAACGAGACCAGGGTTTGTCCTTGGTCTTTTTTTGTCATTAATCCCGCGTTTATGGAATGGATACTCATGATTGCGGTCCTGGTCATCGGCCTAAGCTTCGGCTATTGGATGGGCCGGAGGATGCAGCCTGCGGGTCCGCGCGGCGGAATCCATCCGCACCCTCATCCGGAGCCGGACGAGAAGAACATGACCGAGCACGACACCTACGGCGCGTGAGTCGGATAAAAATCTGATCCTTGTCCCGGCGTCTTTCGGTTTTTTTGCAAAACGCGCTACAATTAACGGGTGAAGTTCCAGAGGCTGGCCGCAGCCTCATTTAATTGCCGAAAATCATCATGCTTGATTGGCTCAAAAAGTTTCTCTATATGCTCGCGATCGTGCTGGCCGCGGTCGTGGTCCTGGACTTCGGGTTCTTTCGGGAGAACCTCGAATATATTTTTCAGAAGCCGGCCGACGTGGCCGTGCGCTACACCCCGACCCTCGAGCGAGAAGCGAAAACCGCGAAGGACCGTCTGCTCATCCCGGCACTGGGCATCGATGCACCCATCCTGTACCCGACCGAGGCCTCCGAACAGACTTTCCAGCAACACCTGCAGAACGGCGTGGTGCATTATCCCGGCACGGCCGGACCCGGTCAGCTCGGCAACGTCTACATCTTCGGACACTCCTCCGATTATCTGTGGGCCAAAGGCGACTACAAGAACGTGTTCGCCGTGCTTCCGCGGATCAAGGTCGGCGACCGGGTCATCCTGACCGACGGGAACGGCAGGGAGTTCGTATACAAGGTCTCGGAGACCATGGTGGCCGAGCCTACGGACACCTCTCTGCTGGGGCAGAAGGATTACCAGGACAAGTTCCTGACCCTGCAGACTTCGTATCCCCTGGGCACGGCCCTTAAGCGCTTCATCGTGATCGCGAAAATGGAATAGCCGACTTTAGGATCCCCCGAAAGGGGGATTTTTTGTTGCCCTTTACAAATCGCAAGCGGGTGCTATAATGCCCAGTTTCTTGGCTAAAACAAAAGGTCATGATTTATCATTCACCCCAAATCTAATATGAGAATCCTCTCATTGTTGGCAATCCTGCCAATGGTTATGGGCCTGATGGTTCCGGTCGCGGAGGCCGGCAACGGCGCACCCAACGGGGCGCATTACAACCTTAACATCATAGGGGTCCAAAACCCCAAGACCGCGGACATGACTGACGGCAGCGGCCACGTGATTTTCGTGCCGCTTTCGGGCAGCGCCAAGATCATGCTTTCGGAAGGCGCTTTCCAGGTCCTGGACGCCAACGGCACCGACGGCTCCGCCAAGTTTCAGCTTCCGAATCCGGATCCGACGAATTCCGGCACCACCACTTATTCCGTCTACGCCCGGGCTCTGGGCAAGCCCAACGGCAGCGCGAAGATGACGACCTGTGCCACCGGGGCAGGTTTGGATGGCGTTTACGGCACCGCGGATGACGAGCAGATCTGCTCAGTCGGCTCCGTGACCGTGACCCGCAAGAACGGCAAGTCCACCTTCACCAACGTGTCGAAGGACCTGCTGTACATCTACGCTGACATCAACGGCGACGGCATCACCGAACGCGTAAACCTTTTTAACGACAGCCTGCAGGACTACTTCTGGCAGTACGACAACTCCGGACTCAAGCTCCTGCAACTCAGGTTCTACCCGGTGCCGACCACCGTTCCCGCGGCCTAAGCTTTTTACCCCAAACCCCGCCTTCCGGCTTGTCCTGGAGGCGGGGTTGCCGTCTGAAACAAAATTCATCCTGCTGCGTTTAAAGCTATGCAATAATTACAAGCATAATTTTAAAGGTGATATGCTTATATTGCTAAGCAATTAACGTTAAAATCATTAAACGAATTTTATTATGAAGAAACTCATGTTGGTAGCGGCTTTGCTTTTGGCCGGCTCCCCCGCGTTCGCAGCGGTGACCGTGTCTACGGCCCCTGTTTCGCTGGTTACGAGCGCCGCGACAGTGAACGCGAGCAGCACCGCGAACTTGTTCAGTTTCGGCCTGATGCAAGACGCTTCCGAAACTTTGACTTCCGTGGCTGTCACAGTCACGAACGAAACCGGTTCCAGCGCCTCTTCGGCGGACTTGGCCTCGGTCAAGCTGCTTAAGGGCGCGGACCTCTCTTCCGCCGTGGAGATCGGTTCGAACACTTCGGTGAACGTCGGGACCCCGACCGTGATTGCGGTCAACTCCGGCAGCACCGCCATTTCCGCGACAGGCGACAAATATTTCGTCACTCTCGCCACTTCGGCTTCCTGGGCGCAGCCGGACAAGGTGGCCGTAACTTTGCCCGCCAATGCCGTGGTGACCTCGGCCAATTCGCCGACCCTTGCCGCGACTACGACCGCAGCCTTGAGCGCCCCTGACCTGACCGGTCCGGCCCTCTCGACCGCCGTGGCCAAGGGCACGGGCACCGTTTCCGGCAAGGACGCCGGCGACAGTATCGATCTGACTTTCAATGAGGCGACTAACAAGGCCGCCATAACCACCGCCAACATCAACAGCGTGTTGGCTTTGAACAACAGCCACAGCTGGCTGGACGGCAACGGCCAGATCCAGTCCGCGACCTGGAGCGACGACGGCAAGGTTCTCTCCGTCAAATTCAGCTCCGCCCTAAACCTGCCGACCGTGGCAGCCGGGGATACGGTCACGATCGGAGGCTCGGTCATCAAAGACAGTGCCGGCAATAACGCCACCGGAAGTGCAGCCATCACCGGCGACTTCGGCGTGGTCGTCGCGGCTCCTGCCCTCTCGACCGCCGTGGCCAAGAATACGGCCAACCTAAGCGGCACCAACGCCGGAGACTCGGTCGTTTTGACCTTCTCGCTGGCCACCAACAAGCCTGCAATCACCAAAGATAACATCAACACCGTCCTGGCTTTGAACAACAGCCACAGCTGGCTGGACGGCGCCGCAGCGATCGGCAGCGCGGCCTGGAGCGCGGACGGCAAGACTTTGACCGTCACCTTAAGCGCCGGCACGAGCGTCCCGACAGTGGCCCCTTCCGACACCGTCACGGTTTCGGGAAGCGTCATCAAGGATGCGACCGCGGCCGTTAACGCCACGGGTACCCAGACCATCTCCGGCTCGTTCTCCGGCAGCACCTCCACCGGCGGCGACGACGAAGAGGATGACTTCGGTAAAGTTTGCCCGGGCGGAGTGATCCAGAACGGCAAACTGTACAGAATCGAAGGCAGCAACACCGTTTATCTGGCTGCCGCCTGTTCCCTCAAGCCGTTCCGCGGAGCGGCGGTCTTCAAGGCCCGGGGACACAAGTTCCAGGACATCAGGGTGATCACCGTTTCGCAGGTTTCTCCGGCTTCCATTTCCGACAAGCCGGCGCTTCCTTCGGGCGGCACCCTCATCAAAGGCTCCAAGAGCACCGTCTGGTTCGTGACTGAGGACGGCAAGATCCTGGGCTTCGTTTCGGAAAAGGCCTTCAAGCGCCTGGGCTTCAACTTCGGATCGGTCAAGACCATTTCCGACTCCGACCTGACCACTATGCAGCAGGGCGCGAACATCCAGGAGAATTCTCCGCATCCGGAAGGCGCGGTCCTGAAGTGCACGGTGGGCTCCACGGTGTACATGATGAAGGGCAACAAGAAACTGGCCTTCACCAACCCCCAGCCTTATCTGGACAGGGGACACACCTGGGACGCCATCGCGGTCGTGGACTGCGGTCAGTTCCAGTATCCGACCGGATCCAACGTCGCCCAGTAACAGGTTTTCAAAAACAGGCTCCTTTTGGGGCCTGTTTTTATTTTTGCCCGGTTAGCACTTGACAGGTTCGAGTGCCAAAAATATAATGGATTTACGCTTAGCACTCGAGAGTTGGGAGTGCTAAAAATAACCCCCAAAAAACCCATGAATTTAGGGCTCAGACAGCAAAAAATCCTGGCCGCCATCGTGAAGGAATATTCGGAAACGGCCAAACCCGTAGGTTCGCAGGAACTGGCGGAAAAGTATAACTTCAAGGAGAGCCCCGCCACCATCCGCAACGAGATGGGGACCCTGGAGAAGCTGGGCCTGATCTATCAGCCGCACAAATCCGCGGGCCGGATCCCGACCGACGAGGGCTTTCGGTTCTTCGTGAACCAGCTGATGCGCCGGTTCGAGCTTTCGGAAAAGGAGCGGCGGCTTATGCGGGGGGAGCTGATGAAACTGCAGGGCCAGCACGAGCAGTTGAGCCGGCAAATCAGCAACCTGATCGCCCAGGTTTCCGGCCAGGCCGCGTTCGCGCTCCTGCCCAACGAAACCTCCGCCACGGGGCTGTCCCACATCATCCAGGACCCCGAAGTCCACGATCCGGAAACCATCAGCGCCATCGCCGAAGTGTTCGACCATCTCGACGAGCATGCCCAGAAGCTCGGCAAGAGCCTGGAAGTGGCGCCGGAGGCCTTCATCGGCAAGGAACTGCCGCTGCCCGTGCCCAAGAACCTCAGTCTGGTCATCTCCAACGTCACCTTAAAGTCCGGCAAGCAGGGGATCATCGGCATCGTCGGGCCCAAGCGGATGTCCTACGCCAAGAACCTGTCGCTCCTCGAGTATCTGGCCAAACTGCTTTCGGGCTCGGCCGCGTTCATCGTGTTCGTGAATTTCATGATTAACAAATAAAGGACCATGGACCAGCAAGAAGAAGACATCCAGGATTCGACCGGCATTAACTCCGACGGGGAAATCGAAAGGCTTAGGGCCGAGAACGAAGAGCTTCTGAACAACTGGAAGCGGGCGGCAGCCGATCTCGAGAATTTCAAGAAGCGGAAGGAACAGGAAGGCGCCGAACTGCTGGTGCTGGCCAAGGAGGCCGCGGTGTTCAAGCTTCTGCCCTCGCTGCAGAGCCTGGAACAGGTCCTGTCTTACGCCCCCGAGGATGACCGGTACCGCGACTGGCTTAAGGGCCTGAAGGCGACCATCCAGCAGCTCGAGAAAGCCATGGAGGAGCTGGGGGTCAAGAAGATCCCGACGGTCGGACAGCCGTTCGACCACAGCATCCATGAGGCGGTCGGCGAGGCCGCGGGCAAGGCCGGCGAGATTCTGGAAGAAGTGCAGCCCGGTTTTACTTTAAACGACAGAGTAATCGTTCCGGCCAAGGTCGTGGTCGGATCGGACAAATAAAATAATCCGCCATTGCGGAAGAAAGGAGAAATATGTCCAACTTGGTAAGATTGCCGTTTCGGGACCTGGACCGGTTTTTTGAAGACGATTTCTTCATGCCGGTAATGGGACGGCTGCCCAAGGTGCCGGCCGTGGATCTGTACGAGACGGAAAACGAAGTGGTGGCCGAGGTAAGCATCCCCGGCATGGATCCGAAGAAGGTCGCCGTGGAGATCGAGAATAACGTCCTGCATATCCGGGGCGAGGAAGCGGCCGAAACGGAAGACCGGAGCCGCGGCTATTATCACAAGGAAGTGCGGCGCGGCGCGTTCGCCCGGTCGCTCACCCTGCCGGTCGATGTCGATCCGGGCCGGGTCACGGCAGAAAGCCGGAACGGCATGCTCAAAGTGGTGATGCCGAAAAGCGAGAAGGCCAGGGCCAAGAAAATCGACGTCGAGATCAAGGAATAAAAAAAACCGGCGGTGCCTGGAGCAAGCTCCGTGCACGGCCGGCGGAATGTACCGATGCTGCTGTTTATTAAAGATACTCCGCGCCGACCCGGAAGCCGAAGCGCCGGAAGATCCGGGGAAGGAACAGGGCCCCAAACACCCCGATGAGACCGCCGAGGTTCAGTCCGGCGGCGAGCTGGCCCTGGCAGGCCCAAGTGAGAGGTTCGCCCTCCACCAGGTACAGAAGGAGCAGGCTGATGCCGAAGATCGTGACGCCGAGGCAGACCACGAACAGGCAGATGATGGTGGGCAGTGCGACCAGAAGCTCGGAGAGTTCGCGGCGGATGGCCCGCCTGAGGCTGAATCCGGCGAGGGACGACTCGAAGGGCAGCTTGGTCAAAAGCAGCATGTGGACTCCTCCTTTGCCCTACATTCTACTTTATCGGCTGGATTAAGTCCATTCATCGAGTGGATTTAAATCAACCAATAATCTAAGCAATTAAGCAGTTAAGGAGAGTATATGGCAAAAATCATCGGAATCGATCTCGGCACGTCCAACAGCGCGGCGGCCGTGATGGAGGCGGGTAAACCGGCTATCGTCCCTTCGGCCGAAGGTCAGACCGTGGCGGGCAAGGCCTTTCCGTCTTACGTGGCTTTCACCAAGGACGGACAGCTGCTGGTGGGTGAACCGGCGCGCAGGCAGGCGGTCACCAACCCGGACGGCACGGTGTTCGAAGCGAAGCGGAAGATGGGCACGGATTACCGCTACAAGATAAACGGCAAGGAATACAGCCCGGAGCAGATCTCGGCGTTCCTGCTGCAGAAGATCAAGAAGGACGCGGAAGCGTTTTTGGGCGAGCCGGTGAGCAAGGCCGTGATAACGGTGCCGGCTTACTTCGACGACAGCCAGCGCCAGGCCACCAAGAACGCCGGCGAAATCGCGGGTCTCGAGGTCGTGCGCGTGATCAACGAACCGACCGCGGCCGCGTTCGCTTACGGCCTGGACAAGACCCACCAGGATCAGAAGATTCTGGTCTTCGACCTGGGCGGCGGCACGCTTGATGTCACGATCATGGACTTCGGCGAGGATAACGGCCAGGCCACCTTCGAGGTGCTGTCCACCTCCGGCGACACCCAGCTGGGCGGCAAGGACATGGACCAGGCCCTGATCGATTATGTGGTTTCCGAATTCAAGCGGGAATCGGGTCTGGATCTGACTTCCGACAAGATGGCCATGAACCGGGTGCGGGAGGCGGTGGAGAAGGCGAAGATCGAACTGTCCACGGTGCTCGAGACGGATCTCAACCTGCCGTTCATTTCCGCGGACGCGTCCGGTCCGAAGCATCTCAACCTCAAGATCACCCGTTCCAAGCTGGAAGAGCTGGTCAAGCCGATCATTGAGCGCTTGC